>CAZSTR010000018.1:0-28777 GCA_964609975.1 uncultured Ruminococcus sp. | reverse complement strand
TACCGCGGCTGCTGGCACGTAGTTAGCCGGAGCTTTCTCTTCAGGTACCGTCATTTTGTTCGTCCCTGATAACTTAGGTTTACAATCCGAAGACCTTCTTCCCTCACGCGGCGTTGCTGCATCAGAGTTTCCTCCATTGTGCAATATCCCCCACTGCTGCCTCCCGTAGGAGTCTGGGCCGTGTCTCAGTCCCAATGCGGCCGATCAACCTCTCAGTTCGGCTACCGATCGTCGGCTTGGTGAGCCGTTACCTCACCAACTACCTAATCGGACGCGAGTCCATCCTTCAGCGAATTGCTCCTTTGGTACCTCGGGGATGCCCCCATGGCACATTATGCGGTATTAGCAGCCGTTTCCAGCTGTTGTTCCCCACTGAAGGGCAGGTTACTCACGCGTTACTCGCCCGTCCGCCACTAAGTGAAGCTCTCGTCCCCCCGAAGGGTTCGGAAAATTCCACTCCGTTCGACTTGCATGTGTTAGGCACGCCGCCAGCGTTCGTCCTGAGCCAGGATCAAACTCTCAATACGTTGTATTCACACAGCGTTTCCGCTGTATCAATCTCGTTGAGTCTGAACAACTCATGACGCTCTTTGGCGTCTCTTTGGCGATGGTTTCCCATCACCGGATTCCTCTCGTTTCCGAGGAGGAATTAACGGGTATTTGTGTGTTTCGTTCTTGTCATACACTGTTTAATTTTCAAGGTACCCCAACCGTTCCGGGCAACCTCTCGGCTACCGTTTGGATGGTGCTTTTTCGAGTGCTGTGCGGGGCGATTCGTTCCCGTCTCGCGCGACAGCTTTGCTATAATACCACGCTTTCCCTCGTTTGTCAACCCCCTTTTTTCGTTTTTTCAGTTTTTTCGCTTTTTTCTTGCTTTTCTCCCTTTCCGCCCCCTCAGCCACCGAAAGCCGCCGCCGCAACACGCCACGCGAAACAGCCGACACCCCACCCCAACTACCCTTCACAACAAAATCCCCCGGTGGAGCAAAAGCTCCACCGGGGGATAGCTATGCCTACACCATATAATACGTAATGATATATGCAATATGGGCGATTTAGCGCTCCTCTCGGAAATAGGACAGACCCAGGGACGCCGGAGGCTGATCCTCTCGCTTCTTGCGCACGCTCACCGCCACCAGCACCGCAATCGTCACCACATAGGGCAGCATTTGAATCAGCGGCAGCACCTGCATCGGCACGCGCAAATAGTTGAACAGGATATACAGCGCACCAAACAGATAGGAGCCGAGAATCGCCATGGTGGGCTTCCAGGTGGCGAAAATCACGATGGCAATCGCCAGCCAGCCACGGTCACCAAAGCCGTTGTTCGACCAGATGCCGTTGCTATAGTCCATGATATAGAACAGGCCGCCCAAGCCGGCAATCATGCCGCCGATGCAGGTCGCTCCATATTTATAGCGGGTGACATTGATGCCCGCCGCATCCGCCGTGGCCGGGTTTTCGCCAATCGCCCGCAGCTGCAAGCCCATCCGGGTCTTTTTCAAGAGCAGGCTCACCGCCACCGCCAGCGCCACCGCCAGATACACCATAAAGCCATAGGAGAACAGCAGCTCACCCACCGGCCCCAGGGACTCAGCGAAGGGCAACGTGCCCTTATACGCCTTGGCAATTTTCACCAGCGCCAGATAGGGCACATCGCTCTTAACAATTTTAATCAGCGAGCCACCGAAGAAGTTTCCAACGCCTACGCCGAAGGTAGTCAGAGCCAAGCCGGTCACATTCTGGTTCGCCTTCAAGGTCACGGTGAGGAAGCAATACAGCAGAGAAGCCAGCAACGACCCCAGCAGACAGCACAACAGCGGCAACAGCACCGCAAAGAAGGGAATAATCGGCAGACCGGATGTTTGATAGAAAAAACCGCCCACCACACCGGAAATCGCACCAATATACATGATGCCAGGGATGCCCAGGTTCAGGTTTCCGGATTTCTCTGTGAGAATTTCGCCGGTGGAGCCGAACAGCAGCGGCGTTCCCTGCAGAATCGCCCGCTGGATAAAACCGATAATCAGTTCCATGTCAGTTCTCCTCCTTTTCTGCGGCGATAGCCTTTTTATGCCGATTCAAATGCACTTCATAATGAATGAAGAATTCACAGCCGATGATGAAAAACAGAATGATTCCGGTGAGAATATCGGCAAAATCGCCGTTGAGACCGAATTTCGAGGCCACTTCATCCGCACCACGCTCCAAAAACACCAACAGCAGGGTCGTGAGAATCATAAACACCGGATTAAACTTCGCCAGCCAGGAAACCATGATAGCGGTGAAGCCACGGCCATCCGCCAGATTGGAGTCGATGGAATGGGACGAACCGCCCACCAACAGCAACCCGGCAATACCGCAAATCGCGCCGGACAGCGCCATGGTGCGAATGATCACCTTTTTCACATTGATGCCAATATAGCGCGCCGTGTTTTCGCTTTCGCCCACCACGGAGATTTCGTAGCCGTGCTTGCTGTATTTCAAATAGATATGCATTCCGACCGTCAGCAGAGCCACAATCAGGATGTTCAGCACATAGGGCGTGTTGAACAAATTCGGGAACCAGCCATGGGTGAGCAAATCGGGGCCGACTACATTGGAGCCGCTCTTGTCCGCCACCTTGAGGAAATATTCGATGAGCTGAATCGCCACGTAGTTCATCATCAGGGTGAACAGGGTTTCGTTCGTGCCCCAATTCGCCTTGAAAAAGGCGGGGATCACACCCCAGATCACACCGGCGAGAATCGCCGCCAGCGTCATCAACACAATCAGCAAACCATCCGGGATTTTTCCGCCCAGCGTCAGCATACAAACCGCCGTCGCCAAGCAACCGATCAGCACTTGCCCCTCCGCGCCGGTATTCCAAAAGCGCATCCGAAAGGCAGGTGTCACCGCCAGAGAAACACACAGCAAAATTGCAATATCATGCACCGTCACCAGCGTGCGACCGGTTCCGAAGGCACCCTTAAAGATGGTGGCGAAGATCGAAAGAGGGTCGTCCCCTGTGAGCAGCTTCGTCACCACGCCGCACACAACCACCGCCAGCAAAATCGCGACGGCGCGCACCAGCAACGCCCGCTTCGCCGACATATTATCCCGCTTCACCACATACAACAGCGGTTCACGAGTATGCTTTTCCTTCTTTGCCTTAGCCACGGGCGTCGCCTCCCTTCGTCTTGGTCATCAGCAGACCGATTTCCTCCTTAGTGGTATTTCGGCCATCCACCTCGCCGGTGATCCGGCCGCCGCCCAGCACCAGAATCCGGTCACACAGCGCCATCAGCACATCCAAATCCTCGCCCACGAAAATCACAGCAACGCCGTTTTCCTTCTGGCGATTGAGCAGGTTATAAATCAGATAGGAGGAGTTGATATCCAGGCCGCGCACCGGATAGGCCGCCATCAGCACCGTCGGCGACGAAGCGATTTCCCGGCCAACCAGCACCTTTTGCACATTTCCACCGGACAGACGGCGCACCGGCGTAGAGGGGCTGGGCGTGACAACACCCAAATCCTCGATAATCTGATCCGCCAGCTGACGGGGCGGCTGGCGATCCAAAAACACAGACTTCCCCTTTCGGTAGCTCCGCAGCATCATGTTGTCCACGATGTCCATGTTGCCAACCAGACCCATGCCCAGCCGATCCTCCGGCACGAAAGACAGCCGTACGCCCAAATCTCGAATCTGCATGGGCGTTTTGTTGCGCAAATCCTCCGTCACGCCCGATTGGGGATCCTGATACAAAATTTCGCCGCCGGACAGGGGCTGCAGGCCGGCGATGGCCTCCAACAGCTCCCGTTGGCCGGAACCGGCGATGCCGGCGATGCCGAGAATTTCGCCGCTGCGAGCGGTGAAGCTCACATCATCCAACAGGCGCACGCCATCCCGGCTTACGCAGTCCACCCCACGCACAATCAGCCGATCCGCCGGGTCGTGAGGGGTGCTTCGCTCGATGTTCAACACCACCTTTTTCCCCACCATCATCTCGGTGAGCTGGGCCTCGTCCGTTTCGGCGGTAATGACTGTGCCGATGTATTCGCCCTTGCGCAAAACCGCCACCCGATCGGAGATGCTGAGCACCTCATGGAGCTTGTGGGTGATGATGAGAATAGATTTTCCGTCATCTCGCATCCGACGCAGCACCGCAAACAGCTTTTCCGTTTCCTGAGGCGTCAGCACCGCCGTCGGCTCGTCCAAAATCAGGATTTCCGCGCCGCGATACAGCACCTTCACAATCTCCACCGTCTGCTTTTCGGAGACGGACATAGTATACACTTTTTTCTTCGGGTCGATTTCGAAGCCGTATCTCTCCGAAATCTCCGCCACCCGCTTCATAGCGTCCTTCAGCCGATATTTTTTCCCGTCATCAATGCCGAGAACGATGTTCTCCGTGGCGGTGAACACATCCACCAGCTTGAAATGCTGGTGGATCATGCCGATGCCATAGCCGAAGGCGTCCTTGGGCGAGGCAATGAGCGCCGGCTCCCCGTTGATGATAATTTCGCCCTCGTCTGGATGGTAAATTCCGGCGATCATATTCATCAACGTCGTCTTTCCGCTTCCGTTTTCTCCCAGCACCGCCAGAATTTCACCCCGGCGCACCGAAAGGCTGACATTTTTGTTTGCGATGACCTTTTCGCCGAAGCGCTTGGTCACATTGTGCAGTTCCAGAGCGTTCACAAGCATCCTCCTATAGAAGGTATCAATAAACAGCAACGGGGCTGCCCGCATAGCTTGCGAGCAGCCCGACAGTTGCGGTTCATGCGGCTTATTCGCCGTAGTTCGTATTCAGGTTGGTGACACCGTCGATAATGATGTCGAAATAGGGCGCAGAGCGGAAGTCCTTCGCGTTGGACTCGTCGAAATAGCCATCATGGATGACATTGGTCTCGCCCTTGAAGTCGCCATCCACATCCGCCAGATACTCGGTCAGCGTCGCGCCGTCCTTGGTCCACTTGGAGGTGTCGAACACATGCAGAGTGCCCGCCTTGAAGGCCTTGATGGCGTCGTTGATCTTCTCCTCGGTGCCCATAGCAACCACATCCTGGTTCAGGCCGCTCAGCACAACGGAGTTGGAGACGATGTTGCCGCACCAGTCGGCGTCGATCTTCTCGCCCTTAACCACCGTCTCGATGATATACTGGAAATAGGGCGCCCAGTTGATGGCAGAAGACACGACGAAGGTGCTCTCGCCGGCAGAATAGGTGCTTCCGTTATAGGACACATTGGGGACACCCGCCAGCTCGCAGGCCGTGGGAGCGCCCAAGGAGTCGGCGTGCTGGCTGATGAGCACGCACTTGTCGTTGGTAATCAAGGCTTGCGCCGTCTCCTGCTCCTTGGCCTGGTCATACCAGGAGCCGGTGTAGCGCACCTTCATGGTGGCAGAGGGGCAGACGGAGCGAGCGCCCAAATAGAAGGAGGTCATACCGGAAACCACTTCGGCATAGGTGAAGGCGCCCACATAGCCGATGATTGCTTCCTCGGCCTTGATTTTGCCTTCCTCGATCATCTCGCTGAGCTTCATGCCGGCGGCGATACCCGCCAGATAACGGCCCTCATAGATGGAAGCGAACGCATTGTGGAAGTTGTCCAGACCGGCCAGCTTCGCCGAGGTGCCGGTGGCATGGCAGAACTGCACATTGGGATATTCCTTCGCGGCAGACTTCATGAAGGACTCATGGCCGAAGGAGTCCGCGAAAATGATGTCGCAGCCCTTGTTCTTCGCCAGGTCCACAGCGGTGTCATAGCAGGAGTTGTCCTCGCCGATGTTAGGGACGATGATGACCTGCTCGTCCTTCAGACCCAGGCCCTTCTGCACCGACTTCATCGCCTGAATGAAGTTGTTGTCATAGGTGGAGTTCTCGTCGTGCAGGCAAATCATGCCGATTTTGAAATCCTCCGGGATGGTCACGCTGGTGGTGACTTCCTTGCGGGGCAGCAGATCCGCGCCCTCACCCTTCTTTTCGTTGCCGGTGACATCGCCGCAAGCCGCCAAAGACAGCAGCATCACAGCAGCCAGAACGAACGCCAGTAGCTTTTTCATGTACATTTCCTCCATTTTTCTCTTTTTATGTTTTTCCGCTCCAGCAGAGCGGTATCAACCAAATTTTATTCAGCGAAGCGAACGCCTTCCTCCACACTCATGGATGCCACCCGCGCCAGGCTTTCCACCCGCAGACCTTCACCGCGCAGACGCTTTCCGCCGTCTTGAAAAGCCTTTTCAATCAAAATCCCAGCACCGACCGCCGTGCTTCCCGCCTGCTCCACCAAGCTGCGTAGGCCCTCCAGCGCTTCGCCCTGAGCCAGAAAATCGTCGATGAGCAGCACCCGCTCCCCAGCCGGCAAAAACTCCTTCGACACCATAATCTGATTTACATTCCCGTGGGTGTAGGATTTCACCGTGGCGGTGTACACCGTGTCGGGAATATTGGAGGTTTTCGACTTTTTTGCGAATACCATGGGCACACCCAGCTTCAGCGCCACCAGACAGGCAATTCCGATGCCGGAGGCCTCCACGGTCAACACCCGCTGAACCCCCTCGGCGGCAAACAGGCGGCAAAGCTCGTCCGCCATGGCGTTCATCAGCTCCATGTCCATCTGGTGGTTGATGAAGCTGTCCACGCGTAGCACATTTCCGGGCGCCACGATGCCGTCCCGGCGAATCCGTTCTTCAAGAAGCTGCATCGCTTCGTCCTCCTTTGAAAAAGCAAAAAATCGCAGAGCGCTTCCACGCTCCGCGATGCGAAAGGTCACGGCACAGGCGGCGACCGACGGTCGCCTGACCATTTCACATCGATAGTCCGGTCATTTACGGCGACCGGGTAGAAACTTCAAAACCGTATCTTTTGATGTATATCGAATGTTCCGTTAATCACTGGTTTCAGTATACTGCCTTTTACACCGTTTGTCAATTAGAGGGTTGCCCATGTTTTGACAAATCCCGCGGCTGGAAAACTGTTCATTTCGACAGCATTTCCCAAATTTCATCCCGCCAGCGCCCGCGACACATCCGCCAAAAGGCTTTCCCACACCTCCGGATGGCGCACCCGACGGGAACAACGCCCGGGACGCTTTCGCCGTCTGCGTTTGCCACCGGCCATATTTTCTCGCCTCCTCGCACTTTCTCGCATTTTATACTATGCGCCCCTTCAAAAAGCAAGAACGCCCCGAACACCGCACAGGCATCCGGGGCACACAGCGCTTTTCGCACAAAAAAATCATGTGAAGGACAGAGTATAGCCACAGCGGAAGCTGTCCCCCGCCGCCAGCCGCCGGGTTTCCGGCTTTTCCTCCAGCCGATTGACCGCGCCGTCCAGGGCCGGCAGACCGTTCCACGGCTCCAGGCATAGGAAAGGGGCATCGGAATGATCAGGCTGCCAAAAGCCGATGAAGGGGAAGTCTGTATACTCCATGCGCACGCTATGCTTTCCCTTTTCCGAGCAAAGCGTCACGCCGCCGGGCGTGTCCTTCAAAAAAATCGCATCCCGGTCAAACAGTTCCCGGCACAGGGGCAGTCGCCGCCCATCCTCCAGCGAAAACTTCTCCCACACGCCAGAAAAAAGACCAGCATCGGTCAGTCCCAGACGGCTGGGCGCACAGGGGGCGTCGAAGACCAGCGCATAGTCTTCGAAGGTCTCCTCCGGCGACAGCGGAAGCCGGAAGCCCGGATGCCCGCCCAGCGAAAACAGAAGCTCTTTTTCGTCCCGGTTATGCACCGCCAGCGAAACCGACAGCGCATTTTCCTGCAAAGCGTAGGTGACTTCGATGGCAAAATGGAAGGGATATCGCGCCAGCGTCTCGGAGCTATCCTTCAGCTGAAGAGTGAGAGTTTGCGTTTTCTGGCGCACGACGCTCCATTCCATCTGTCGGGCGAAGCCATGCAGAGGCATTTCATAGATCTCACCGGAATAGGCATATTCTCCGTTCACATTCCGTCCGCAGAATGGGAAAAGATTCGTGGCACGGCCGGACCAATATTGCGCATCCCCCTGCCAAAGGTATTCAAAATCTCCATCCAGGCGGCGAATCGACTGGAGCTCTGCGCCCATGCTGCTGATCTTCACCTTCAGCCGCTCATTTTCCAGAATATAAATCATAAAACACACTCCTTTTTTCGCGCCGGAGCTTTTGTCGGGACTCTCGATCACCGGCCGCTCTCCTTGTCACTGTTTTGGTTCGGACGCGCGCCGCTCTTCGGGGTCTGCCGGGAGCCGGCGTTTTTCTTCGCCGCCGGAGCAGCGCCTGTCTCGCCGCCCGCGCCGGGCTTCCCGCCGCGCACCACCTGCACATCCTCCCGATTCATCTCCACCGCCGGCACATCCGGCGCGCTTTCCAGCCGCACCTTGATTTTCCCGGTGAGCACGGCACTCTCGGTCACAACGCCCTTTCCCTCCGGCGTCATGACGGTCGCCCCCACCCGCGGGGTGAGCTTGCACAGCTCCTCATACACATCTTGCTCATACTTCAAGCAGCACATCAGGCGACCGCAGGAGCCGGAAATCTTCGTGGGGTTCAGCGACAGCCCCTGCTCCTTCGCCATTTTGATGGACACCGGCTGAAACTCCCGCAAAAACCGGGAGCAGCAGAAGGGCTGGCCGCAAATTCCCACGCCGCCCAGCTTTTTCGCCTCATCCCGCACGCCGATCTGATGCAGCTCGATGCGCGCATGAAACACCCCGGCCAAATCCTTCACCAGGCTGCGAAAATCCACCCGCCCCTCGGCGGTGAAATTGAACAAAATCTTCGACCCGTCGAAGGTATATTCCGCATCCACCAGCTTCATATCCAGATGGTGCGCCTCAATGCGCTCCTGACAAACGCGCATCGCCTCCCGCTCCTTCGCCTCGTTTTCCTCTTTTCGACGGCGGTCGATGTCGTCCGCCCGGCGCAGCACCGGTCGCAGCTCCCGCTCGCCGCCCGACGTTCCTTCCCGCCCCAAGCGAACCACGCGCCCACATTCGGCGCCACGAGCGGTTTCCACAACCACCAGCTCGCCGGGAAGAAGGGTCATCCCCCGCGGGTCAAAATCATAAATTCTGCCGTTTTCGCGAAAACGCACACCAATGCTCATTGCCATTCGTCCTTCACAGCCTTTCTCATACTCCGGCGGCCTGCCGCAGGCAGGCACAAAACCGCGTCAAAAACAGTGTTTGATTCATGTTTTGGTGCAACGCTCGTTGCAGCTGTTGCACCGTTTCCTCCAGCGCGGCCAGCCGTTTCTCCGGCAAGACCGCCGCCAGACGGCGCGCCTCCCCTGGGGCGGTCGAAGCCATCCGCTCGGCGCCACAGCGCACCGCCAGCGCATCCCGGAACACCAGCTGAAGCCCGGCCAGCACCCCCGCTGTTCGTTCCTTCTGCTTTTCAAGACGGCCGGTCAGCCGCAACAGCTCCAGCTCGTCCGGCGCCGTGATCGCCAGCGCGAACAGAGGCGTCAGCTCCAGCACCTCGCGAAACGCGCCATCCTCCATGCCATTGAGAATCTGGCCGATGGCGCCGGAGAAAAGGCTGTGCGCCTGGCGCAGCTTTCCCTCCTCCGCCTGGGGCAGCCGGCGACGCAAAATCGGCGACGCCTCCTCCCAGCTAACCGGCTGCAGGCTCAAGGCACTGCACCGGGAACGCACCGTTTCGAGAAGCTGTGTCCGGCTCTCGCAGGTAAGCACGAAGTGCACCGCCGGCGGCGGCTCCTCCAAAATTTTCAACAACGCATTTTGCGCCTGCGAGGTCATCGTTTCCGCATCCAGCAGAAGAAGCATTCGGCTGACGGCCTCGTTAGGCTTCACAAAGACCTCCTGGCGAAGCTGGCGCACCGCATCCACTGAAACCGTCTGGCCGTCGCCGCCGAACACCGTGATGTCCGGATGCACCGACTTTCGGCAGGCGGGGCAAACGCCGCAAGGGCGCTTTCCCCGCGGCTCAGCCTCGCAAACCGCCGCCCGCGCCAGCCGCATGGCCAGCGTCCGCCGGCCGCTTCCCCGCGCGCCCTCGATGAGGAGCGCCTGCGGAATCCGACCGGAATCCACCTGCGCCGAAAGCCATGCCTTCGCCGCCGCGTTCCCGGCAAAATCGCCAAACTGCATACGCGCCCCTCCTAGAAGTCTATTTTCCTCTATTATACACGAACCCTTCTCCGGTTTCAAGAAATTTTTCATTCCCCTTTTCCGCGCCCGTCTCAGACGGGCGGGTCAGGTTTTTCATCCAGTCATAGCGCCGGATTTTGAAAAAGGCAGGGATGCATTTCAGCACCTGGTCCACCTTCAGACAGGCAAAAACCACCACCGGCGACGCGCCGCACAGGCAGGCGATCACCGCCGCCGGAATCACCACGAAAAACACAAACGCCGTGTCGTTGACCATCACGAAGCGCACATCACCGCCGCTTTTCACCAGCCCGAAGAGGCAGGGGTATTGATAGCAGGTGCCGATGGTGGTGACCGCCAGCACCCCAATCATCCGGCCGGCATAGGCGGCCGCTTCGCCGGAAATGCTATACAGCGAAATCAGCGGCCAGCGAATTGCCAGCAGCATCCCGCCGGAGAGAAGCCCCACGCATAGAAACAGAAGCTGCACCGTGCGGGAATATTCCCGAATACGGTCCAGGTGGCCGGAGCCAACCGTTTTTCCAATCACAATCCCCACCGCAGCAGCCAGCCCGTTGACCCCCACATACATCAGGTTGTTAGCCGTGTTGGCCACGCTGGTAGCGGCAATCACCGATTCGGAAAAGCGGCCGAGGATGATGCTGTTGGCCAACAGATTCGTTCCCCACACCAGCTGGCCGGCCATCAGGGGCGTTCCATAACGGATGAAATCCCGCAAAATCCCGCCATCCGGATGCAACAGCTCCGAAAAGCGGAAGCACAGCCGCCTGTCGACGCGGTGCGTATACACCACCATGATGACCGCCTCGGTAATGCGGGCGATGAGGGTGGCCAGCGCCGCACCCCGCACACCCATCGCCGAACAGCCAAGCTTTCCGAAAATGAATACATAATTGAGCGCCACATCCACCACCAAGGAGCAGAGGGAAACCGCCAGGCCAACCCGCGCCACCTCCACACTGCGCATGGCGGCGATCAGCGTCTGGGTGATGCAGAAAAACACATAAGAATAGCCCGAAAAGGACAGGTATTCCATCCCCTCCCGAATCACCGCCGGCTCCTTTGTGAAAATGCGCAAAATCGGCTCCGGAAAGGCGATGCACAGCACCGACAGCAGCAGGCCGAAGGCCAACGCGAACAGCGCCCCCACCGCCACCACTCGGCGCACCTGTTGGGTGCTTCTCTGTCCCCAATATTGGGCGGACAACAACAGAATTCCCGCCTCGATGCCGCCCATCAGCACCTGCAGCACCGTTTGCAGCTGGTTTCCCATATACACGCCGGAGACGGCCGCGTCTCCCAACGAGCCAATCATCAAATTGTCCGCCAGCCCCACCGAATAGGTCACTAGATTTTGCAAAATCATCGGAATTGCCAGCGCCAGCAGGGAGCGGTAAAATTGTTTATCCTTTGTCAACAGCATATCGGTTCCTCCGCGGAATATTTTCGGGCAAGCAACGCCCATCGGCCTTTCACTATACCATAGAACACCGGGAAAATCAACGCCGCCCCGAAAAAAGCGGACGAAAAAGCGGGAAAAAGTGGGAAAAAATGGGAAAAAGCCGTCGGCTTTCCCCTTCGTCCCAATCGCGCGTTTTTCAGAGTGTCTGTGCTCCCTCCGGCTCCTCCTCGAAAAACCGGGCGCTGATGGCCTCGTCCAGAACAAAGGCCGTCACGCCGGACCAGGCCTGCAGCAAGGAGCCATCCGGACAATAGGGCGAAAAATATTCAATCGGCGTATAGTTCCCCTTTTGGAGATTATAGGTAAAGGGGACGGTCAGCAGAGAACGCCATTCCATGCCGTATTGCCGCTTGGCAAGCGCATACATGGCCGACAAATAGGGCCAGTTGGCTCCGTTGTGATAATCGAAGCATTGGGTAGACTTGTTCCGCGCCGCGTCCAGCTTTTTATAGAAGGGATACACGCACATACTCCCGAAGGGGATCTCCACCCCGTTAGCGGGGGTTTCTAAAAGCTCCTCCATCCGGCGAAGCATCCGTCGCGCCCGTTTTTCGTCGGCGATATGAAAAAGCGCCGCGAGCACGGTGTCGATGGAGCAGTTATCCTCCACATAGTCCTCATTTTTGAAGTTGACGAAATAGCCCTTTTCCTCATCCCACAGCCAATCGTTGACGGCTTTCTTCACCGCCTCGAAGCGGCTCATCCAGCGGCGATGCTCCATCGTGTTTCCCTTTCGCCGATAAATCTGCGCAATGCTATACAGCGCGCGGGCATACAGCACCTGGTCATAGGTCACATAGCCATAACGGCTCACCTCATCCGCCCAGTCCCGCTGGTTATACCGCCCTGCCTTATACAGCAGGCCGGTGTCATCCGCATAGCAGGCGAGATGCTCCACCGCCTGAACGGCCTTTTCCAGCACCGTTCCCTCTCCCACGGCCATGTCCGCCAGCGACAGCTCGCCAGTATAGCGGATATAGTCATACACCATCATCGCGAAGAAGGATGGGCTGTCATAGTGATCGCCCCACCAGTCAGTCCAGTCGCTTTTTACCGCCGAGGGGCAGGTGCCGTCCGCCCCGATGCCGCGCGCCAGCGTGAGAATCTGGTTTTTCACCTTGTCCGCATGGGCGTGATACATGGGCAGAACTGTATAATAGGAATCCCGATAATAAGTGCGCATGGGGGACAGATAGCGACAGCCGGCCATGAAGCCCTTATAAGCGCCCTTTTCTTTGTAATTTTCCAGCGCACACCAAAAGGAGGAGCAGAACAGCGCCTTCTCCGCTTCGCTCAAATTCTCCGGCACAGCCACCGTCTGCACCGCCGACAGCGCCGCCGTCCGCACCGCGGAAAAATCCGCTGCCCGACAGACCGTCCGCTGTTCTTCATCGCCGAAGGCCATCACCGTATACAACATAGGCGTTTGAGCCGTCAGACGAAAATACACCGCCCCATTTTCCGGACAATAGCGTATCTCGCCGCTAGCGCCGAAGCTTTTGTCTGCACCCTCCAGCGCCCACGCCTCCTGCACCGCAAGATCTCGGAAAAAGTCGCCGTTCAGCCCGATGTCCAGCGTATCCTCCGCCCCGGCGGCGGTCAGCCGATAAACGGAAAACACGCCACTCAGCGCCTCGTCCAGATAATGCTCCACCGTCAGCGTCGCCGTTTTCAAATCCACCGTCACCGTTTGCCGACGCCCCAGCATACATACCCGCTTCGAAAGCAAGGGCGACTGAATTTCTCCGTTATAGGCCAAATTCATATACCGAATTGGCGCCGAAAAGAGTGCACCATCCGCCACCGCGAAATAGTCCACGCCGCCCTTTCCGTTGAAGCGGGCGCTGGCAACCCGGTTGGCGACATCATAGGGAACCGGCTCATACACCGCCCCCTCGGTGACAATCTCTCCGTTTTCGAAATGATATTCCATCAAGCTTTTTCCTCCGTTCGTTTTTCTGCGCACTCACCAACGCACCTGCCAGCGGGGCAAATATGTCCCGTCGCAGGCGCGCTCCGGACTTTCCGCCGTAAAGGAAGAGCGCTGTACCCGCTCCCGCAAAAGGGCGTCGAACCGTTCCTCGTCCAAAGGCAAAGAAACCGGCGTGTTTCCACTCCATTGAGAAAGATAGGCCGCGTTGGACAGGGACAGCTCATGAATCCCCTCCACGCCGGGGGAAAGCAGGGGCGTTCCCAACCGCATCCCATCGGCAAAATTCTGCAAAATCCCCCGATGGGCGGTTTCCGGCGTCTCCTGCTTGAAAACAAGCGTTTCCGTTTCCAGCTGGGCGAAGCCGTTTTCAGAGGTGCGGATGGCTTCGTCCACAGACGCCGTCAGTCTGTCCCAGGTCAGCGTCCCGCTTTCCAAAACCAGACGTCCCCGATCTCCGACGATTTCCAGCCGGTTCGTTCCGGGATATTCCCCGGTGGAGGTGACGAAAAGGCCGGTGGCGCCGTTGGCATAACGGGTGAAAAGCGTGGCCTCGTCCTCCACCTCGATGCGGTGATATTTTCCTTCGCCGCAATAGGCGGTGACGCTTTCCGGCATTCCGCAAATCCACTGCCACAAATCCAGATTATGGGGCGCCTGGTTGAGCAGCACACCGCCGCCCTCTCCCGCCCAGGTGGCCCGCCAATCTCCGGAGTCATAATAGTGCTGGGTGCGAAACCAGTTGGTGATAATCCAAGCCGTCCGGCGCAATTCGCCCAGCTGACCACTGTGCACAATCTGACGCGCCTGGGCGAAAAGGGGGTTGGTGCGCTGATTGAACATGATGGCGAACACCTTCCCGGATTTTTCCGCCGCCTCGTTGAGCCGCCGCGCCTGGGAAATTGCAACATCCACCGGCTTCTCCACCAGAACATGAAGCCCATGGCGAAAAGCAGCCATGGCCAGCTGCGCATGAAGGGGATGGGGCACGGACACAATCACCGCATCGCACAAACCGGAAGAGAAAAGCTCCTCCGCATCCTCGAATATAGGGAGCGTCGAATATTTCTGCGCCAGGGTCTGGCGGCGCCGGGGCGAGGAATCGCACAGCGCGCCCAGCGTCAGCCCGTCCACCTCACCGGCAGCGATACAGGCCGCATGAGCCGAGCCCATGTTCCCCACCCCGATGATGCCAATTCGAATCGTATCCAAAAGCGCACACCGCCTTTCTATAAATCCGTCAGCGCGCCCCGCCATAGGTGCTGCTGGTGTCGGCCACGACCTCCTGAACAGCAGTCTTGCGGCGTGAGGTGGCCACCCGCTTCATCAGCTCCTCATAATACAGCTCCTCATCAAAGGGGATTTCCACCGGCCGACCCAAAAACGCCGACAAATGCATGGCGTTGGACAGGGTCAACCCACGCAAACCCTCGGCGCCCTCCGCCACCAAATCGCCACCGTGCAAAATCGCCGCGGCCCAGGCGTTGAGCACGCCCACATGCTGGAGGTTGTCGCCGTCGGTTTCCACCGCCCCGGCGGAGCTGACCGGCACACAGCCGAAGGGCTCCGTGTTGGTCGCCGAAAACTCCGGCTCGGTCATCGTATATTCGGTCATCCAAAGCTGGCCGTTTTCCACGACAAATTTCGCCTTGTCCATCTGGATTTCAAAGCGGTTGGTTCCGTGGGCGTCGCCGGTGGTGGTGATGAACACGCCGGTGGCGCCGTTGGCATATTCCACATAGGCCGTCACATCGTCCTCCACCTCAACATCATGCCATTTTCCATAATGCAAATGAGCGTCCACCTTCACCGGCATTCCGCAAATCCACTGCCACAAATCCAGCTGATGGGGGCATTGATTGAGCAGCACGCCGCCGCCCTCGCCTGACCAGGTGGCGCGCCATTCGCCGGAATTGTAATAAGCCTGGGGACGGTACCAGTCGGTGATAATCCAGTTGGTACGCCGAATTTCGCCATAGTTGCCGGATTGCACCAGCTCCCGCAGCTTTCGATAGAGGCAGTTGGTGCGCTGATTGAACATCATACCGAAGCGCACCTGCGGATGCTTCGCGGCCTCAGCATTCATTTCCCGCACCTGCTTCGTATATACCCCCGCCGGCTTTTCCACCATCACATGGATAGAGCGCTTCATGCACTCGATGGCATATTTCGCATGGTCATAATGCGGCACCGCCACAATGCAGGCCTCCACAAGGCCGCTGTCCAGCATGGCCTCCGCCGTATCGAAATAGTGCACCTGCTCGCCATAGCACTGGCCTTTCGCCCGCTCCAGCTTTTGCGGGTTGATATCGGCGATGGCCACCAGCTCCAGCTCCGGGCAACGGCCGTCCCGGATGTTTCCGGCGTGGCCGCTTCCCATATTTCCGATTCCGATGATACCAACCTTCAGCTTTTCGCTCATGTGTCTCTCTCCTTTTTATCGTTTTACGGTTTATTCAAAGCCCAAGGAATGTAAATGGGCATAGCTGCGCCGCAGACAATCGAAGGGGTTCTCTCCATAGCAGTCGTCCTGTTCCACCAGCATATACCGGGTGCCAGCCGCCTCCGCTTTTTCGAACACCCGCTCGAAGTTGATGTTTCCCTCGCCCACAACGGCCATTTTTCGGTCATTAGCATAAGCATAATCCTTCAAATGGATGCAGGGAACCCGACCGGACAGCCGCTCCAGCCACTGAGCCGGGTCTCCGCCGCCGGCCTGCACCCAGAAGGTGTCCAGCGTAAAGCCCAGCTCCTCCGGCGAAAAGTCCTCCGCCAGCCGTTCCATGACGGTTTTCCCGTCCACTCGGCTGAACTCCTGGGCGTGGTTGTGATGCATGAAATATTTTCCCTGTTCCCGCAACGCCTGCGCCACCGGGCGATACAGCCGGACAAAATCCGCATAGCTCTGCCCCTCCTCCCCGTTGAAGGAGAAAAAGCCCAGCCCCACATGGGGACAACCAAAGGCCTCATGCTCCTGGGCCACCGCCGCCGTCTCCTCCTGCAGACGGGTGGGGGCGGTATGAGTCAGCACGCAACGCAGGCCGTTTTCCTGCAGACGCGCTCGCAACCACTCCGCCTCAAAGGCGCAGGTTCCGGAAACCTGAACCGTTCGATAGCCGATGGCGGCGATTTTCTTCAGCGTTTCCGCCAGCTCCTCCGGGGTCTTGCAAAAATCCCGTACCGTATACAGCTGTGCTCCGATTTGCATTCTCATTCCTCCTATTTCGCTTTATGACAGCAATTTTTTTAAGTCCACATCCGATAAAAACAGCGCCGCGTCGCTGAGCGTCAAATGGAAAAGCGAGGTGTTCCATTTCGTATCCTTGCCCCAGCCCTCAAAGGTGGTCGTGCCACCCTCCCGGAGCATCCGGCTCCAGCTTCCCGGCTCCTCCAGACAGCGCTCCACCAAATCCATGCGGTCATGCCGCACCAACCCCCACAGCAGCGGGAAGGAGCCGAACATGGACACGGCCGCTATTCCCCGCTCCTCAATCCAATGCTCCATTTTTTTCCGGCTCTCCGTTTTCGGATACAGCCGAAACGCATAGGCGAACACATTGCCGATATAGCTGATATGTGCCGTTCGGTCGCTGTCCCGAAACAGCTCCTTCACCGGGTCATAGAAGGCGGCCGTGAAGGCCTCCAGCACCGGCCGCTCATCCCGATAGGCCGGCTGCTCCAGCGCCGCCGCCATGGCGTTCGCGCTACGAATCGCCTCGATATAATAGGCGTTTATCGCCACATGTGGCTCACGGCAAACGGTGCCCTCCGTTAAATCCACCGCATAATCATCCCGGAAGGACGCCGGCCATTCCACCACGCACCAGCGGTCTATGTTCTGCAACAGGCCCTCCTGCTCATAGCGGCTTCGGTATGCCTCCAACAGCGCACAGACCCTTGGATAGCTCTGCACCAGATAGTCCCGGTCTCCCACCAGCCGATAATGCCACAAAACCAAAAACACCAGCATCAGCGGATATTCCGCGATTTCCTGCATAAAGGAGCAGTCCAGACAGGTCATCAGGCCATCGGATATGAAGGAGGAGGAAAAGCCATCGTCGATGAGCTTGCGCACCATGGAATCGTCCCCGGTCAGCACAAGGTGGGTCAGGGCCGTATAGCAGCCGTCACCCACATAAAAGCCCTTTTCCCGCTCCATGCAATCCATAATCGTTTCCTGCACGCCGTATTTTTGGCTGTGGACACACAGAGCCCAAATCGCCCGCAAAGCTTCCTTTTTGGCAAAGGCTGGATGCAGCCCGGCCCGCAGGGCAAAGGGATAATGACGCGCCCGCAGGCGCACGGATTTCACCGCACAGCCTTCGGGAAGCACCAGCTCCGCATAACGGAAGGATTTATAATCGAACCAGTCCAGTCGATCCAACTTCCCGGACAATCTCCACGGCTCCCGGTAAACGCAGTTGGCACGCAGCTCATACCGCACCGTGCCATCCTCCCACAGCTCCTGCCCGCAACGAGCCTCAATTTCGCTGCCCGGTGTTCCAACAGCCTCCGCCTCCAGATAGCCCACATAGGTCGCCCCAAAATCCAAAAACAGCACATTCCCCCGTCGTTCCTGAGCAACCGGGAAAAGCGTCTCAAGCACCAGACTCGCGGAGGGCTGGGGCACCAGCTCATAAGGCGCCCTCTGGCGAGGCAGAGCATTCGCCCAAGCAGAGTCGTCAAAATCCGGCTCCTCGAAGCCCACCTCCGGCGCATTGGAGTCATAACGCTCCAGAAACTGGGTGTCGTATCCGACCATGCCCACCTCCGTGTATCCTCCGTGCTCCCGGACGCGGAAGCTTTCGTCGCTTTGCGCCACCGGCACCCCGTCCGCCTCCAAGTCGCAAATCAGGCCGTGCTGGCCGTCGCCGCTGACCCACACCCGGTTGATAAGCCCCTGATACAGGGTGTGAAATGCCAGCAAATTGTCTCCCGCTGTCAAAAAGGGGGTGATGTCCACCGTGTTATAGTTATAGCGGCTGGGATATGCCGGAGCGGGGCCCTGGGTGACGAACCGCCCGTTCACATACAGCTTATAATAATCGTCTGCCGAAACATACAGCAACGCGCTTTTCGGCTTCTGTCGAAGGGAAAAACGCTTGCGAAAAAGGATATGCCGGTTTCGGTGCTCCTCACAGGGCAAATTCACCCGCTCCAGCTGGCGAAAATAGACATTCCGGGGCGCTAGGTCGGCAAATTCCGCGGTTGTTATCCATTTTCCTCGAAAGGCATGCTTTTCCATCCGAATTTCCTCTTTTCTCAGGCCAGCAACACCTTCAGCGCGTCGCAGGCCGCATCAAAGGCGGCGTTGCTGTTGGGATAGCGATAATCGGCGATTTGGCTCCGATCCCCCGCCTGCTCCAATTGCTCCAAGCCGGGAAATACCGTCAGATGCGGCTCCACCGTGAAGGCCTCTCCGCCCATCGCCAGATAGTCCGCCGCAAGCTCCGCCACATGACCCTCACCGGCACCGGCGGGAACCACAAAGCCATCCGCGCGGGCATCCTTGATATGCATATAGCGGATATAGTCCTTGAGCAGCGTCCAGGCCGCGCGGGTGTCCACCCCGCACTGGACATAGTTCGCCGGGTCAAAGATTCCAAAAAGCTCCGGCAGAGCCTGATGCAGTGCAAGGCACCGCTCCGGAATATCGCCGAATATGCCCTTTTCGTTTTCATGATACAGGCGGATGTCCTCCCGGGCCGCGATGGCGCACATCCGGCCAAGCCGGTCGATAACCTCGTCCGTATAATCCCCCGCCTTTTTTCCCGCTCCCGGATAGAAGGAAAACATCCGGACCTTCTGGCAGTTCAGCGCGTGAGCCACCTGCAGGGTGTGCTTCAGCTTCTCCAGATGAGCTTCAAAATCCTCCTCCATCGTGATTTTTCCGATGGGCGAGCCGATCGACCAGACAATCAGCCCTTCCTCCGCCAGCTTTTTTTGCACCTCCCTGGCCTTTTCGATGGAAATATCCGATACATTGGTTCCGTCCACATTGCGAATTTCCAATCCATCCAGACCGTTCCGCTTCATGGCCGCAACCTGGCCGTCGATGTGCGCATCCGCCTCGTCGGCAAAAGCAAAGGTTTGAAATTTTTTCATTTTCACACCCCCGAATAAGCGGAAAAACCGCCATCTACCGGCAACACAACACCGGTGATAAACCGTGCCGCCTCACCGTCCAGCAAAAACAGCAGCGCTCCCTCCAGCTCCTCCGGCTCCCCGAAGCGCCCCATGGGCGTCGCCGCCAAAATTTTCCCGGTGCGGGCGGTGGGAGTGCCGTCGTCATTGAACAAAAGCTTCGCATTCTGCGCCGTGGAGAAAAAGCCCGGCGCAATGGCGTTCACCCGGATGCCCACCTTGGAAAAATGCACCGCCAGCCACTGGGTGAAATTGGAAATCGCCGCCTTCGCGCCGGAGTAGGCCGGAATCTTCGTCAGCGGTGTGAAGGCGTTCATGCTGGAGATGTTGAGAATGGCGCAGCCCTTCCGGCCAATCATCTGCCGGGCAAAGGCCTGGGTCGGAATCAGTGTTCCCAAAAAATTCAGGTTGAACACAAAGCCCACACCCTCGCTCTCCAAATCGAAGAAGCTTTTCGTATCGGCGTCCAAATCTCCCGGCTGGAAATATTCCTTGTCGGTGGTCGCCTTCGGGTTATTGCCGCCCGCGCCGTTGACCAGAATATCACAGAGGCCGAAATCCTGCCGCACCGCCTCAGCCACCTGCAGACAGGTCTCCTTGTCCAGCACATTACAGGCATAGGCCTTCGCCACGCCCCCCTCGGCGACAATTTCGTCAGCGAACCGCTGGGCAGCGGCGAGGTTCAAATCCAGCAGAGCCACCTTCGCCCCCGCCCGCGCCAATGTTTTCGAAAACGCGGAGCAAAGCACGCCGCCTGCGCCGGTCACCACTGCCACCTTTCCGGTCAAATCGGTATTCAGAACATTGCTTTTCATCGGTTTCCCTCTCCCTTCTGTTTTTCGCAGGCCTCGAACAGCCCATTGATATAGGTCGCGCCCAACGCCCGGTCATACAGGCCATAGCCGGGCTTTCCGGTTTCGCCGAAAATCATCCGGCCGTGGTCGGGACGGACATAGCCGTCGAAGCCGGTGTCCACCAGCGCCTTCACCACCGCATACATATCCAGGCTTCCGGCGGCGGACAAATGGCCACATTCCTCGAAGCCGCCCTCCTCCAGCCAACGCACCTGGCGGATATGCATGAAAGCGATGCGCTGCATGGCGCTGTATTTGCGCACCAAATGAGGAATATCGTTTTGCGGAACACAGCCGAGGCTTCCCGTGCACAGGCACAGGCTGTTGGCCGGGCTGTCCACAACGGACAGCAGGCGATCCAAGCTTTTTTCATCGGTCACAATCCGGGGCAGCCCGAAAATCGGATAGGGCGGGTCGTCGGGATGGATGGCCATACGCACGCCGACCTCCTCCGCCACGGGAATCACCGCCTGCAAAAAGCGCTCCAAATTTTGCCACAGCCCTTCGGCGCCGAGACGGCTATAGGCCTCGATCAGCCCCCGCACCTCCGCCTGACTATAGCTGGCGTCCCAGCCGGGGAGCTGGATGTCCTCGGTCAGCGGATTCAGCCCCTTCAGCTGGTCCGCATACAGCACAAGACTCGTAGAGCCATCCGCCGCCCGCTTGTCCAGCTGGGTGCGCGTCCAGTCGAAAACCGGCATGAAGTTATAGGTGATACATTTCACACCGTATTTGGCGCAACGGCGGATGTTTTCACAATACACCTGCGTATACGCGGCGGCCTTTTCCGCGCCCAACTTAATCTCCTCCGGCACGGGGATGGATTCCACCACATCAAACACCAGCCCATTCTCCTCGCACTGCTCTTTCAGCGCAGCCAGGCTTTCCTCCGGCCAAAGCTCCCCCGGCTTCACATCGTATACTGCTGTCACCACCGAGCGCATATTCGGAATTTGCCGAATATATCCCAGCGAAACCGGATCCTCCGGCCCATACCATCGAAACGACAGTTTCATATCAGACATCCAGTCCTTCCTTTATATTTTCGTATGCAATTTTGCGTACAAGGGTCTCCGCTCCGGCGGCATCAAATTCGCCGGCCTCCACCCATTCGCCGATTTGGTTGCAGAGGATGCGCCGGAAATAATCATGACGCGCATAGGAAAGAAAGCTGCGCGAATCCGTTAACATCCCATAAAACGCCCCCAGACAGCCGTTTTCGGCAATCACCCGAAGCTGCTGCTCGATCCCCCGCTTGTGATCGCAGAACCACCAGGCGGCGCCGCAGCGCACGCCGGGGAACGCCCCAGCGATGGACGCGATTTGGGCGATGTTCGCGTCGTTAAGAGAATACAAGACCGTTCGGGGAAGGCCGGAGCGCTCCTGAATCGCATCCAGCATCCGAATCAAATCCGCTCCGCAAACGGGGTCGCCTACACAGTCCACGCCGCAATCCGCCCCCAGCGCCCGGTTCAGCGCTGAGTTGGCGTTGCGCGTCACCGCCAGATGCCACTGGGAAATCCAATCCCACTCCCGATACAGTCCGTTAGTGAAAACATACAGATATCCGACCAGTCCAGCATAGGCCTCCTCAGAAATCGCATCCCCGGCCAAAAGGGCGGAAAAGCTTTGGGCGGCCTCCGCCTTTTCGGCAATCCGGTTGGGGAAAAAGGGGATTCCCAAATCGGCGCACCGGCATCCGCTCTCCGCGAAGGCGTCCGCCCGATTGCGTACAGCCCGCTCCAAAGAGTCCAAATCGAAAATTTCCACACCGGCCGCCGCGCCCAGCCGGTTCAAATACACCTGATAGTCGGCACGGCGCATGAGAAACAGATTGTCCGTGCGGAAAGAGGGAAGCACCCGCACCGTCCAGCCGTCCTCCTCCGCCAGCTTTTTGTGCCAGCAAAGGTCGTCGGCGATGTCGTCTGTGGTGCACAGCGACTCCACGCGGGACTGCACAATCAGCTTGCGGGGAGACATCCGCTCCGCGGCAATCCGTTCGTTCGCCCGCTCCCAGATTGTTTCGGCATTTTTCCCGTTGATGGGCAAATCTATGTCGAAGAAGCGGGACAGCTCCATGTGCGACCAATGATACAGCGGATTCCCGGCGGACAGCTCCAGCGCCTCACAATAGCGCAGAAATTTTTCCTTCATGGGGGCGTCCCCCGTGATATACCGCTCCTCCACACCGGCGGTGCGCATTAGCCGCCATTTATAATGGTCGGCGCCGAGCCACATTTCGCCGATGTTCGAAAAGGGCCGATCTTCAAAGATCTCCTTCGCCGAAAGGTGGCAATGATAATCCACGATGGGCAACCGGCGCGCCACCGCATACAGCCGGCGCGCCCACCGATTTTTCAGCATATAATGAGCCTGCATAAAAAATCCTCCTTTTTATGGATGTCATAAAGACATTCCGCTTCACCTTCAGTATAGCAAAATCATTTTCTATATCAATAGAAAATATTAACAAAAAAGCATTGCAAAAACGCTCCGGCTGTGCTAATGTTAAAACAGCCAATAAAAAGGAGGGGTTTTCATGCTCCAGCCACTGCTTCAGGTAAAGCGCACCTATACAGAAACACCGGACCAGTCTCTATTTATCATGCACACCCACGACTGTTATGAAATTTTTTGCTTTTTATCGGGAAGGGCCAACTACTTTGTGGAGGGTAGCATATATCCTCTGCATCCCGGCGACATTCTGCTCATGAAAAAAAGCGAGGCCCACAGTTTGCTGTTGAAAAGCACCCAGCCCTATGAGCGGGTAGTGATAAACTTCAACGCTGCGGTCATCGCCGCCCCTCTACGGGAACGGCTGGAGAGCTTTCTGGATGGCCGCCCACTGGGAAAGCGCAACAACTATCCGGCCACCATGTTTCGGGAGCTGCACTGGAATTATTATATCGAACAAATGGAAAACGCAGCAGACCTTGCCGAGCAGTCGGCCTATTTGACGGTTTTGCTGTGCGAGCTGGCGAACCGCGCCAGCTCGCCGATGGCCCCGGAGGGGGAGCAAAGCAGCGTTTCCGCCATCGTGGACTATATCAACCGCCATTTGTCCGATCCCTTGAGTCTGGACACGGTGTGCCAGCGATTTTTCATCAGCAAATCCGACCTGAACAAAAAATTTCGCCAGCTGGTAGGTACCTCCGTGTGGGACTATATCACCACAAAGCGCCTGCTGCGGGCGCGGGAGCTTTTGCGCGCGGGAGAAAACCCGACGAAGCTGTATCTGCAATGCGGTTTCCGGGAATATTGCACCTTTTACCGGGCGTATAAGCAGCATTTCGGTGTATCGCCGAAGGCGGATTTTCAGCAGCGGGACCGCGGCTGAGATTTTTTCGGCGCGATGTCCCCGCTTTTGCAAAAAACACTTGCTATACAGCCGAAAACTGTGTATACTTGGATAAGCATACTATGCAAAGCATAAAAATTGAAACGGAGGAAACAAGGATGGATCAACTGTTGAAGCTGTTGGACGACAATGCGCGTCTGTCGGTGGAACAAATGGCGGTGCTGCTGAATCTGCCGGCGGCCGAGGTGGCCGACCGCATCGCCACGCTGGAAAAGGCCGGCGTTGTGCGCGGATACAAGGCACTCATCGACTGGGACAAGACCGACCGGGAGCTGGTGACGGCGGTGATCGATCTGAAAATCGCTCCGTCTAAGGACCGGGGCTTCGATGCGGTAGCGGAGACGGTGATGGGCTATGACGAGGTGGAAGCGGTGACGCTGATGTCCGGCGGCTATGACCTGTCCGTGCGGCTGACCGGGCGCACCTTCCGGGATGTGGCCATTTTCGTGGCGAAGCGGCTGGCGCCGCTGGACGGTGTGCTATCCACAGCCACCCATTTTGTTCTGAAAACCTACAAGGAGCGGGGCGTTATGTTTTCAGACGGAGAAAAGGATGAGCGAAACCAACTATGAACTATGAAAAGCTACTCAACCGAACCCTGCAGGAGCTGAAGCCCTCCGGGATTCGAAGGTTTTTTGATATCGCCGCCGAAATGGAGGATGTGATTTCTCTGTCGGTGGGAGAGCCGGACTTTTCCACTCCCTGGCACATTCGCCAGGAGGGCATCCGTACGCTGGAAAAGGGGAAAACCTGGTATTCGGCCAACGCCGGGATGCTGGAGCTGCGAGAGGCCATCGCCGACCGGGTGGAGGCAGACAGCGGCGTGCGCTATGACCCGAAAACGGAAATTTTGGTGACGGTGGGCGGCAGTGAGGCCATCGACCTAACCATCCGCGCGCTGGTGACGCCGGGAGATGAGGTGCTGATCCCGGAGCCGAGCTTCGTCTGCTATGCGCCCCTGACCCAGATGGCGGGCGGCGTGGCTGTGCCGCTGGTCACGCGAGCGGAAAACGCCTTCCGCTTAACCGCCGAAGAGTTAAAAGCGGCTATCACGCCGAAAGCAAAGCTTCTTGTGCTCCCCTTCCCCAACAATCCCACCGGCGCCATCATGCCCCGGCCGGAGCTGGAGAAAATCGCCGCCGTTCTGCGGAACACGGACATCATGGTGCTGTCCGATGAAATCTATGGGGCACTGACCTATGGCCGCACCCATGTGAGCATCACCGAAATCGAAGGGATGCAGGAGCGCACGGTGCTGGTCAACGGATTCTCCAAGGCCTATGCCATGACCGGCTGGCGGCTGGGCTATGCCTGCGGGCCGGCGCCGGTGATGAAAATGCTGACAAAGCTTCATCAGTTCGGCATCATGTGCGCCCCCTCCACCGCCCAATATGCGGCCATCGAGGCCATGCGCAACGGCACAGAGGATGTGGAGAAGATGCGGCGGGAATATGATATGCGGCGGCGCTTCATCGTGGACGGTCTGCGGCGGCTGGGACTGGATTGCTTCGAGCCGGAGGGCGCCTTTTATGTGTTCCCGTCCATTCGCAGCACCGGCCTTACCTCGGACGAATTCTGCCAGCGGCTGCTGGAGGAAAAGCACGTGGCGGTAGTGCCCGGAAACGCCTTCGGCGATTGCGGAGAGGGCTTTGTGCGCATTTCCTATTGCTATTCCCTCAAACACATCACAGAAGCCCTGCGCCGCATCGAAGAATTTTTACAGGAGCTGAAAAAATGACGGTGACGGTGCAGGTTCCGGCAAAAATCAATCTGACGCTGGATGTGCTGGGAAAACGGCCGTCCGGGTATCATAATCTGGAAAGCATTTTCCAAACGGTGAGCCGCTGGGATACACTGACGCTGAAAAAGGCGGAAGCGGGCGTGACGCTGACAGTCGAGGGAGATATCCCCGGACGGCCGGAGGAGAACATCGTCCTGCGGGCGGCCGCTCTGTTTTTCGCTGAAACCGGCCTACAGGCGGGTGCGGAGATTTCGCTGACAAAAGCCATCCCCGTACAGGCGGGCATGGGCGGCGGAAGCGCCGATGCAGCAGGAACGCTGGCGGGGCTGAACCGGCTGTATGCCGCCGGGCTTTCCAGGGAGCGGCTGTGTGCCTTAGGAGCGCGCCTGGGGGCGGATGTGCCCTTCTTTCTGCTGGGCGGCACAGCACTGGTGAGCGGCATCGGCGAAATTCTGCGACCGGTGACGCCCCTGCCGCCGGTGTTCATCGCGGTGGCACAGCCCGACGAGCGGGTGAACACCGGCGAGGCCTATCGCCGGCTGGATACCCAGGTTGTCCCGGGGCGCCCGAACCATGCGGTGGCGCTGAACGCTTTGGCCTCCGGCGCCATGGAGGGCTTCTGGCCCCAGTGTATCAATGTGTTCGAGAGCGCCATGGACTTGCCCGGCGTGGCGGAAATCCGCCGAGAGATGGCGCGGTTCCATCCTCTGGCCAGCCAGATGACCGGAAGCGGGTCGGCGGTGTTCGGTCTTTTCGAGCGTGAGGACATGGCCACGGCCTGCGTTGCGAGCCTTTCAAAGCGATTCCCGGTGTCCTTCGTCTGTCGCCCCTGTGCCGGAATAGAGATTGAATAAACGAAGAAGCTTCTGCCCATACTGCTTTTTGACAAGCAGAAAGGACAGGAGCTTTTTTATGAGAAAAAATTGTTGGAAAAGCATCGGAGCAACCCAAAAGCGGAGGCTGGTGCAGGCCATGGCCGGCGGGCTGACGCTGTGCCTCGGGCTGGCGCTGTGTTATTCCTACGGCCAGTGGCAGGGGGTGCGTGAGGGCGTTTTACGCTTGCATATTCTGGCCAACTCCGACAGCCCGGAGGACCAGGCGGTGAAGCTGCAGGTGCGGGACGCCGTGGTGGAAGCCTCCGCCGGCTGGCTGGATGAGGCGACGGACGCCGCCGAGGCGCGGCGTATTGCCCAGGAGCATCTGCCGGAGCTGGAGCAGGTGGCCCGGCAAACGCTGGCGGAGGCCGGCCACAGTGAGCCGGTGCAAGCCTCCCTGAAAACCGTGTATTTCACCACAAGGCAATACGGAACGGTGACTCTGCCGGCCGGCGAATATGAGGCGGTGCAACTGGTCATCGGCGCGGGCGTGGGGCACAACTGGTGGTGCGTGGTGTTTCCTCCGCTGTGCGCCGGCGCGGCCGCCGACCGGCGCCAGCTGTCGGATGTGCTCAATCGGGAGCAATCCGCCCTGGTCAACGATGGCGAGCGCTATGTGGTGCGCTTCAAGCTGGTGGAATGGATCGAGGGTTTCCTCCATCATCTGCGGCGATAAAAGGGCAAAAAAACGATAAAAATCGTCAAATTCAAAAAAACTGGGAATTTTCTCTTGACAAAATGGAGATTGTAGTGTATTATAGTCAAGCGGTTTTGAAAAACCGCACGCATCATGCACCTTTAGCTCAGTTGGTAGAGCACCTGACTCTTAATCAGGGTGCCCAGGGTTCGAGTCCCTGAAGGTGCACCAATGCGGCCCGTTGGTCAAGTGGCCTAAGACTCCGGCCTCTCACGCCGGCAACAGCGGTTCGAATCCGCTACGGGTCACCATGTTGGTGTCGATGACGGTGAGGGTACACCCGTTCCCATCCCGAACACGGCAGTTAAGCTCACTTGTGCTGACAATACTTGGCTGGAAGCGGCCCGGGACGATAGGTAGGCGCCAACTCTCTTTTGTCCTCGCAATCGCGGGGACAAACATTGCTCCTTAGCTCAGTCGGTAGAGCGCATGACTGTTAATCATGATGTCGTCAGTTCGAGCCTGACAGGAGCAGCCAAAGCCCCAAGGACTTAGCGTTCTTGGGGCTTACTTATTCCCTGTCGCCTCAAATTCCCTTGGGGCGTAATAGGGAATAGGCAAGAAGCAATACGCTCCGTGTGCCTGCGGCACAGATTACAAAATCCAAAACGACCACAAAAAAACACAAAGCCACAAGAGCATTCTGTTCTTGTGGCTTTGTGTTTTGGATTTGTCATAAAACCCTCGCGTTCACCGAAAGAGCGAAAATCTTGCGAAATCAGATAAAACAAAGGAAACGGCTTTCACAGCCCTATCCCCCGCAAAAACTCCGCCGTCTGCGCCTGCTCTTCCTGAGAGATTTTTCGATTGAGCCGCAGTTCTCGAATAGACCGCCTAAAGCCACCGCAAAAAGCCAGCTTTCCCCACCGACGAACCTCCATAAAAGGGGTTAGCCATTTATGCTTTTGTAAGACGGGGTAGTGAAATTTGATAACATTATACGGAATAAATATTTTCGATATTGCATAGCGGATTCGTCCGCCTTTTTTCTGTTGTTGAATAGTTACACGGTTTACATTGTTTCCATACACTCCACCGCGCAGGATATAATTCTCCATTTGTTGAGAAGTAAAATTATACTGCTCATTCGAAAACCATATCCTACTTAGCTTACGAGCTGCATTTGCGAATTTCAACAGATTTCCTTGCTGAAGCAGTTTGTCTCGCTTTGCTATATCCGCCTCCTGGATGCCATCTAAAATCATAAGGTCAATAAACGGTCTTATCCCGCACCCGCCGTTTTCAAAGTGCTTTGCCATATGCGCGATATGGTAGAAATAGAACATTTCATCTGGCATTTCGTACCAATAAGTATATCCGTCTCGAATCTCTGACATATCCCAAACACTTTTCAAAACCTTTGAGGACTCATTCGCAATTCCATCCTCAACAAGATCGTAATGCAATTCGATGTGAGTGTTTGTTGGAGCAAAAAGAGATATATCATGTGACCCTTTCCCGTGATAGATATACCCATGCTCATCCATCAAAACAGACTTTGCTTTTTCGGAATCCCTTTCGCGAACTAAAACATCAATATCACAGCTTGTCCGCATCCAAGGTTCGGGATAATACTTTCTTATCACGGAACCTTTCAATGGAATGAAAGGTATTT
>CAZSTR010000017.1:0-28929 GCA_964609975.1 uncultured Ruminococcus sp. | reverse complement strand
GTTATCAGCGGCACCCGCATCGAGCGCCCCCATTCCTTCTCCACCGCCTGCAACATCGCCACCCAGATTATCGCCCAGGTGGCCTCCAATCAATATGGCGGCCAGTCCATCAGCCTGACCCATCTTGCCCCCTTTGTGCAGGTCAGCCGGGAGAAAATCCGAAAGGAACTGCGGGAGGATTTGAGTCGGGTGCAGGAGACGCTGTCTGAGGACGGCATCGAGCTTCTGGTGGAGCGCCGTCTGCGGGATGAAATCCGCAAGGGCGTGCAAACGATTCAATATCAGGTTGTCACCCTCATGACCACCAACGGACAGGCGCCCTTCGTCACGGTGTTCATGTATCTCAACGAGGCGCGCAACGAGCAGGAAAAGAAGGATTTGGCGCTGATTATTGAGGAAATGCTTCTGCAACGCTATCAGGGCGTGAAAAACGAGGAGGGCGTTTGGGTGACGCCTGCCTTCCCGAAGCTCATTTATGTGCTGGAGGAGGACAACATCCGGGAGGGTACGCCCTATTTCGAGCTGACGAAGCTGGCAGCGAAATGCACGGCGCGGCGCATGGTACCCGATTATATCAGCGAAAAAATCATGCTGCAAACCAAAGTGGACAAAAACGGAGATGGTCATTGCTATACCTGCATGGGCTGCCGCAGCTTCCTGACGCCCTTTGTGGACGAGGACGGAAGGCCGAAATATTACGGCCGCTTCAACCAGGGCGTCGTGACCGTGAACCTGGTGGATGTGGGCTTGAGCGCTCATGGAGACATGAACAAATTCTGGGAGGTCTTCGACGAGCGGTTGGAGCTGTGCCATCGAGCTCTTCAGTGCCGTCATGAGCGGCTTACCGGCACGCTGTCGGATGCGGCGCCGATTTTATGGCAATATGGCGCGTTGGCACGGCTGGAAAAGGGCGAGTCCATCGATAAGTTCCTCCACGGCGGTTATTCCACCCTATCCTTGGGCTATGCAGGACTGTGGGAGTGCGTTTACAGCCTCAACGGGAAAAAGCTCACCGAGCCAGAGGGCAAGGTGCTGGGTCTCGAAATCATGAAAAAGCTCAACGAATATACGGCTAAATGGAAGGCGGCGGAGAACATCGACTATTCGCTGTATGGCACGCCGCTGGAGAGCACCACCTATAAATTTGCAAAGTGCCTGCAAAAGCGGTTCGGCATCGTGGAGGGCGTGACCGACCGAAACTATATCACTAACAGCTATCATGTTCATGTGACCGAGCCCATCGACGCCTTCGACAAGCTGGCGCTGGAATCGGAGTTCCAGGTTCTGTCGCCCGGCGGCGCCATCAGCTATGTGGAGGTGCCGAATATGCAGCAGAATTTGGATGCGGTGCTGGCAGTGATGCAGTTCATCTATGACCACATCATGTATGCGGAGCTGAACACGAAAAGCGACTATTGCCAGGTCTGCGGCTTCGACGGCGAAATCCAAATCGAGGAGCAGGACGGAAAGCTTGTGTGGAAATGCCCCCATTGCGGGAACACCGACCAGAGCAAGATGAATGTAGCGCGGCGCACCTGCGGCTATATCGGAACCCAGTTTTGGAACCAGGGACGCACTCAGGAAATCAAGGAGCGGGTGCTCCATCTGTAAGTACACGGCCTTGAAATTTGGTCATTTTGACCTTTGCAAATCGACGGAAGATATGCTATACTGAATACGATAATGGGCGCTTGGCGAAGAGCGGAGACCACGGCGAAGGCTGTGGATTTCCACCCGCCCGGCTTTGCGGCGCGGGGCTTCCCCGTGCGCGGGCGACCGAGCCTGTCCGAGAGGAGTTTGCGGTGTGGAAACGACTTTTGTAATCGGTCAGTATGTGGTATACGGAAAGGTGGGCGTCTGCCAGGTGGCGGACCGGCGAGAGGAAGCCTTTGGTGGAAGCCGGGAGGAATATTTCTTTTTGCATCCCCAGAGCGACCCGCAATCGACGTTGTATGTCCCCTGCGGGAATGAGTCCCTGATGGCGCGCTTGCGCCCGCTGATGACCCAGGGGGAAATCGACGCCCTTCTCGGCGGCGTTGAGGATGCGCCGGTGGAATGGATCGATGACCGAAACGAGCGCAATTCTCAGTTTCGTCGCATTTTGGCGGAGGGGGATCGGCGGCAGATTTTGCGGCTGATTCGCTGTCTCGGCCGCAAAAAGCAGGAGCGCGTCGAAAACGGAAAGAAGCTGTCCACCTCCGATGAGGCACTGTTGCAGGAATGTGTGCGACTGGTGGATGAGGAATTTTCGCTGGCGCTGGGAATTCCGCGGACAGAGGTACGACGCTATATTCAGGAGCGGCTTTGAGCCGCTTCTGTCATTTTTGAGAGAGTGAAGGGGGCGAGAGCCGTGAACGCTGGCGAGGGAAAATGCTGTTGCTTCACCGGGTATCGCCCCTATCGTTTTGCCTTTTCGCCGGAGGGCTTGCGCCCGGAGCAGGTGCAAGCGGCGCTGGCGGAGCAGGTGGAGCGGTTGTATGCGGAGGGCTATCGCCGCTTTTTCACTGGGATGTGCTTGGGCGTGGATTTGTGGGGCGCCGAGGCGGTGCTGCGCGCCCGCGCCCGCCATCCTGAAATTGCGCTGGAGGCGGTGATCCCCTTCGAGGGGCAGGAAAGCCGCTGGACGGTGACAGAACAGCAGGAATATCGCCGGGTGCGTGCCGCCTGTCAAGGAGAGCGGGTACTGTTTTCGCCGACGGAGATGGCGCGGGACGCCGCCGCCTGCTATCGGGCGCGAAACCGATGGATGGTGGAGCATTCCGAGGCGATTTTGGCCGTTTTTTCCTTTGATGGGGCGGATGTGCGCTCCGGAACGGCGGCCACTGTCCGCTATGCCCGCCGTCTGCTCAAGCGGGTGGTGTATATTCACCCCCGCACGCTGGCGGTCTCGGAGGAAACGGTGCAGCAGCTGGAGCTGCCCCGCGGATAAGGAAGGGAGAGAAAAACCATGGCTTTGCCGGATTTTCCTGTGCCGGAAATTCATTTTTTCATGAGCGAGAATACCTATTGCGGAAGCCTGAAGGGTATGAATTATTATATTGAGCCGGTGTTTGTGCCCTCCGAGGAGGAGGATTCTTCCCATTTGGCGGTGTCGATTTGGTATGGAAAGCTTTGCCGGGCGCTGAGCGAAATACAGGTGACGGAGCACTTTCCGCTGGACCGGGACGGTCTGGTGGCGACGCTGGATTGGTTGCGTGACCAGTATGCCCGGTTCCGGGAGAAAAATGAATAAAAAACGGTTTTGAAAGCCGCAGTTGTTCGCCTGTCGCGAACAGCTGCGGCTTTTTGCAAAAAGTCGATACTTTTTCTCGATGGACGGTTGACAAAGGTTTCCCAGTGATATACAATAAAGCATACCGCTTTTTTCGGGAAGAGCCTGTCCGCCAATTTGGCGAACAGTTTTCCTCCCATGGCGGATTACATTTTTGGAGGAATGAGACATGGCGAGAGTGTACAATTTTTCTGCGGGACCGTCCATGCTGCCGGAGAGCGTGTTGCGCCGGGCGGCGAATGAAATGCTGGATTATCAGGGGTCCGGACAGTCCGTGATGGAGATGTCTCATCGATCTAAGGTGTATGAGGGGATCATCGACGGAGCGGAGGCGCTGCTGCGGGAGGTTATGTGTGTCCCGGAGAACTATAAGGTGCTGTTTCTGCAGGGCGGTGCATCGTCCCAGTTTGCGATGATTCCCATGAACCTGATGACCGGAAGCGGAAAAGCCGATTATGTGGTGACCGGCCAGTGGGCGAAAAAAGCCTATAAGGAGGCCGCCCGCTACGGAAATGCGCGGGTGGTGGCCTCCTCGGAGGATAAGACCTTCTCCTATATCCCCCGGTTGAACCCGGCGGATTTTGACCCGGAGGCGGACTATTTCTATATCTGTATGAACAACACCATCTATGGCACGGTTTACCATGACCTGCCGGACACGGGGATGGTTCCGCTGGTGGCGGACGCCTCCTCCTGTATCCTGTCCCGCCCCATAGATGTGTCGAAATTTGGCCTGCTGTATGCCGGTGCGCAGAAAAACATGGGTCCGGCCGGTGTGACCGTGGTGATGATTCGGGAGGATCTCCTTGGCCGTGCCATAGAACTGACCCCCACCATGTTCAATTATCAGATTCATGTGGACAACGGCTCCATGTTCAACACGCCCCCCTGCTATTCTATCTATATGGTGAAGCTGGTGCTGGAATGGATTCGGGACGAAATCGGCGGTCTGGAGAATATGCAAAAGCGCAACGAGGCGAAAGCGAGTTTGCTGTATGACTTTTTGGATAACTCTCGCCTTTTCCGGGGCACGGTGGTGCCGGAGGATCGGTCGCTGATGAATGTGCCCTTCGTGACCGGCGACGCGGAGCTGGATGCGGCCTTTGTGAAGGCGGCGACGGAGGCCGGCTTCGTGAATTTGAAGGGGCATCGCTCTGTGGGTGGAATGCGCGCCTCGATTTATAATGCCATGCCGCTGGAGGGCGTGGAAAAGCTGGTCGATTTCATGAAAATTTTTGAAAAAGAGCACGGCTGAATGGCCGGGCCGTTATGAGGGAGAATCGCAAAAATGAAAATTTGTACATTGAATAAGATTGCCGCCTGTGGCACTGATCGCTTCGGCGCGGATTATGCGGTGGGCGACGAGCTGGCGGGGGCTGAGGGCGTTCTGGTGCGCTCGGCGGCGCTGCACGAAATGACCTTTCCGGAAAGCCTTTTGGCTATCGCCCGCGCGGGCGCCGGGGTCAACAACATCCCCGTAGACAGCTGCAGCGAGCAGGGAATCGTGGTGTTCAACACCCCTGGTGCCAATGCCAACGCGGTGAAGGAGCTGGTGCTGGCCGGTCTGTTTCTGTCCTCACGTCGGGTGATCGACGGGGTGGAATGGGCGCGCTCTTTGAAGGGGGAGGGCGACGCTGTGGGTAAGCTGGTGGAAAAGGGAAAATCCGCTTTTGCCGGCCCGGAGCTGCTGGGAAAAAAGCTGGGCGTTATCGGGCTGGGCGCCATCGGCGTACTGGTGGCGAACGCCGCGACGGCTTTGGGAATGGATGTGTATGGCTATGACCCCTATTTGTCAGTGGATGCCGCCTGGAAGCTGTCCCGCTCCATTCATCACGCCGCCACGCCGGAGGAAATTTATACGACCTGCGATTATATCACGGTTCATGTGCCGCTGACCCCGGACACGAAGGGGATGCTGGGCGAGGAGGTTTTGAACTCCATGAAGGACGGTGTGCGGATTTTGAACTTCGCCCGCGGCGGCTTGGTGGACAACGCGGCGATGCTGGCGGCGCTGGAAAGCGGCAAGGTGGCCGCTTATGTGGTGGATTTCCCCAGCGACGAGATGCTGGGCGTGAAAAATGTGATTGCGATTCCCCATCTGGGCGCTTCGACCCCCGAAAGCGAGGATAACTGCGCAGTGATGGCGGCGGATGAGCTGAAGGATTATCTGGAAAACGGAAACATCAGCCATTCGGTGAACTATCCGGATATGAAGGTGGCGCGCAGTGGCGACGCTCGCATTTGTGTGTTGCATAAAAATGTGCCGAATATGCTGGCGCAAATCAGCGGCGTGGTGTCTGCCGCCGGGGTCAACATCGCTTCCATGACCAACAAATCCCGCAAGGATTATGCCTACACAGTGCTGGACATTGAAGGGGAAATTTTGCAGACCACCGTGGAGCAGATTCACCAAATTCAGGATGTGATTCGGGTGCGGGTTCTTTGATCTGCGGGCGCCCCGTGAGAAAAAAGAGAGCAGCCGTACGGCTGCTCTCTTTTTGTTCGCTCAGGCTTTCTCCTTGGGTGAAGCCTTCTTTTTGGCCTTGTTCAGCTGGATGCCGGCGGAGGCAATCGGCCCGATTTGCGGAAATGGATTTTCCGTGTCGGTAGTATCCTGTACCTCGCAATGCCCGTATTTGTTCAGCTGTTCCCAAACATCGGTGGGTGTTCCCGAAACGGATGCGGTGGAGGGGGTGGCGTCATCCAGCGGATTTTTGGATTTTTTCGACGAATTCATGCGGCAATCACCTCATGAATCAGTTTTCCCGTCAAAGGGGGAAATATGCGGCGCGGGCTTATTTTTCTTTTAGGAGCGTGTCCTTCATTTCATAGGATAGGGTCATCAGGCTGTCTCCCAGATGCACATTCTCCACCAGCGCTTCAGGATGATGGAAGGCGATGTCATAATGGGAAAAATTCCAAAAGCCCTTCACGCCGCAGGCCAGCAGACGCTCCACCAATGGCGGCGCCGCTTCCTTCGGAATACAGAGAATGGCCATTTGCGGCTGATCGGCCCTGCAGAAGGCCTCCAGCTCCTCTGTGGGGCGGATTTTTTGGTCGCTGACGGTTTTCCCCACCAGAGCGGGGGCGTCATCGAAAAGGCCGATCAGCCGAAAGCCGCGGGTGGAAAGCTCCATGTGCTTGACGAGGGCTTTTCCCAGGTTGCCCACGCCCAACAGCACCGCCGCCATCGGCCGGTCGATGCCCAAAATTCGACCGATTTCGCGATAAAGGGCATCCACTGCGTAGCCATAGCCCTGTTGGCCGAAGCCGCCGAAGCAGTTGAGATCCTGTCGAATTTGAGAGGCGGTCAGTCCCATCAGCCGGGACAGCTCTCTGGAGGAAATGCGCTCTACGCCGTTTTCCTTCAGGTCGTATAAAAACCGATAATAGCGGGGGAGTCGCCGAATCACCGGCATGGAAATGTTGGTATCTTTTGCCAAAGAAAAGCACCTCCCGGCTTATTTTCGGCCGGTGGAGCCGAAGCCTCCTTCGCCCCGGGCCGTGTCGGAAAGGGTGTCCGCTTCGGTGAATTCGGCGGTCAAATACGGCATCAGCAGTAGCTGGGCGATGCGCTCACCCGGCTCCAACGTTTGGGAAATTGCCGAATGGTTATGCAAAGCCACCATCAGCTCGCCCCGATAGTCGGAGTCGATGACGCCCACCTTGTTGGCGGGCGCCAGCCCCCGCTTCGTGGCCAGGCCGCTGCGGGCGCAAATCAGCCCCACATAGCCCGCCGGAATTTCCACGGCCAGGCCGGTGTGCACAAGCACGGTTTCGCCGGCGGCCAGCGTCAGCTCTTCATCCAACAGCGCATATAAATCGGCGCCGGCGGCGGCGGCGCTTCCGTAGGTCGGCGCGGTCGCACGCGAGTCCAGCTTTTGAAAATGTACGGTCATAGATAATCGCCCCATTCTTTTTCGATGATTTTGTTGGTGGCCAAGGAGGCCGGTGCGTCGATGATTCGTTGGTTGGCGGAGCCGCGAAACCGCAGGCGGATGTCCTTGCGCTCCTCCATGAAGGGGCCGTCCACCACCACATCCAACAGCTCCAGAAGAGGGCGCGTGACCTCGGTGTGCGCCCGGCCGTCGTCGGCCAACAGCTCCCGGTCCAGCAAATATCCGGTATAGCACCAGATGGTTTTCTGCGGAAAGCGGCTTTTCACCCTTTGCAAAAAGGGGAACAGCGCCTGTTGATGCTCCGGCTCCATCGGCTCGCCGCCCAGCAGGGATAGCCCCGCTACATAGTCGGGGGCCAGCGCGGTCAGAATACGCTCCTCCACGTCTTCGGTGAATGGCTCACCGAAGTGGAAGTCCCAGGCCTCGGCGTTGAAGCAGCCCTTGCAATGATGAGTGCATCCGCTGACGAACAGGGACACGCGTACCCCTGTGCCGTTGGCGATGTCGTTGAATTTTATGGTGGCGTAGTTCACGGAAATCCCCTCCTGTGTGCATCCCCTATATAGTAACACATTTTCCCCTTCGACGCAAGCCCAAAAGCCGCCGCTGGGCATACGGTCGCAAAAAAAGAAAGCGCACCGGGGAAAGAGGCGTTTTTGGCCGCTTTGTTCGCTGCTTTTTCGTGAAAACCGGAAATTTTCGCGGAGGGCTTGACATTTTTCGGCGAAAAGTGTATGATAGCCATAGTTTCAACATCCAAAGACGGTGATCGAGACAGTAGCGCACGAAACAGCCTCCGCAGCGAGCCGGGGAGAGTGGAAGCCCGGCGATGTGCTTTTGTGTGTGAATATCCCTCGGGAGTTGCGAGCTGAAAGAGCGATCGAATAGGCCTCGTCGGTTTTCCTCCGTTATCGGGAAGGCGTATGCTGGTACGCGGCGATGGGTGGTATAGCGAAGCAAGGCTTCGTCCTGTTTGCGGGACGGGGCTTTTTATTTTTTGGAGGTGCATCGAATGTATAAAAAAGTGCCGACGAGCATGGATTTTGTGCAAAGAGAGCGGGAGGTGCTCCGCTTTTGGACGGAGGAGGATGTGTTCCGCCGCAGCATGGAGCAGCGGGAGCAGGGGGAAACCTATACCTTCTATGACGGTCCCCCGACGGCCAATGGAAAGCCGCATATCGGCCATGTGCTGACCCGTGTGATCAAGGACATGATTCCCCGCTATCACGCCATGAAGGGCCAGCTTGTGCCCCGCAAGGCCGGCTGGGATACCCATGGCCTGCCGGTGGAGCTGGAGGTAGAAAAGCTTCTCGGCCTGGATGGAAAGGAGCAAATTGAGGAATACGGTCTGGACGCGTTCATTCAGAAATGTAAGGAGAGCGTCTGGAAATATAAGGGGATGTGGGAGGATTTCTCCGGCATCGTCGGCTTCTGGGCGGACATGGAGAACCCCTATGTGACCTATCACAACGACTATATCGAGTCGGAATGGTGGGCGCTCAAGCAGATTTGGGATAAGGGTTTGCTGTATAAGGGCTTCAAAATTGTGCCCTATTGCCCCCGTTGCGGAACCCCGCTGTCCAGCCATGAGGTGGCGCAGGGCTATAAGTGCGTGAAGGAGCGCTCGGCGGTGGTGCGCTTCAAGGTGGCGAACGAGGATGCCTGGTTCCTGGCCTGGACGACCACCCCCTGGACGCTTCCCTCTAATGTGGCGCTGTGCGTCAACCCGGAGGAGCCGTATTGCCGTGTGAAGGCGGCGGACGGCCGCACCTATTATTTGGCGGAGGCACTGCTGGATAAGGTGCTGGGCGGTCTGGCCACGGAGGAGCAGCCGGCCTATGAAATCACCGGCCGTTTTTCCGGCCGGGAGCTGGAGCACAAGGAATATGAGCCTCTGTATGACTGCGCCAAGACGCTGGCGGACAAACAGCATAAAAAGGGCTTCTATGTTACCTGCGCCGACTATGTCACCATGAGCGACGGTACCGGTATCGTGCATATCGCCCCGGCCTTCGGTGAGGACGACGCCCAGGTGGGGCGCCGCTATGACCTGCCCTTTGTCCAGCTGGTGGACGGGAAGGGCAACATGACGCCGGAGACGCCCTTCGCCGGTCTGTTTGTGAAAAAAGCCGACCCGCTGGTTTTGCAGGATTTGGAGGAGCGGAGTCAGCTGTTCGACGCGCCGAAATTCGAGCACGATTATCCCTTCTGCTGGCGGTGCGACACGCCTCTGCTGTATTATGCGCGGGAGAGCTGGTTCATCAAGATGACTGCGGTGCGGGATGCGCTCATCCGCAACAACAACACCGTCAACTGGATTCCAGACAGCATCGGAAAGGGCCGCTTCGGCGACTGGCTGGCCAATGTGCAGGATTGGGGTATTAGCCGCAACCGCTATTGGGGCACGCCGCTGAACATATGGGAATGCTCCTGCGGCCATATGCACTCGGTGGGGAGTATCGCCGAGCTGCGCGAAATGTCTGATAATTGCCCGGAGGATATTGAGCTGCATCGCCCCTATATCGACGGTGTGACCCTGCGTTGCCCCGCCTGCGGCGATGAAATGCATCGGGTGCCGGAGGTTATCGATTGCTGGTTCGATTCCGGGTCGATGCCCTTCGCACAGCATCATTATCCCTTCGAAAACCAGGAGCTGTTCCAGAAGCAGTTCCCGGCCGATTTCATTTGCGAGGGCGTGGACCAGACCCGTGGCTGGTTTTATTCGCTGATGGCGATTTCCACCCTGCTGTTCGATCAGGCGCCCTTCAAAAATGTGCTGGTTTTGGGCCATGTGCAGGATGCCAACGGCCAGAAAATGTCCAAATCCAAAGGCAACGCCGTGGATCCGATGGAGGCGCTGGGAACCTATGGCGCCGACGCCATTCGCTGGTATTTCTATTCCAACTCCGCCCCCTGGCTGCCCAACCGTTTCCACGGAAAGGCGGTGCAGGAGTGTCAGCGGAAGTTCCTGGGTACGCTGTGGAATACCTATGCCTTCTTTGTGCTGTATGCCAACATCGACGGCTTCGACGCGACGAAGTTTACGCTGGAATATGACAAGCTCAATTTAATGGATCGCTGGCTTCTGTCCCGGCTCAACAGCACGGTGAAAACCGTGGACGGCCATCTGGCGGCTTATCGGCTGCCGGAGACCACCCGTGCGCTGGAGAGCTTCGTGGACGAGCTGAGTAACTGGTATGTGCGGCGCAGTCGCGAGCGCTTTTGGGCGAAGGGCATGGAGCAGGACAAGGTGAACGCCTATATGACCCTGTATACGGCGCTGGTGACGGTAACGAAGCTGGCGGCTCCGCTGATTCCCTTCATGACCGAGGACATTTATCGCAATCTGGTGTGCACCAACGACCAGCAGGCGCCGGTGAGTGTGCATCTGTGCGATTATCCCGAAGCTGAGGAGGCGTATATCGACGCGGCGCTGGAGAACCGGATGGAGGATGTGATTCGTCTGGTGGTTTTGGGTCGTGCCGCCCGCAACGGCGCCGGCTGCAAAAACCGCCAGCCGCTGAGCCGGATGTATGTGCAGATGGCGGATGCGCTGGAGGACGAGGATGCGGCCATCATCGCGGAGGAGTTGAACCTCCATGGGGTGGAGCGTATCACCGATGCCTCCGCCTTCATGAGCTATGTGTTTAAGCCCCAGCTCAAAACCGTCGGCCCAAAATACGGAAAACAGCTGGGCGCCATCCGTGAGGCGCTGGCCGCTCTCGACGGAAACGTCGCCAAGACGGAGCTGGATCGGACGGGCGCGCTTTTGCTGCTGGATGGCGCGGTGACGCTGACGGCGGAGGATTTGCTCATCGAAACCGCTCAGGCGGAGGGTTTCTATACCGTTTCGGATCAGGGTATCACCGTGGCCATCGACACGCGCCTGACTCCTGAGCTGGTAGAAGAGGGCTTCGTGCGCGAAATTGTCAGCAAGCTGCAAACCATGCGCAAGGAAGCCGGCTTTGAGGTGACGGATACGGTGCGGGTGTCGGTCGCCGGAAACGAAAAAATCCAGAACATTCTGGAAGAAAACCGGGAAAGCATTCTGCATGATGTGATGGGCGTTTCGCTGACGGCTGGAGAGACAGTCGGCTACGCCAAGGAATGGGAGCTGAACGGAGAAACCGTGACGCTGGGCGTGGAAAAGGTCTGAAAACAGAATTTTCTGTCTTGCTATTTTCGAAGCCTTCGGGTATAATAGAGAAAACGAATAAGAAAGGTGGTTTATATACTATGGTCGTGACAAAGGAGACAACCATCGGCGCGATTTTGGACGCCGACCGGGAGACGGCGCCCTATTTTCTGGAAATGGGGATGCATTGCCTCGGTTGCCCCTCGGCGCGGGGCGAATCCATCGAGGACGCCTGTGCGGTGCACGGGGTCAGCGTGGATGAGCTGGTGGAAAAGCTGAACAAGCATTTCGGAAACTGACGAAAAGGTGCTCCGTCCGCCCGAAGGGCGCGGCGGAGCGCTTTTTTCGCATACATGCGCGCGAAAAGAGATGCGAAAACGAGAAAGGCAGAAGGGAGCGGCGAAAAGGGTGTTGGATGCTCGGCTGAAAGCGGTTGCGGCGCTGGTGCGCCCCGGAAAACGACTGGCGGATATAGGTACAGATCATGCCTATTTGCCGGTGGAGCTTGTTAAAAGCGGCTATTGCCCCTGGGCGGTTGGCGCCGATTTGCGGGCGGGGCCGCTGGAGGCGGCGCGGCGGAATGTGGCGGCGGCCGGCTTGTCCGAACGGATTTCTCTGCGGCTGGGGGATGGGCTGGCGCCCATCGCCGCCGATGAGGTGGAGGATATCGCCATCGCCGGTATGGGTGGAGAAACGATTGTGTCCATTTTGGCGGCGGTGGAATGGGTAAAAAGCGCCCGCTTGCGGCTGATTTTGCAGCCGATGACCCGCGGAGAGGAGCTGCGGCGCTATCTGCTGACCAACGGCTTTTCGGTGGAAACGGAGCGGCTGGTGCGGGATGGCCACCACCTGTATCCGGTGATGGCGGCGGTGTATACCGTCGCACCCCCGGAAACCGACGCCTATTTCTTTTATGCCGGTTTTTTCGATGCCGAGGAGGGAAAGCCCTATCGGCGTATGATGGCGGAGCATTTGACCCGCCGGGCGGAGGGCCTGCGGCGCGCCGGAGATTTGGCCGGTGGAGACCGGCTGGCGGAAATCGCCGTCCGATTACGAGCGGCGGCCGCATGAACGGCTTGAGGATGCAGGAAAAAGAGGAAAGGAAAAAGCGTATGAAAACCCAGGAATTTCCGTTGTGGGAGGGAGAAATTCCCGCCCTTTGCCCGGAGGCCGAAACGCCGAACCGGATGACCGCCTTTTTGCATGAGGAGGGGACGCATCCGGCGGTGGTGATATTCCCCGGCGGCGCCTATCGGATGCGCGCTGACCATGAGGGCACGCCGGTGGCCGCGTTTTATTATGAGAACGGGTATAACGCCTTTGTGGTGGACTATCGGGTGGAGCCGAACCGCCATCCGGCTCCCCTGCTGGATGCTCAGCGGGCGGTGAAGCTGGTGCGGTATCACAGCGTAGAATGGCATACCGACCCGACCGCTGTGTACACCGTAGGCTTTTCCGCCGGCGGTCATTTGTGTGCCAGCGTGGCCACGCTGGCGGATGCTTGCACGGTGGTGGGCGATGCGGTGGATCGCATGAGCGCCCGCCCCAACGGAGCGATTTTGGCTTATCCGGTGATTTCGGCAGACCAGGCCATCGGCCACATGGGAAGCTTTCAGGCGCTTTTGGGAGAGCGCCTTGAAGCGGAGAAGGATAGTCTGTCGCTGGAGCGCTGTGTGAGCGCGGATACCTGTCCCTGCTTCTTGTGGCATAGCATGGAGGACACCTGTGTGCCCATGGAAAATTCGATGCGCTTTTTGGAGGCGTTGCGCCGGGAGGGCGTCGTGGCCGAAATGCACATTTTTCCCTGGGGTGGTCACGGAAACGGACTGGCCGCAGGAGTTTCCGGCGCCAGCGCATGGCCGGCGCTGACCTTGCCTTTTTTGCGTTCGTTGCGTGAGCGCTGATTGGCTTTTTCTGTCTCGCATAAAAGCGAACTCTCGCCCGATACTAATGGGGCGAGAGTTTTTGTTAGAGAGACGGATATGACAAGGGTGATAAAGGTGAAAAGGGCGAAAAAAGCGAAAAAGGCGAAAAAATGGGGCTTTGCTCTTTTGACGGGGGCTTGCGGGCTGGTGCTGGCCAGTGTGGCCTGGTTGCAGGCCGCGTTGCCGGACAGCTTTGCGGTGTCGGTAGGTGGACGGCTGACTGTGGGAAAATATATTGCGGTTTCCCCGGCGGAGGAGAGTCTACCGGCGGAGCTTGGGACGGCGGAGGGCACGGTTCAGCAGAGGCTGTCTCTTTTCGGGCTGATCCCGATCAAGCGGGTGACGGTGCGCACCACGGCGGCGCGGGAGGTGACCGTGTGCGGAACGCCCTTCGGTATAAAGCTGTATATGGATGGTGTGCTGGTGGTGGGGCTGGCGGATGTGGTCACAGCGGCCGGCGCGGTGAATCCGGCGACCGCCGCCGGTGTGGTGGTGGGGGACACGGTGGTGGCGGTGAATGGACAGTCGGTGACCACCAACGAGGATGTGGCCAGTCTAATGAACCGGAGCGAGGGGCGGCCGGTGACGGTGCGTCTGCGACGGGATGGGGTGGAGTTTGATACTGCTATCACTCCGGTGCGTCCGGCCAACGGAACCGGCTGGCGCGCCGGAATGTGGGTGCGGGACAGCACCGCCGGCATCGGCACGCTCACCTTCTATGACCCGGAAACCGGGGCGTATGGCGGGCTGGGGCATCCGGTGTGCGATTCCGACACCGGGGCGGCGGTGTCGGTGTCCGGCGGCGAAATCGTGCCGGCGCGGATCTATGGGGTGGAGAAAAGCGTGGCAGGTACGCCGGGAGAGCTGTGCGGCGGATTTGAGCCGGGGCGGCTGGGGAATTTGATGGTGAACAGCGCCTGTGGCCTGTTCGGAAAACTGGATTTGTGTCCGGCCCAGGGGATGAGTATGCCGGTGGCACTGTGGTCGGAGGTGCACACCGGCGCGGCCGAGCTGCTTACCACCGTGGAAGGGCAGAGGCCCCGGCTGTATGCGGTGGAAATTGTCCAGCTGCGCACCAGCGTGGGCGCCGGTGTGCGCAACATGGTGGTTCGCGTCACCGACGCGGCGCTGTTGGCGGAAACCGGTGGTGTGGTGCAGGGGATGAGCGGCAGTCCACTGCTCCAGGACGGGAAGCTGGTGGGAGCGCTCACCCATGTGCTGGTGGACGAGCCGGAAAAGGGCTATGCGATTTTTGCGGACTCGATGCTGGAGGCGGCGCTGGACGCGGCGGAGGCAACGAAGGCAGCGTCTTGAAAAGGGAAAAGGCGGTGTCTCTCGGTGAAAGGCCGCCTTTTCTATTTGGAGGATTGGTGCTTTTCGATGAATGTCGTCGGGGAAAGCCCCATATATTCCTTAAATTGTCGGCTGAAATAATAATAGCTTTCGTAGCCGCAGGCAACGGCCACCTGGCCGGGAGAATACAGGCCGGATTTCAAAAGGTCACAGGCATAGCGAGCCTTTCGTTGTAGGATATATTTCATCGGAGGCACACCGAAGGTTTGGATGAACAGCTTTTTGAGATAGGATTCGCTGATTCCGCACAGGGCAGCCAGATGCGCGACGGATATTTTTTTCGTCAGAAAATGGCTGTGGATATATTCCACGGCGGGACGGATATAATTCTGTTGCTTTTCCGGGAGATACCGGCTTTTCTGCATTTCGAAAAAAATCCTGCAAAGCAGGGAAACACACGCGAAGCGATAGCCCTCCTCCCGTCCCACCCAAATGGAAAAAAGCCGCTGGACAATCTGGTCACCATGGAGTGGCAGCACGCCACAGCGGATTTTAACTGGGTCATCCGCATCGGTGTACGGGGAATTCGGGAGAAAATCGCCGCGTCGAAGGCGGCGCATACGGGTGACCGCGAAAAAACAGAGCTTTTGGATGCGCTGGGCATTGTGGCGGATGCGTTTGTCGAATGGGCGCATAAATGCTCCGATCGGGCGCTGGCGGAGGAAGCCGCCAACCCGGAGCACAAGAAAAATCTTATGCAATTAGCCGAAACTTTGAAAAACATTCCGGAGGAGCCGGCCAGCTCCTTTTATGAAGCGGTGCTGGCTATCTATCTGTTTTTCCAATATGACCCGGACAGCCTGGGCACCCTCGACCGCACCTTGTATGATTTTTATCGGAAGGATTTGGCGGAGGGCGTGATAACGCCGGAACAGGCGAAGGCGTATTTGCAGGAGCTGTTTTTGATGATTCAGGCGCGTGTGCCCATGGGCTGTAATTTCACGCGGGACGGAGAGTCGCATTTTTGCGTCGGCGGCATGGTGGGTGGCACCATCAACGCGAACCTTCTTCACTCTCTGAAAAAAACGCTGTATACGTGATTTTCTGGCGGAGTGCGGGATGCCGGAAAAGGTGGGGCTTGCCCTATCATGCTATGGGGGCGCACAAGTATGCGGCGCTGGGCAAAACAGCGGTGTCATTTACAACGCCGGATGCCGAAAAAATGGGTGCCCTGCGGGCGGTTTTCGCCTGAATTCGGACCGAAAAGCGGACGGCAGAAAATGAAATAGAGACGCAAAAACAGCCGGCGAACGGAAAAATCCGTTCGCCGGCATTTTCATTGCTCATAAAGGCTGTTGAGCTGTTGGATATAGGCTCTGGGGGTGGTGCCCATGCGTCGCTTGAAAATATAGCTGTAATAGCTTTGGGAGGAGAAACCGCAGGCATAGGCGATTCTGGTGAGGGTTTGGTCGGTGGTGAGCATGAGGGTGACGGATTTTCGGATGCGCTCCTCCTCCACATAATCCCGCAGGGTTTTTCCGATGGCGAATTTGAAGCAGGTGTGAAAATGGGTCGGGCTCATGGAAACGGCGGCGGCGACGGTATGCAGGCAAAGGTCTCCGGCCAGATTTTCCCGGATATAGTCGATAGCCTTGGCAACGCTTCCGTAGGCTTGGGAAACATGGCGTGCGGCCGCCCCGGTTTCGGTTTCGAGGCGCAGAAAATGAATCAGCTGTAAAACCTGGCTTTGAATCCAAAGCTCGGCGCGCTGGTCAAAGGAGTTGAAGGCGGCGGAAATCTCCTTGAACACGGCTTCGACGCGGGAGCGGTTGCTCAGGTCGATGAAATCGGGCATGGCCGACAGCAGAGAAAAAACCGTTTCGTCCGGCGCACGCAGATGGATATAATAGCAGGCGAAGGGGAATTTCGTGTGGCGCACCTGGTTGGGCTTTGCGCAGATCAGCCGGTTTTTGCGGATGGGCTGTGCTTGCTCGTCGATATAGGAAATGCCGCCGTCGGCCAGCGGCAGCTCCAGCTCAAACAGGGCGGCAGAGCGGTTTCTGGAAACCTGCTCTGTGGGGCGGGCGATTTTCGCGTTATAGATGCCGGCGCTCTCGATTTGTATCGGAAGCATGAAAGAACGCTCCTTTCGTAAGATTTCGAATAAAACGAGCGGGTTTTTGATAGTTTGTTTCCGCTTTTTATAATAGAATACAAGTAAGAATTTGTCAATGGGAGTGTGATGAAAAATGCGAAATCTGAGAGCGGTCGGCAAGGTGCAGCCGAAAAAATCCATCGACATCCGAAAATCGAAAATTGGTCTCGGCTTCGAAAAGCTGGACCGGGACATTTTCGATCCGGAGAATTCCTATGAATATGTGGCGAGGTCGGGAATCAAGTGGGCGCGCCTGCAGTCGGGCTGGCAAAAGACCGAAAAGGAGGAGGGCGTCTATGATTTTGCGTGGCTGGACAAAATTGTTGACAAAATGCTTTCTGTAGGCGTGAAGCCTTGGCTCTGCCTCTGCTATGGCAACAAGCTTTACACGAAAGCGGCCGAAACGGTTTTTGGTGCGGTTGGCTGTCCGCCCATAAAGACCGAAAAAGAGCGCGTCGCCTGGAAACGCTATGTCCAGGCGACCGTCGCTCATTTCAAGGGTCGAATTCATTATTATGAGATTTGGAACGAGCCGGACGGCCAGTGGTGCTGGAAGCACGGGGTCAACGCGCAGGAGCTTGCCGCGTTTACCATAGCTACAGCCGACGCCTGCAAGGAGGCAGACCCCACCTGCGAAACCGTCGGTCTTGTCACCTGCGGCACCGATGAAAAATTCCATGAGGATTTCGGCAGAGCGGGTGCCTTTGAGCATTTGGATGCGATTTCCTATCACTGCTACCGCCCGGAGGACGAATTGTATGCTTCGTTCTTTAACCGCTGTGACAGATTGAGAAAGAACTATAATCCCAAGCTCAAAATCATCCAGGGGGAAAGCGGCACCCAGTCGCGCCCCGATGGTTGCGGCGCCATGGCCGGCGGCGCATGGGACGAAACGAAGCAAACGAAATATCTTCTGCGCCATCTCATCACCGACATCGCTCTCGGCGTGGAGTTCACCTCCTATTTTTCCTGTATGGATATGGCCGAGGCGCTGAACGGTGAGGTGGGAAATCTGCAAAGCGTCAGCGATTTCGGCTATTTTGGCGTTATCGGCGCCGATTTCGACGAAAATGCGCGGGCCACCGGAAACTATCACCCGAAGCCCTCCTATTTTGCTCTGCAAACGCTCGCTTCGGTGCTTTGCGAGGAATATTGCCTGGCTGACCCCTGCATTGTCCCTGTGCGTGAATATTGCGCGCCGATGCAAAATCCCAGCTTCGATTTCGCCGCCGCCACTCATTATGCCTTCCAGCGGGAGGACGGGAGCGTGGCGCTCATCTATTGGAAGCGCGCCGAAATTCTCACGGAAACCTATGCGGGCGTCACCTCCTTCCGGGTGCCGCCGGAGCTTGCCGGGGACGGCGTTTCGCTCATCGACCTTGCCGACGGCACGATTTATGCGCTGGATGAGAAAACCATGTTTATGGAGGATGGCTGGTTGCGCTTTAAGGAGCTTCCGATCACCGATTCTCCCCTGATGCTGGACTTCAATCATTTTTATAAGGAGATTTGAATATGAAACGCTTCGAAATGGAAAATCATGAGCCGAGCTTTTTGCCGGAGGGCGAATGGAAGCTTGTGTGGAACGACGAATTTGACGGCACCATGCTGGACACCTCGAAATGGGGCTTCCGGCTGAACTTTTGGGGAAAGGCCTTCGCCGCCTATAGCGACGAGGGTGTGGTTCTCGACGGCAACAGCCATGTGGAGCTGCACCGGGTGGAGCGAAACGGCTGTTATGTTTCGCCCCAGCTGCAGACCGGGTCGAATTCCTTCGATGTTCCGAAGGGCGGAACGGATAACCCCTGGGGACAGGACGAGATTTGGCCGCTGGGGATGCTGGAGGAGCCGAAGTTTGTCCATCGCTATGGCTATTATGAGTGCCGCTGCAAGTTTCAAAAGGAGCCGAATGTGATGTGGAGCGCCTTTTGGACGCAGTCCCCGACCATCGGCGCCCGGTTCGAGCCGGAATGGTGCGGTATCGAGTCGGATATTATGGAATGCTTCTCCACTGGGACGGCCACCACGGGAAACATCATGGGCGGCTACGGAAAGCAGTTCCGCGAGGAGGGGCGTGTCAATTATGCGCTGGAGGAGACCGAGGAGGGCTGGCATTATTTCGGAATGAACTGGCAGCCCGACGGCTATGATTTCTATTGCGACGGAAAGCTGGTTTCCCATGCGGACAAAAATGTGTCCCATGTGCCCCAGTTCATTCTGCTGACGACGGAGGTGCAGGGCTATCGCGTTTCCAAGCCGGCGGTGATTGACGGCGGATACAAGGACGATGCCTTTATCGTGGACTTTGTCCGGGTTTTCGACAAAATCGACGGTTGATTACGGCTTGAAGCAGGAGGTAGCCTATGAAGATCACATATATCGGCCAGGCGGGGCTTCTTTTCGAAAGAGACGGATTTCGCGTGATGATTGACCCCTATCTTTCCAATAGCGTGGAAAAAATAAACCCCAAAAATTTCCGCCGCGTGCCGGTGGACGAAAGCCTTTTCGACATAAAGCCCGATGTGATGATTTTCACCCACAATCATCTGGATCACTATGACCCGGAAACGGCGAGCCGTTTCATCGGCGAGAATAGCGCCATCACCGTTTTGGCGCCAAGGTCGGTTTGGGACGAGGTGCGAAAATTCGGCGGGAACAACAACTATGTGCTGTTCAACCGCCACACCCATTGGACCGAAAACGGCATCGAATTCACGGCGGTCAAGGCCGAGCACAGCGATATAACGCCCATCGGGGTTATCCTCGACGACGGCGAACGGAAATATTATGTCACGGGGGACACCCTCTATAACGAGGCGATATTTGCGGATATTCCCGCTGACATTTATGCGCTGTTTCTGCCGGTGAACGGGGTCGGGAACAATATGAACAAAACCGATGCCGCCCGCTTTGCCAAGCACATTGCTCCGAAAAAATGCGTGCCGCTGCATATCGGGATGTTCGACGAAATGACGGCCAATGACTTCGCCTGTGAAAACCGGGTCATTCCGCGTATTTATGAGGAGGTCAATATATGAAGGTCACGGATGTGAAAACCTTTACAGTGGATTGCTTTCGCACAAACTGGGTGTTTGTGAAGGTGTATACCGATGCCGGCGTCGACGGCGTGGGCGAGGCCACGCTGGAATATAAGGAAAAGGCGCTGGTCGGTGCGGTCGAGCATATCAAGGAGTATCTTGTGGGCAAAAATCCGCTGGATATTGAAAAGCATTTTCATGACATTTATCGGGATGCCTATTGGCGGGGCGGCGCTGTGCTAATGAGCGCGCTGTCGGCCGTCGAAATGGCCTTGTGGGACATTTTGGGAAAGCATTTGGGCGTTCCGGTTTATCAGCTGTTGGGCGGCAAGGTGAACGAAAGGGTGCGCATTTATGTGAATGGCTGGTTCGCCGGGGCGAAAACGCCCGAGGAATTCGGCGAAAAGGCGAAAATCGCGGTCAAGCGGGGTATCACCGCCATGAAGTGGGACCCCTTCGGAAAATCCTATCTGGAAATATCCAACCGGGATTTGGACACTGCCCTCCGGTGTGTGGCAGCGGTGCGGGATGCAGTCGGAGATAAGGCCGATCTTCTGATCGAGGGGCACGGCCGCTTCAATGTGCCCACCGGCATCAAGATTGCCAGGGAGCTGGAGCCGTTCAAGCCGCTGTTCTTTGAGGAGCCTACACCGCCCGATAATTTGGAGGCGCTGAAGGCGGTGCGGGACAAATCGCCGGTGGCGATTTCGGCCGGCGAGAGACTGTATACCCTCAAATCCTATAAAGACCTGTTCGAAATGCGGGCGGCGGACTATATCCAGCCGGATATTTCCCACGCCGGCGGGATTATGGAGCTGAAAAAAATTGCCGCGGTGGCGGAGGCGTATTATATCCCCTTCGCTCCGCACAATCCGTCCGGCCCCGTCGCCAACGCCGCGACGCTGCAGCTGGCTGCCTGCTGTCCCAATTTTTCGATATTGGAAATTATGTATAGCGATGTGGAATGGCGCAAGGATGTGACGAACGAGAGCCTCGCCTATGGGGATGGCTATATCGCCATCCCCGACAAGCCGGGACTTGGCATCGAGATAAACGAAGAAGAGTGCTTGAAGCATCCTTATGTGCCGCACACGCTTCGCCACTATACGGGCGCCTTGACCGATATTCGCCCCGCCCGCACGGAATTCTATTTTTGAAGGAGTGTAAGCAATGAAAAAGGCAGTGTTCATAACCGGCGCTCACAACAACACGGGCTACGGAATCGCCGCGCTTTTCGCAAAGCAGGACTGGGATGTGTTCGTGACGAGCCGCCGCCGGGCGGACGCCGAAGCGGCGGCGGAAAGGCTGGGGGAGACCTATGGCGTTTTTGCCAAGGGCTATGAATGTAACATCCGCAACGAGCAGCAGGTTATCGACATTTTCCACGACATCGACAAAACCGGACGGGCGGTCGAAACGGTGGTTTTGAACGCCGCGAACATGGGCTTTGATCCCAAAGACCCTGCCGTAGGGCAGGATTTTTGGACGGTGCCCGTCGGCGATTTCCAGGAGGTGCTCGAAACCAACCTTGTCTGGAATTTCATGATCATCCGCCAGGCGGCGCTGCGTATGCGTGAGCGGCATAAAGGCTCGATTGTCTTTTTAAGCTCCAACACGGCTTATCGCGCCATTCCCAACCGCGCCGCCTATTCCGCCTCGAAGGGAGGCATCAACGCCTTCGCAAAGGCTCTCGCGGTGGATTTGGGGCCGTATGGCATCCGCTGTAATGCTGTGCTCCCCGGCACCATAAAAACCGAGCGCTGGGTGTCGATGGGGAATAAGCAGATTGTCAACGGAACGCTCACCCCCATAGGCGACATTTCCGATTTCGAGGACATCGCCAACGCCTGCTGGTTCTTCGGCACCGAGCTGTCGAAAAACATCACTGGAACGGAGCTTATCGTGGATGGGGGTATGTCCTGCCAGCTGTATCCTGCGCTTTTGAACGAGCTGAAAAAGGAAAAGCTTGCGCGCGAGGAGCAGGAATGAGCCGGTTTTTCCGCTTCCGTGGAGGTGGGTGGAAAATCCCTTGCATTTTTCGCTGTGTCGGTATATAATGAAAACCGAGGATAATCACAGCGGGGGTGTTTTGAATGAAAAGAGGAAACAAGATTCTGTGGGGCGTCCTGCTGGTGGCGGTCGGGGTTTTCTTCGGCCTGCGCGCGCTGGGAATATTGAGTTTTCAAATTCTGTTTGACGGTTGGTGGACGCTGTTCATCATCGTGCCCTGCTTCGTCGGACTGTTCACCGAGCGGGACAAATGGGGGAACGGCATCGGTCTGCTGGTGGGTGTGCTGTTGCTGCTGTGCTGTCAGGATGTTCTGACCTTTAGCGTGCTGTGGAAGCTGGTTCTTCCGCTGTTGGCGCTGTTGTCGGGCTTGCGGCTGATTTTCGGCGGAATCAAAGGGGAAAATTCGCCGCCGATGGGGGCAACGCCCCGCTCGGGCTGCGCGGTGTTTTCCGGAAGCGAGCTGCGCTTCGACAACGAGCGGTTCGAGGGCGCGGAGCTGACGGCAGTGTTCGGCGGCGTTGAGTGCGATTTGCGTGGGGCGATTATCCCGGAGGATTGCACGGTGCGTGCCACCGCGGTGTTCGGCGGGGTAGACATTTTCCTGCCGGACACGGTGAATGTGCAGCTGCGCTCCAGTTCTCTGTTCGGCGGCGTTTCGGACAAAAAGCGTCCTCGCCCGGCGATTTCCGGTGCGCCGACGCTGTATATTCAGGGAAATTCCCTGTTCGGCGGCGTGGATTTGAAATAAATCCGGGGCGCTTCGAACGAGAAATAAAAAGGCGAGAACGTATTGTTTTCGTTCTCGCCTTTTTCTCTGTGAAAATTTATACGGAATAGCCGTCTTTTTTGAGGCTGTGTCCGTAGGCTTTTTTATAAAGCTTGGCCAGATGGTTTTCGTCGCAGAAGCCGATCTGCTCAGCGATGACCTTCATGGTGTGACCTGCCTGATACAGCTGGCGGGCCTCGGAAAAGCGAAGTCGGTTTCGGTATTCGATGGGGGACATTCCGAATGTGTCCCGAAACCGCTTGCGAAAATAGCTTTCGCTGAGATTGCAGATGGCCGCATAATCGGCTACCGGGCGGTTTTCTCGAAAATGTGCGCGGATATACGCGATGGTGGGCGCAAAAAAGGAGGAATCGGCGCTTCCGGAGACAATGGAGGAAATCACCGCTTCGATAATTTTCAAAGTGAGCAGCTTTTTTTGCAGCTGTTGTGTTGGAGAGGTGGCGCAAAGCTGACAAAGGGAGAAAAAATCGGCTTCGATTTCGCTGTTTTCAAAGGTCCTTAGAGAATAGACCGTGTGCGGCAGGCTTTCGGTGAGGGCTGCATCCACCGAAAAAAGGAGCGAAGCCCCCCGGCAGGGGTGGCGGTTGCTCTCCTGGGAAATGGTGATATAGTGGGTGCCGTCCGGGATGAAAAGAACCGAATGGGCGCCGAAAGCCCGACATTTTCCGTCGAAATAATATGCGCGCTCCCCCTCCAAAAGAAGGTGAATGATGGTTTGCTTTCGCGGGGCTTTTGCATAATCGACGGTGTCCCCCGGTGCAAAGCTGTAAAAGCCGCAGTGGATATTGTAGGGGTTCCAGTCGGCGTGCAAAAGAAATTCCAAATCCGGCTGATTCATGGGCAGGCTCCTTTTTAGAAAAATCGTCGTTTTATACCGAAATCATTATAGAGTAGTTTCATGTCTGTATCAAGCGCCTTTTTGAAAAAATCGAATTATACAGAAAGATAGTCGAAATGCACCTTGCTTTTTTGGTGAGGACATGATTTAATGAGGTGTGCATTTGCGCGAAGGCTGAAGGAGAGCGCGGTTGGAATGAAAAAGGATGGGGAGCTGAGAGACGGATGGGTGGCATCTATATTGCACTTGTGCTGTTATGCGGGGCAACGAAGGGGTTTTGCGGAAAAAAGACTTCTGCGCTGACCGAAAGTGTGGCCGATGCCGTTTTGGTCAACTGTGTGCGTATGGGGCTGTGTGTGCTGGTGGGAGGCGTTTTGGTTTTTATGCAGGGAGGTGTGGCGGCGTTCGTTGCTTCCCCGTTGGAGTTGGGCGCGTCTTTGCTTTCCGGCGTTTTCAGCGCGGTTTTCGTGATCAGTTGGATGCTGTCGGTGCGTGGCAGGGCTTATATGATGGTGGAGGTTTTTCTGTTGCTGGGGAGCGGTGTGCCGATTTTCCTCAGTTGGGTGCTTTATGGGGAACGGGTTTCCGGGCCGCAAATCGGCGGCTTTTTGCTGTTGGTTTTGGCGGCGCTGGTGATGAGCACCTATAACAGCCAGGTCAAGGCGAAGCTGTCGCCGGGGGCGCTTTTTCTGCTTCTGCTGTGCGGCTTCGCCAATGGAATGGTGGATTTTTCCCAAAAGCTTTTTGTGCATCGTGCGGCGACGGGTATGGTGACCGTCTATAATTTTTATAGCTATGTGTTTGCGACGCTGATTCTTTTGGCGGCGGCGCTGTGGTTGCGTTTTCGCCCTGTTCGAGGAAAAAGCTGTCTTGGTGGTGGGCGGCTTTTGCGCGCCTTTGGCTATATAGCCGTGATGGCGGCCACGCTGTTTTTCCATTCGCTGTTCAAAACGTTGGCGGCGGGATATGTGGACGCGGTGCGGTTATATCCCATTATCCAGGGCGGCTCTATGCTGTTGTCTCTGGCGATGTCCGCTGTGCTTTTCAAGGAGAAAATCACGGCGCGTTGTATGTGCGGTGTAGGGCTGACCTTCGGCGCCATGCTTTTGTTGCAGGTCGGCGGTTGATGTCCGACAGCCTGTTTTCCGCAGAGTTTTCGTTGTAGACTATGGAAAAAGACCGGCGAATGGAAAAATTCGTTCGCCGGTCTTTTCGTTGCTCAAGAAATCAAGAGGTGGATTTGTTCGATTTGGTATTATTTGAGCAGGTCATAACTTTTCAAAATATATTCTGCTGTTTCGTATAGCAAACGCTCAATGTGTCGCTGCATAAATAGTTGTGGTTGTGCGAGTCGATCGGATTTTTCAAATATTCTTCTGTTACCGAGCCAGTGGTTGGAAAATCGGAGAGACGAAGTGCATTCCATGGTGAAGCAACCGTTAAAGCCGATATCCACAAGAGCTGTCATCACCTCATCGTGATTCAGTGTGCCGAGAAATGGAAGAAGGTGCTCATCCATTGTCCCCCGGTTGTCGTTGTAATGAATTGCGTAAAGTTCTTTGCTGAGCGTAATTATGTCATCATATTGACTGCCCTCGCAATTTGCGTGTCCTGTGTCCCAGCAGGCGTGGATTTGCGGATGGTTTACATATTGTATGAACTCAAGCATGTCTTTGCCGGAGTTTATAAAATACATATCCCCCATGTTGGCTTTTGTGCTGTTCTCGCAAAGCACATTCACGCCGCAACGCTCCATGGCGGGAAAAAGTCTGGAATAGAAGGCTTTGTTTTTTTCGAACCATTCCTCTTTGTTATTCCGGGCATATACCCATTGTGAACAACGGTGTTTTTTATTCCGAAAAATGCACATATTTCAATCGAGCGGATTGTCGCGGCCAGCACAAAAAATCCGTATGTGCCGTGTCCTCCGAGAGGGGATTTCCGCCTTGTGAATGGGCTTGCACAAATTTCATGCCAAGCTTGTCCGCCGTCTGACGGATTTTTTCAGCCTCATCACGCCAGCTTTTGCTCATGTAGGGGCTTTCCGGCGTGAAATTATACATATCCAAATCTATGTAGCGAAAGCCAGCACGATAAAGCTCTTGGATACGCTCAGAATCGTTTTGACAAAAGCGCGTAAAATCGCTGGTGGTTGTGGCGATTTTCATTGAGAAGATCTCCTTGCTTTTAGAGTGTCTGCTCACAGTCGAATACGCTTCTGCAAGCTTCCGTCATATTAACACATAATTCATCATTTTTCAACATTTTTAATATTTTGTTGAATTTTGACGTAAAATATATGTTTTACAGAATAATAATGGTGAAAAATAAGCGCATATTAATTGCCTAATATCACTAAAAATCATTAAATACCTCATGATATCTCCGCAATTTGTCATTGTTGTCAATAAACATTAGATTTCCGGGAGATCCCAATGGTCCGTCTCCATCATTGTGCAAATCCGCAGTATGACTCCAGTGCAACGCATGCGCTATAAAGCCGATTTCCGCATTATTATGTGCCAGCAAGGTTCTTTTTATTATTTCTGCTCTCACCTTATCGTCACGTGAGCCCCAACAGGTTTCGGTTGTAAGAATCGGTTTGTTATATTTCTTCGCAACCTGTTTAGCATCTGCCAACAGTCTGTCAAAGCCGTCTTGCGATAAATTCTTCACATCGAAATCCGAATAAAAATAATAGGGATGTATTAAAAATACGTCAGTAAATTCCGCAGTTTTTTCTATAAAACCGCAATTATCCGAATTGGCATAATGACTTATGCCGCAAGGCTGTACAGCACCTGCATTATGGCACATATCACACATTTTCTTAAGCCATTTTGTTTCATAAGGCTCAATAAACTCAGCATATTCATTATTTCCGCCGAACGAATAAGGCTCATTACATATATCCCAAATTAAAATTCGTTTATCATCTTTATGCGCTTCTACTATCTTTTTAAAAAATGAAGCATACATATCTTCTGTAGAGCACCACGATGCACCAGGTATCATTTGAGGGTGATATATTCCCCCGTTATCCATAACACTGTCGTGCCAACAATTAAACAGACAGGCTACTACCCTACAACCGTATTTATCGCATATTTTCAAAGCACATTCAAAATTCTCAGCCTGTCTATCCTCTTCATACCTGAAAGCTTCGTAAGAAAGCCATAAGCGTATTGTATTAATTTTCGGAAAAAGCTTTTTACCCAAGCCTATTTCCCTGTCAAAAACCTCTGAATCAAAAAATCTCCAAGACTCATAGCTGTTGTACGCATATGACGGCTGATAATTAAAGCCCTTTATATCACTGTATTTATTCACGATTACATCCCCCAATAAACTCATATTACTGCTTTACAGTAAGCACATCCTCACCGTTCTCAGCTTCTTCAAACAAAGTCTCGCACAGGCAAAGCATTCTCGGCTTGAAGCCGCTTATATCACCGCCGTGGCAATGATATATGCAAATATATTTATCCTCGCCACAGGGCATAAAGCTGTGATGTCCCGTGCCGACAATGTCGTTAAACCTGTGCAAAATCGGATTACCCGAAAATTTACGGAATCCGCCTGTAGGCGAAGCAGAAGTTGCATAGCCTATTGCATAATCCTTGCTTCTCGTATGATTTGCGGAATAGGTCAAATAGTATATTCCCTTATGCTTTAAAACAAACGGTCCCTCGGCAATTTTTCCATCAATTGTTTCCCAATCACTTTCAGCTTCAATAAGTATACTGTCATAATGCTCCTCAACACGCGTCAAATCCTCGCTAAGCCTTGCCACACAGATGTGATTGTCATTATTAAAGGCAACATAATATAGATAAACTGTGCCGTCATCATCAAAAAACAAATGACCGTCTATTGCGTTCTCATGAATTAAAAAGCTGTCAGACGTTTTTAAAAACGGGCCTGTCGGACTGTCCGATACTGCTATTGCAACGTGCTCATCGGCAGTGTACACCATATAAAAGCGACCCTTATAATACGATACCTCAGGTGCCCAAAAACCACGATTACCAAGTACATCATCACCCTTTTTCAGACAAAGCCCCAAATTTGTCCAATTAGTCAAATCCTTTGAAGTATGCACCTCTATTCCGTCCATACCGTTTTTATAGGTCTCAAAAAACGGATATTCCTCTGTAAAGGCCGGCAGGTCATTTTCGGTAGTGCAATAAATATAATAATTCTCCCCGTACTTTAATAAAAAGCCGTCCCCACCATTAAAAAGCTTTTTTCCGTATTTATACATTTAATATTCCTCCCCACTGTTTTTATTCAGTTTATACGCTTTACATAAAAAAACAATGTGATATAATATTAAAAAACTGTCAAATACTGCTTCGGAGAAAAATTATGAAAATCAATTCCATAGGCTATGCCTTTAAGCACGGCAGAAATTTTAAGCTTGAACGCCCGCAAGGCTTAAATGAATATTTATTTCTCATAATACGTTCAACCGCCATTTTTCACATAAACGATGAAAGCCTGCATATCACGCCAAATTCAATGCTTCTTATAAAAAAGCATACTCCCCATTCATTTTCAGCCGATTCCGATTTATTTGTTAACGATTGGGTGGCGTTTGATTTGACAGAGCAGGAATATAAGCTGCTTTCACGCTCCGGTATTATGCTTAATACTTTTTTTACATCGCCCGAGGTTGATTTCTGTTCAAAGCTGTTAATGCTTATGCAGAAGGAAAATACCGTCCAAACCCAATACAGTGAAAGCAATATACTGCATTTGCTTAAAATAATTTTCAACAAGCTCAGCGAAGCTTCAAAATGCTGTTATCCGCAAAAGCCTTACTATAATGAGCTTCGTAAAATCAGGGACAGAATCCTTGCCCACCCTACCGAAAAGTATACAATCAAAAATTTATCGACTGAAATTAATTTGAGTGAATCTTATTTTCAACACTGCTATAAGGCCTGCTTCAATTCGACTCCCATTGCCGATGCTATAATCAGCCGTATAGAGTATTCAAAGCAGTTGCTTCGTTCAACCGATTTTTCGGTAGCGGAAATTGCCGAAATAGTAGGCTACAGGGACGATGTTGGATTTATTAAGCAATTTAAGGCTGTAAGCGGAACCACACCAAATAAATACCGAAATATTATCACCGATACCTAAAGATAAAAAAGCAGAGTATTGAGGAATGGATTATATCTGTCGGTCAGCACGAGGGCTTTATTCCTTCTGATGAATGGATTAAAACGCAGGAATTATTTGCCAAAATTGCCGAAAAATAAAACAGACCTCACCGCCGCACCAATGCTTTGCTCGCAGGCATTGCTCACTGTCCGATTTGCGGCAGACGGTTAAGTGTAACTTCCGAATCGAATCGTTGGACACACGGTAAGCCACGCTTCAAATACACCTGCCCCGGATACCGTAAAAAGGTGTGTGATTTCAAGGCGGTTGACGGTGTACTGCTTGATGAATTTGTAGTAGCACAGTTATCCGAGTTAAGTAATAGAAATGCCGCTCATTACAACACCATTTTTAATGAAAAACTGCAAAACCTTTTATCCAATAACGAAACCGAAACGGAATATCGTA
>CAZSTR010000016.1:0-29774 GCA_964609975.1 uncultured Ruminococcus sp. | reverse complement strand
CAATGCTTGTAAAATGCCCTGAATGTGAACTGCAAGTAAGTGATAAGGCAATAAGCTGTCCTCACTGTGGCTATCCCTTGCAGCCAAACATAAAACCGCGTAAGCCTCGTAATAAGAACAATAAACGAAGACGATTGCCTAATGGTTTTGGTCAAATCAGCGAAATTAAGAACCGGAATCTTCGCAATCCGTTTCGAGCAATGATTAGTGTTGGCAAAGACTCGAACGGACGACCTATCTGTAAACCCCTGAAGCCAGAGTCGTATTTTCCTACATACAACGATGCTTACGCTGCTCTCGTAGAATATAACAAGAATCCTTACGACCTTGAGCCGTCAATTACCATGAGAGAACTCTATGACAAATGGATTGCTGAATATGAGAAGACGGTAAAAAACACTCGCTCCGTCCAATCTGCTTGGGGTTATTGCTCGGCTGTGTACGATATGAGGGTTAAAGATGTCCGTGCCCGTCATGTGAAAGGCTGCATGGAAGAAGGTGTGAGTAAGGTTCGTGGGGAAGAAAAGACACCAAGTGCATCCATGAAGAACCAAATCAAATCCTTGTTCAACCTTATGCTGGATTATGCTCTTGAGTACGAATTGGTTGATAGGAACTACTCCCGAACTTTCAATCTCACCGAAGAAACCATCAAAGAAATCGTCACAGTTAAGAACGAGCATATACCGTTCACTGATGAGGAGATGAACTTGCTATGGCAGCATGTAGATGATAAAATGTTGGTGGATGTTATTCTCGTTCAATGCTACTCAGGGTGGAGACCACAAGAAATTGGTTTGCTCGAATTAGCGAATGTTGACCTTGATAACGGAACTTTCAGCGGAGGCATGAAAACGGATGCCGGTACTGATCGTGTCGTTCCAATACATTCTAAGATTCGTCATTTAGTTGAACGAAAATATAAAGAAGCTCAAAAGATTGGAAGTCCATACCTGTTCAACTATGTTAATCCTAATGCTCGGCAAAAGAGCATTGCACTATCTTACGCACGATACCAAAAAGGCTTCAGCATGATTCGTGACGAATTGAATCTCAATCCTGCTCATAGACCTCACGATGGTCGTAAGCACTTCGTCACCATGGCTAAAAAGTATGGGGTTGATGAATACGCCATTAAGTATATGGTGGGTCATAAGATCTCGGATATTACCGAAAAGGTATATACACAACGAGAGTTTGAATGGCTCAAACAGGAAATAGAAAAAATAAAATAGTTTGTAGAAACTGTCCTATAAACAAAGAAAAGCCTCCCTGAAGTGGGAGCACCAATTAAGGCACTCGACACAACGAGGAGGCATAACTTTGTGTAGGAATATAGGTGTAGAAGTAGTATAGAAATAATGCACGAATTACCTACATTTCTCGGCTTTTTCGCACTTCTAACCGCTTTGGAAACCGCGTAAATAAAGGCTTTTAGATGTGGTTAAGTCGTAGGAAGTTTCTATTCTGTTGTCAACATAAAAAGCACAAAAATAAACGATACATCCAATGCAGACGACATCGGCACGAATGCCGATACGCCTCGCAGGCAGGATGTATCGCTCGACACCACAATACCACAAAACGGGGCGGGTGTCAATACCCAGTCTATGCAAAACGGGGAAAATTATGTATCCCAGGCTTATGGACGGTATACCGCGGACGGGACGGTGGAGCTGGCCGCCAGCATCACAACGGAGGAGGCGATGGAATTCGTTCTCAAGCACGAGCTGACCCACGCCATCGAGGGCAGTGACGCCTATGGAAAGCTGAAGCGGCTGGTGCGGCAGCAAATGGGCGAGGACGCCTATACCGCCGCCATCGAGCGGGAGCGGGAGAACCGCCGGCGGCGGGGAGACCGGCCGGGAGCCGACGACCCGGAGGCGGAGGTTGTCGCCGACTGGATCGGCAAAAATCTCTATCGGGACGGCTTCGCCCGGCTGATCCGGAACATGGACCATGGGGCGGCGGTGCGGTTTCAGGCCATCCTCGACGGATTCCGCCGGACACTGGGCTTCACAAAAAAACACCGGCAGGCTGCCGCCATCCGGGCGGCGGAGCGGGCCTTTGCCAAGGCGCTGGAAGCCCCCGTCTCCACACAGGAGAACGGCGAGGGGAAGTATAGTCTGCGGCCGGAAGCCAAAGACGAGGTGGAGCGGGTGTTGGCCGGCGAAAATGTGCGCGGTGATGTTTGGCTCACGGAGACAAGCCCCGCCATCATCACGGAGCAAAGCGGTGCGCATAACCTTCCACTGATGATGAAGGCGTCACACATCCGCGAAAATGTTTTCACGGAAGCGGAAGCTGTAGCCAAAGGGTTGCGCACCGGAAACGGAATCAACTATCACGGATTAGGCAAGGAGTTGTTCCTGCAGGTCATCGACGGGCTGAACGAAGTGACCGTTGCCTATCGCGGAACAAAAAATGCGGACAACCTCAGCCGCCGCCAAAACTATTTCCTTCTTGTTTCACAGTACAGAGACAACACTGGCAACATCATCAATGTGCCGGTATATATCAACGAAGCCGGGCAATACAACGAGGTGTTCATAGAGACAAACAAAATTGCTACCGTTTTCGGAAGGAACAATTTCTATAGCTATGTACAGCGTGAAGTTGAGAAAGGGAATCTTGTACGCATAAAAAGAAAAAGCATCCAGGCCAGTGAACGGAAGGCACCAATTGCCAACGGTTATAGCAAAGATACTTTTTCTAACACCAATCTACCACAAAACGAGGCTGGTGTCAATACCCAGTCTATGCAAAATTTCGAAAAAAATTCCGTTGACGGCAAAAAATCGTATCTGCCGCAGGACATTCAGGAGCGGGAGAGCGCCGCGGCGGAACAGGCGGAAAAAGCGGAAAAGGCGGAGAATGCCAGACGACTGGGAAAGTCCGAGGGCACGGTCACCGAAACAGACAGCGACGCCACAGACGGGAAAGGGACCACGAAGCTTTAACAGGCGCAGACGGAGGAAGTCCGCCGGGCGCTGGAGCTATACGACGCGGGGGAGCTTTCACAGGCGGAGCTTGAGGACACGGTCGCCCAGCAGGGGCGCGAGGCGGTGGAGGACACGGACAAAAAATGGCGCACGGGCAACCGGGGAAGCGCCCAGCAGAAGGAGGAAGCCAAGGAGCTTCGCCGGGAGGTGCGCCGGGAATATGCCGAAAAGGCAGAGGACAAGAAGGAGCGGGCGGCGATGCGGGAGACGGAGATTTTCCGGATTTTTTGCAGGAATGGTTGAAATTTTCGGCGAAATAGAGTATGATAGAAGGCGAACAAAAAGCAGAAGGAGAATGATGTATGAAAGTTCTGGTTATTAACGCCGGCAGCTCGTCGCTGAAATATCAGCTCATTGACATGGAGGGTGAACAGGTGCTGGGCAAAGGCATCTGTGAACGAATCGGCCAGCCCATGGGAAGTTTCACCCACAAGGCGCACGGGCAGGCGTGGAAAAGCGAGGTGGCGATGCCGGATCACACGGCCGCTTTCGCCCAGGTGAAGAAGGCGCTCACCGAAGGAGAGGGCCAGGTGATTCAGAATTTGAGCGAGGTGGGCGCTATCGGTCATCGCGTTGTGCAGGGTGGCGCGAAATATGACCGCTCTGTGGTGATCACTGAGGAGGTTCTGCGGGACATCGAGGATCTCAAGGCGTTGGCTCCGCTTCACAATCCGGCGGCGCTTCAAGGAATCGCCGCCGCTACCGCCACCTTTGGCGGGAGCATCACGCAGGTGGCGGTGTTCGATACCGCCTTCCATCAGACGATGGAGCAGAAGGCGTTCATGTTTGCGCTTCCCTATGAATACTATGAAAAATACGGTGTGCGCCGCTATGGCTTCCACGGCACCTCTCATCGGTATGTCAGCGCCCGCTGCTGTGAGCTGTTAGGTCGCACCGAGGGCACCCGCATCATCACCTGCCATTTGGGCAGCGGCTCCTCCATCGCCGCCATTCGGGACGGGCGCGTGGTGGACACGACCATGGGCATGACGCCGCTGGACGGCTTTATGATGGGCACGCGCTCCGGCGGCTTCGACCCGTCGGTGGTGACCTTCCTCATGGAGAAGGAGGGGCTCACCCCGGCGCAGATGGACGAAATCATGAACAAAAAATCCGGCACGCTTGGCATTTCGGGTCAATACAGCGACGACCGGGACATCGAAGCGGCCATCGCCCGCGGCGATGAGCGCTCGGCGCTGGCGTGGGATATGCGCACCTATCAGGTGCTGAAATATGTGGGCGCCTATATCGCCGTTCTGGGCGGCTTGGACGCGCTGGTGTTCACCGCCGGAATCGGAGAAAATCAGCCCCGCGTGCGGCGGGAAATCATCGAAGCCCTGGGCTTTCTGGGCATGAAGTGTGATGTCGAGGCCAACGAGGTGCACGGAAAGGAAACCCGTATCACCACGGCGGAGTCGGCGATCCCCGCATGGGTCATCCCCACCGATGAGGAAATGGTTATCGCCAGAGATACGGCGGCACTGGCCTGAATTATGTTGGGAAAATCCCCTTGGAGCAAGCCCGAAGAACGGGCGCTCTAGGGGAATTTTTCTTTTCGAGTTTTTTAAGCGTTTTCGACGCCGGACAGTGTGCGGATGATTTCACCGGCGGCGATGAGCCCGGCCACGCCGGGCACAAAGGAGACGCTTCCGGGAACATCCCGGCGGCGTTTTCCGTTTTCGTCGATGTTGGGGGTGCCGTTGCCCACCGGACGCGGCGGCTCGGTAGAATACACCACCCGCAGGCGCTGGATCCCTCTGGTTCGACATTCCTTGCGCATGATGCGCGCCAGAGGACAGCCGCTGGTTTCGAAGATATCGGTGACGGTGAAGGCGGTGGGGTCCAGTTTGTTTCCGGTGCCCATGACGCTGATGAGGGGCACGCCGGCCTGCTGGGCCTGCTCAGCCAGCATCAGCTTCGCGGTGACGGTGTCGATGGCGTCGAGAATATAGTCGAAGGAAGTCAAATCGAATTGAGCGGCGTTCTCCGGCAAATAAAACACCGGGTGCAGGGTCACGCGGCAGTCCGGGGCGATGGCGCGAAGGCGCGCGGCCGCCGCTTCGGTTTTCGGTTGGCCGACGGTTTCGGCGGTGGCGAACAGCTGGCGGTTCATGTTGCTGGGGGAGACGGTGTCATGGTCGAACAAGTCCAGCGCACCGATGCCGCTTCGCGCCATCGCCTCCACCGCGTAGCCGCCCACACCGCCCAAGCCGAACACCGCCACGCGCGCCCGGCTCAGCCGCGCCAGCGCCTCCGCTCCCAGTAGCATTTCGGTGCGCTTCAGTTCCTCTTTCATGAACGCTTCTCTCCTTTTCTACGAAAAAAGGGTGCCGCTTTTCGGCGGCGCCCTTTTCATGCTTGGTTTAATCCTCGGCCGCGGCCGCTTTCCCCAGCGTGCCGTTGGCGGCGGCCTGTAAATAGGCGTTGATGAAGCCGTCGATTTCGCCATCCATAACCGCCTGAATGTTTCCGGTTTCATAGCCGGTGCGGGTGTCCTTTGCCAGTGTATAGGGCATGAACACATAGGAACGAATCTGGCTGCCCCATTCGATTTTCATCTGGGTGCCCTTGATGTCGTCGATTTTGTCCAGGTGCTCCCGCTCCTTGATTTCCACAAGCTTGGATTTCAGCATGGCCATAGCCTTGTCCCGGTTTTGAAACTGGCTTCGCTCGTTTTGGCAGGCCACGACGATGCCGGTGGGGATATGGGTCAGTCGCACGGCGGAGGAGGTTTTGTTGATATGTTGGCCGCCGGCGCCGGAGGAGCGGAACACATCCATTTTGATGTCCTCCGGGCGAATTTCCACCTCGGTGTCCTCGTCGATTTCGGGAATCACTTCCAAAGCCGAGAAGGAGGTATGGCGGCGGCCGGAGGCGTCGAAGGGGGAAATGCGCACCAGTCGGTGCACGCCCGCCTCGCCCTTCAAATAGCCATAGGCGTTTTCGCCGATGATTTCGATGGAGGCGCTTTTGAGACCGGCCTCGTCGCCGTCCAGATAGTCGAGAATGTTATACTGGAAGCCGTGGCTCTCCGCCCAGTGGGTGTACATCCGATACAGCATGGAGGCCCAATCCTGGGCTTCGGTGCCGCCAGCACCGGCATGGAAGGTGAGAATGGCGTTTTTGCTGTCGTATTCACCGCAGAGCAGAGTGGCCAGTCGCTGGGCCTCCATCGACCGCTCGATGCGTTCGATGCCGTCGGTACATTCCTCCAAAAGGGATAAATCTTCCTCCTCGTTGGCCAGCTCGATGAGGGTCAGCGTGTCCTGATAATCGGTTTGCAGCTTTTCGTAGCTTTCGATTTTGTTTTTCAGAATGGCGGTCTTTTGGGTGACCTTTTTGGCGGTGTCCATATCGTCCCAAAAGCCGGGGGCGGCCGCCTGCGCGTCCAGCTCATCGGCCTGGCGCTTGAGCTGGGTCAAGCCGATGGAACCGGCCAGGTCGGCGATTTGCGGCTCCAGCGCTTCCAGGCGCAGCTTCAGTTCTTCAAATTGTAGCATTGTGAATCTCCCGTTTCGAAAATTTCCGTCCTTTGACGAGTCTAAGCTTGTCATACAGCATTATTATATCGAAATTATGCGCCGTTGTAAAGTAAAAATTATCCACCCCCTTGGAAATGTTGCTTTTTACTTCATGGGAAGCTGGGGCGGGCGGAAAAGAACGGAGAAAATATGCTTTTTTTCGCAGAAAACTTGCATATAGCGGCGGGAATATGGTAAAATGGGGCAGAAGAAGCGAGGGGGCGGGAACATGGCGAAGGGAGCAAATCAGAAGCGGAAGCTATTATGTTTGCTGGAGATTTTTCGTCGGGAAACGGACGAGGAGCATCCGATGACGCTGAAGCGGTTGGAGGAACGGCTGGCGGATTATGGCGTATCGGCGGAGCGAAAGAGCCTCTACGATGATTTAGAGCAGCTCCGGCTTTTCGGTGCGGATATTGTGACCCTGCGCGGCCGGCAGGTGCAATATTATCTCGGCGAGCGGGAATTTGACATGGCGGAGCTGCGACTGTTGGTGGACGCGGTTCAGTCCTCCCGGTTCATCACACAGAAAAAGAGCCTGGCGCTGATTCAAAAGCTGGAAGGGCAGGCCAGCCGGTATCAGGCGGGTCAGCTTCAGCAGCAGGTGCTGGTTTCCGGCCGCATCAAATCCATGAACGAAAGCATTTATTACAATGTGGATCGTTTGCAGACGGCTATTCGGGAAAATCGGCAGGTGCGGTTTCAATATTTTGACTGGGATATGCACAAGACGAAAAAGCTTCGTCGGGAGGGGGCGGCTTATCGGGTCAGCCCCTGGGCACTGCTATGGGATCACGAAAACTATTATCTGGTGGCCTTTGAGGCGGAAAAGGGGCTGCGCCATTATCGGGTGGATCGGATGCAGGCCATCGAGAGCCTTCCGGAGGAGCGCACCGGTCGAGAAGCCTATGAAGCGCGGGAGCAGGCTGACCTGACCCGCAAAACCTTTGGAATGTTTGGCGGCGAGGAGCAGCCGGTGACTCTCCATTGCGCAGAATGGATGGCAGGGGTGATTTTGGATCGCTTTGGACATGAGGTGACGCTGATGCCCGCCGATGACGGCTTCACGGTGCGCGTTCCGGTGGCGGTCAGCCCGCCCTTCTTCGCTTGGGCCACCGGCTTCGGCGGCGATTTGCGCATCGAAGGGCCGCTGGCGGTGCGGGAGGAATATCGCCGCTATTTGGCGGAAATTTTGGCCGGCTATGATGAGAACGCCGGGACGGCGGCAAAACGGGAGCAGAAGGCATGAGCGACGAGAGAAAAAATACAGAAAAGGGGACAGTGCCCTATCCCTATCGGCTGATTCGGTCGGAGCGGCGCACGCTGTCGCTGGAAATCACCGCCGCGCTGGAGGTGGTGGTGCGGGCGCCCCGGCGCTGTCCGGAGGCGGAAATTCGCCGTTTTGTCGTCGCGCATGAGGCTTGGCTGGAAAAGCACATGGCGCTTCAGCGCCAGCGGCAACAGCAGGCGCTTTTGCGGGCGGTGACGCCGGAGCAGGAGGCGCAGCTTCGCCGTCGGGCGGAGCAGAAAATCCCGGCGCGGGTGGCCTATTACAGCGCCCGCATGGGACTGGCTCCGGCGGGGGTGCGCATCACCGGGGCGCAAAAGCGCTTTGGAAGTTGCAGCGGAAAGAATCGGCTGTGCTTTTCCTGGCGCTTGATGCAGTATCCGACGGAGGCGGTGGACTATGTGGTTGTGCATGAGCTAGCGCATATCCGTCACCACAATCACAGCCCGGCTTTTTATGCGCTGGTGGAGCAGTTTTTGCCGGATTATCGCCAACGGCAGGAGCTGTTGAAGCATTGACAGACGCCGGTTGGTGCAGTATACTTATAACCAACGGAAAAACAGAAAAGGAGGGGTGGCGGATGAAAAGCGGGCGCTGGCTGTTGGTGATGCTTTCGGCGGTGCTGGTTTTCGGGCTGTCTGGGTGTGGCTTGAATGTGGAATCCTTTCTCCAGCCGCCCCGCGTTCCGGGCGAACAGCAGGCGATACAGGCGGCGCTGGACACCTATATCCGGGATAGCGGCGGTGGCCGCTATACGCTGCAATACCCGGCGGAGGGGGAATATACCTCCGCGTTTGTGCTATGCGACAGCCGGGGAGCGCCGCTGACGGAAAAAACCGAGCTGGCCCAATCGGCATTTGTGTTTTATCGCCTGTCCACGGCGGAGGAGGTGCATATAAATCTGTTGCGCCGCGGGGAGAGCGAATGGGTGTCGGTGGGCGATTGCACCGGCTTCGGAAGCCGGGTGCTGCAGGTGGCCTTCGGCGATTTGGACGGCGATGGCACGATGGAGCTGTTGACGGGCTGGGACACCTATAACAGCCGGGAGCATTCTCTTGTGGTGCTTTCCTCCGCCGCAGAGCTTGAGGTTTTGACGAAACGGTTTTTGTATTCCGGGCTATATGTCGGCCGGTTGGACAGTGGCGAACGGGACAGTCTTTTGCTGTTTCGTATCGGTGCGGAAAATCGGGTGACGGTCAGCCTGGCGCGGCTGGAGGAAAAGGAGCTGGTGGAGGCCGGGATCGCCTCCATGGATGGCTATATTCAACAGTTCAGCTCCATGCAGACCTGCACGCTGAAAAGCGGAGTGCGGGGCGTTTATGTGGATGCGACCCGAGGAAACGGCACAATGGTGACGGAGCTGGTTCTCTGCGAATACGGCCAGCTGAAAACGCCGTTTTATAATGCGGCCACCAACGCAACGGAAATCACTGCCCGCGCGTCCGGCTTTGCTTGCCGGGATGTGAACGGAGATGGGACGATGGAGGTGCCGCGCTGTCGCCTGCTGGCTGGCTATAAAGCCGGTGAAAGCTTGCCTGATTATGCTTTTTTGGCGGTGTGGCGCGCTTGGAATTATGACACCGGCACCTGGAGCGACCAGCTGTATACGGTGGAAAACCGGGAGGACGGCTATCGGGTGACGCTGGACGAAGCGGCGGGGCAAGCTGTGCGCACGGCGTATGACGCTGCCACCCGTACTCTGTCTTTTTTTCAGGGGGATGGGACGCGGGCGTGGCTACAGCTGTGCGTGGCGGATACTCTGCCGGAGCAGTCCGTTTGGCTATATGAGCCGGAGGAGCAGCGCCTCGGCTGTGCCGCACTTTTCGATGAAAACGAGATTCCGCTGGAGCGGGTGCGCTATATGGTGACGCGGACAGAGAACTGAAGGGAGGCGAACGGGTTCATGAAAAAATTGCTGGTTTGTGAGGATGAGGAATCCATTCGCGCTCTGCTGGTGGTGCTGCTGGAGCGGGCCGGCTATACGGTTTTGCAGGCGGAGAGCGGCGAGGAGGCTCTTGAACAGGCCGCTAAGGAGCCGGAAATTCGGGTGGCGCTGTTGGATGTGATGCTTCCGGGCATCGACGGCTTTGAGGTTTGCCAACGGTTGCGGGAGGAATATCCCGCCATGGGAATCATCCTGCTCACCGCCCGCACCCAGGAGGCGGAGAAGGTGAACGGTCTGCGCCGGGGGGCGGATGATTATATCACGAAGCCCTTTGGAACGGCAGAGCTTGTGGCGCGGGTGGAGGCGCTGGAACGGCGGCTCACACCGCCGCCGGAGTCTGCGGCGGAAACGGTGGAGCAAAACGGCGGAAGGCTGGTGTCTGGCGATTTCATGCTGGAGCTACGGGAGCGGCGGCTGTGGCTAAACGGCGTATCCATGGAGCTGAGCCGGGTGGAATATCAAATTTTGGAATACTTTTTTCAGCATCCGGATGTGCCGCTGAGTCGGGCGGATATTCTCCATAAGGTTTGGGGCGATGAAAACTTCTCGGATGAAAAAATCGTCGATGTGAATATGCGCCGTCTGCGCATGAAAATTGAGCCGAATCCATCGGAGCCGCAGCATATTATTACGGTTTGGGGGCGTGGCTACCGATGGAGGGTTTGAGCCGAAAGCGCTTACATAATAGCCTGACACGCCGGTGGCTGCGCAATGTGTTTGGTCTGCTGGTGGTGTTTTTGCTGTTGCTGGAGCTGTTGTTTTCGTTGATGCTCCGATATTATTATCTGGAAAGTGTGCAAACGGCGCTGGAAAGTCGCGCCGAGGTGTATCAACGCACGCTGGAGCTGTCCAATGGGAACGATTCCGCCTCCTGGCAAACCCGTAGCCGGGAGCTTATCGGCTATTTCACCGACAAGGACAAAATGGAGCTGCAGGTGCTGGACGCATCGGGAAAGGTGCTGTTGTCCTCGACGGGCTTCATGCCCTCCACCCAGGCGATTCGCGGAAAGAAAACGGAGCTTTCCTCCAGCTTCGCTCTGTGGCAGGGGCGCAACGGAACCGGCGAGCCGGTGATGGCTCTGACCATCCCGGAAACGGACAGTGACGGAAAGACCGTTGGCTGCCTGCGCTATGTGGTGTCTTTGAAGCCGGTCAATCGGCAAATCTGGCTGATGTCGTTGCTGGTGCTGGGCTTCATTCTGTTTCTGATTTTAGCGGTGGCCTTGTCGGGAAGCTATTTTATCCGGTCGATTGTGCGCCCGGTGACCGCCATCGGGCAAACCGCGCGGCGGATTGCGCTGGGGGATTATGATGCGCGGCTGGAAAAACGCAACGACGACGAAATCGGTGCGCTGTGCGACGCCGTCAACTTCATGGCGGAGGAAATCGCCACCGCCGAGCGGCTGAAAAGCGAGTTCATTTCGTCGGTTTCTCATGAGCTGCGCACCCCGCTGACCGCTATCAAGGGTTGGAGCGAAACGCTCCAGACAGACCCCGGTGACCGGGAACTGGTGAGCCGGGGTCTGGAGGTGATCGGCAAGGAGGCCGGTCGGCTGAGCGGGCTTGTGGAGGAGCTGTTGGATTTTTCTCACATGGAGAGCGGGCATATCGTGTTGCGGCGGGAGCGGCTGGATGTGCTGGCGGAGCTGGAGGAAACGGTGTTTCTTTTTCGGGAGCGGGCGCGTCGGGCGGGGCTGATGCTGGAATATTGCGGCGCCGATGGGGTTCGCCCGGTGATGGGCGATGCCGACCGTCTGCGCCAGGTGTTTACGAACCTGCTGGACAACGCGGTGAAATATACCCCCGCCGGCGGGCGCGTCCGGGTGGAGGCAGCCCAGCTTCCCGGCGAGGTGCAGGTGGTCATCGGAGACACCGGCGTGGGAATTGCACCGGAGGAGCTTCCCCGCGTGCGCCAGAAGTTTTATCAAACCGATTCCTCGTATTTTGGCTCCGGAATCGGCTTGGCAATGGTGGATGAAATCGTGCGGCTTCATGCCGGACGGTTGGAGATAGACAGCGAGCCGGGCGTGGGAACCACCGTGACGGTGTGCTTGCCCACCGGATGAGGAATATACAGAAAGAAAGGAAAAAGGTCTATGGCAGAGAAGACACAGGCGAACACTATGAAAAAAACCTCTATCGGCGGGCAGGCGCTCATCGAAGGAGTGATGATGCGCGGGCCGGAAAAGACGGCGATGGCCGTGCGGGAGCCGGGGGGAACCATCGTGCTGGAGGAATGGGGAAACCCAGTGAATAAGCGTCCTGTATTCACCCGCTGGCCTCTTGTGCGAGGCTTGTTCAATTTCATCGATTCTATGCGGGTTGGCTATAAAAGCCTGATGCGCTCGGCGGAGCTGAGCGGGCTGGAGGAGTCGGAGGAGAAGTCTCCGGAGGAAAAGAAAAAATCCTCCGCCGCCATGAACGCGGTGATGATTGTGGCGACGGTGCTGGGTGTGGCGCTGGCGTTGGTGCTGTTTATGTGGTTGCCGATTCAGCTGTTCAGCTGGCTGGCGAAGGCGGTGCCGGCGATGGATCACCCCTATGTGCGCGGGGTGCTGGAGGGCTTGCTACGCATCGTAATTTTCCTTGTTTATCTGCTGGCGGTCAGCCGCATGAAGGACATTCGGCGCACCTTCCAGTATCATGGAGCGGAGCACAAAAGCATTTTCTGCTATGAGAAGGGACTGGAGCTGACGGTGGAAAATGTGCGAAAGCAGCGCCGCTTCCATCCCCGGTGCGGTACCTCCTTCTTGATTTTGATGCTGTTGGTGGGGATTGTGATTTCGATTTTGATTCCCATCGACACCCCTTGGCTGCGCACGGTGGTGAAGCTGTTGCTCATCCCGCTGACGGTGGGCGTGGGCTATGAGCTGATAAAGCTGGCAGGACGGCGGGAAAACTGGTTCACTCGGCTGATTTCGGCGCCGGGAATGTGGTTGCAACGCCTGACCACGCTGGAGCCGGAGGACGACATGATCGAATGTGCCATTGCGTCTCTCCGGGCGGTGATTCCCGAAGATCCGGAGGCGGATAATTGGTGACCCGGCGGGCATGGCTGAACCAGGCGGTCGAGCGTCTGAACCGCGCCGGCTGTATGGACGCCGCCTTTGACGTTCGGTGTCTCATGGAGGAGCTGGGCGGGCTTGCGCGGGGGCATTGGCCGGACGAAACGCCCTTGACCGGGGAACAGGAGCGGCGGCTGGAGGAGAGTCTTTCCCAACGGATCGACGGCCGCCCGCTACAATATATTCTAGGAGAATGGGATTTCCTCTGCTTGACTCTTGCGGTGGGCGAGGGGGTGCTCATCCCCCGGCCGGACACCGAAACGCTGTGCGAGACGGCGGCCGCCGCCTTGCGGGGGCTTTGCGGGAGCGGGGCGGCGGCGCCGCGGGTGTTGGATCTCTGCGCCGGAAGTGGCTGCGTGGGGCTGGGCTTGGCCAGTCTGCATCCGAGCGCGCAGGTCACGGCGGTGGAGCTTTCCGACCGGGCGTTTCCCTTTTTGCAAAAAAATATTGCCCGCTATCCCCGGTTGAAGGTGCAGGCGGTGCAGGCGGATGTGCTGGAGCAGGCGGCGCAGTTCTCCGGCCCCTATGAGGCGATTGTGTCGAATCCGCCGTATATTCCCACTGGGGATTTGCCTCATCTGCAACGGGAGGTTTTGTGGGAGCCGACGATGGCGCTGGACGGAGCGAGGGACGGATTGCGATTTTATCGCGCCATCGCGCGGATATGGACGGCGAAGCTGGCACCCGGCGGTTTTTGTGCGGTGGAGGTTGGCTTTGACCAGGCGCTGGCGGTGAAGGAGCTGTTCCGGGCGGTTGGTCTGGAGCGGGTGCAGGCGGTGCCGGATTTGGCCGGTATCGACCGGGTAGTGTTAGGCTATGCCCCCGGCGAAAAATAATTTCAAACAAATGTTCGTTTTCTATTGATTTTTTTGGTGATGGGGTGTATAATGGACAAAAACCCCCTCGAAGGAACATTTTTCAACAGGAGGAGAACAGAATGGCGGCAAAAGCGGAAAAAACAAAAAAAACGGTGGAGCGGACGGAGATGGACCAGAGCGAGCGGCGAAAGGCTTTGGATGCGGCTTTGTCCCAAATCGAGAAGCAATATGGAAAGGGCGCGATTATGCGCCTGGGTGAGAATCGAAAGATGAATGTGGATGCGATTCCCACCGGTTCGATTTCGCTGGATGTGGCGCTGGGCATCGGCGGTCTGCCCCGTGGGCGTATTGTGGAGATTTATGGGCCGGAGGCCTCCGGAAAAACGACGCTGGCGTTGCATGTGGTGGCGGAGACCCAGAAGCGGGGCGGCGAAGCGGCCTATATTGATGTGGAGCACGCGCTGGACCCGGTGTATGCGCGGGCGCTTGGCGTGGATGTGGACTCGTTGCTGGTGTCCCAGCCGGACACGGGCGAGCAGGCGCTGGAAATCATGGAAGCGCTCATTCGCTCCGGCGCCGTGGATATTGTGGTGCTGGATTCGGTGGCGGCGCTTGTGCCCCGTGCGGAGATTGAGGGCGAGATGGGTGATGCCCATGTGGGCGTGCAGGCCCGTCTGATGAGCCAGGCGATGCGGAAGCTGGCTCCGGTCGTGTCGAAGTCCCAGTGCCTTGCGCTGTTCATCAATCAGCTGCGTATGAAGGTGGGCGTGATGTACGGGAACCCGGAGGTCACTAGCGGCGGCAACGCGCTGAAATACTATGCGTCTGTGCGGCTGGATGTGCGCCGGGTGGAGACGCTGAAGAGCGGCTCCGATGCCATCGGCTCCCACACGCGGGTGAAGGTTGTGAAAAACAAGCTGGCGCCGCCCTTCAAGCAGGCGGAGTTCGATGTGCTCTATGGTGTGGGCATTTCGAAGGACAGCGAGCTTGTGGATTTGGCGGTGAAGCTGGATATTATTGAAAAATCCGGCTCCTGGTTCTCCTATAACGGGGAGCGGCTGGCTCAGGGACGGGACAATGTGCGGGATTTGCTTCGCGGAAACGCCGAACTGTCCGAGGAAATCGAGCAGAAGGTGCGGGAAAGCATCGCAAAAATGAACCCCTCGGCCACGCCGGCGGTGGCGCCTCAGGCGCCGGTGGAAATTCCGCTGGCGGCGGCGCCCCAGGTGACCAGCGCGGCGGCTAAGGCGCAAATCGACATTGTTGTGGACGATGAATAAACCCGATGGGGCAGGGAAAATTTCTCTGCCCTGTCTTGTTATGTGCAGGAGGGCAGGATGACCATCACGGAGATTCGCCGGCGCCGGTGCAGTCTGGAGCTGTTGGTGCTGGATGGGGCGGAGGGGCCGCTCATCGACCGGCGCACGCTGGAGGAGTCGCCATACCAGACGGGAAGCGTTCTCACCGAGGTGGACCTGGAGACGCTGAAAAATCGCTCGGAATATAACCGCGCCCATGACCGGGCGTTGTATTTGCTGGGGCTGCGGGATTATTCCTGCCGAGAGCTGGCGAAAAAGCTGATGCCGGAGGCATCGGAGACGGTGGCGGAAACGGTGGTGGCGCGTCTGGCCGATGTGGGGCTGTTGAATGACGAGGCCTATGCCTTTCGGCTGGCGGACAGCTTGGCGCAATATAAGCAATATCCCCGCCGCCGAATTGAGCAGGAGCTGCAGCAGCGGGGCATCGACCGAGAAACGGCGCGCCGAGCGGCGGAGGAAACCGATTGCGACGATTTTCAACAAGCACTTGCACTTGTGCGAAAAAAATATTATAATAAGGTGAATGACCGCGAGGCGCAACAAAAAACCATTGCGGCATTGGCTCGGCGCGGCTTCCCCTTCGAGGCGGCGCGACGGGCTGTGATGACCGTTGCGGACGGAATTGATGCAGAGGAGACAGACGATTTATGGCAGTGAAGGTGGGCATGGTGTCCCTTGGATGCCCGAAAAATCAGATGGACGCGGAGCTGATGCTGGCGCGTCTGGAAAAGGCCGGATATGAAATCACGGCGGAGAGCGGCCTGGCCGATGTGGTGATTGTGAACACCTGCGGCTTCATTGAGGACGCAAAACAGGAGTCGATTGATAATATTCTGGAATTTGCTCAGCTGAAGAAGGAGGGGCAAATCAAAAAAATTCTGGTGACCGGCTGCTTGGCTCAGCGGTATCAGCAGGAGCTGGTGAAGGAGCTTCCCGAATGTGACGGAGTGCTGAGCCTGGGCGCCAACGCCGACATCGTGGAGGCGGTGCGCCAGGTGACGGCGGACGGGACCTTTTATCGGTTCCCGCCGCGGGATGAATGGGTTTTAGACGGAAGTCGGGTGTTGACGACGCCTCATTTTTTTGCGTATTTGCGCATTGCCGACGGCTGTGACAATCGGTGCGCCTATTGCGCGATTCCCTTCATTCGGGGAAATTTGCGCAGCCGGAAAATGGAAACGCTGGTGGTGGAGGCGGAGGCGCTGGCCGCCTCCGGGGTGAAGGAGCTTGTACTGGTGGCGCAGGACACCACAGTTTATGGGCGCGACCTTTATGGAGAAGCGCGTCTGCCGGAGCTGCTGCGCCGGCTTTGCCGCATTGATGGTCTGCGTTGGATTCGCCTGCTGTATTGCTATCCGGAGCACATCTCCGAGGAGCTGTTGGATGTGATGGCCGCGGAGGAAAAGGTGGTTTCCTATATGGATTTGCCCCTTCAGCACGCCAGCGGCCGGGTTTTGAAGGCGATGCACCGCCCCGGGAATCGGGAAAGCCTGACGGCGCTGATTGCCCATTTGCGGGAGCGGGTGCCGGGGATTGTGCTGCGCACGACAGTGATGACCGGCTTCCCCGGCGAAACCGAGGAGGATTTTGAGGAGCTATGTGCTTTTGTGCAGGAAATCGGGTTCCAGCGGCTGGGCTGTTTTGCCTTCTCTCCGGAGGAGGGAACGGCGGCAGCCGAAATGCCGAGCCAGATTCCCGAGGAAGTGAAGCTGCGCCGCCGGGATATTGTTATGGAGGAGCAGCAACGCATTTCGGACCGCTATAACGAGGCACAAATCGGAAAAACCGTGACGGTGCTGGTGGAAAGCTTCGACCAGTACGCCGAATGCTGGTTCGGACGGAGCGAGGCGGATGCCCCGGATATTGACGGAAAGGTGTTTTTCGTGGCGAAGGGTCGGGTGCGTCCGGGCGATATGGTGCGGGTGCGCATCACCGACACGATGGATTGGGATTTGATGGGAGAGATGACGGATGAATCTGCCGAATAAACTGACGGTGGCTCGGTGCGTGATGGCGCCGCTGTTTTTGCTGGTGCTGTTGCTGGAGTTCCCCTTTCATTATGCGTTGGCGCTGTTGCTGTTCGTTGCGGCGTCGCTGACGGATTTGTTTGACGGGCGCATCGCCCGATCGCGGGGGCTTATCACAAATCTTGGAAAATTTCTTGACCCGCTGGCAGATAAAATGCTTACCACCGCCGCCTTCCTCGGCTTCTTGACGATTTTGCCGGGACAGGGGCTTTGCTGGGCGCTGATGCTGATTTTGTCGCGGGAGTTTATGGTGACCTCGGTGCGCCTGCTGGCCGCGAAGGATGGTGTGGTTGTGGCCGCCGGCATGGCCGGAAAGCTGAAAACGGTCATGCAGATGGTGTCTATCATCTATATGCTGGCCGCGTTGCAGGCCTGCGCGCTGTTCCCCGCCGGTGGGGTGTTCGCGACGGTGGAGGGCTGGCTTGTCGGGGTCGGCTATGGCTTCATTTGGGTGTCCACAGTGCTGACGGTAATCTCTGGGGTCCAGTATGTATGGAGCTTGCGCCATTATTTTTGGGAAAAGGATTGATTTTTTCGAAAAACAGTGGACAAATCGAATTTTTCGCATATAATAAAAGAGAAGGCAAGCGGCGGGATGAGTAGCCGACGCCCGACACAGCAGAGAGGGGACGCCCCGCGTGGGCGGAGGCTGAAAGCGTTCCCGGTGTGCGGAGCGGCGAAATGCACCCGACGGCCGTGAGTGGGAAAAGGGCTTCGTGGTTCTGTGTATCGCTCGCCGGTGCCCCCGTTATCGGGCCGCGCGACGGCTTGTTGCGCATGAGAAAATAACGGAGTGGAACCGTGAGACTGTCGCTCACCTCCGTCGCCCCTTTTGGGGCGGCGGAGGTTTTTGTTTTTCCGTTTTTTGCTTTTGTTTTTTTCGAGAAAGGAGAAGGCATAGGTGTTCAAGCAGATGAAAGAGGATATCGCCGCCATCCGGGAACGGGACCCGGCGGCTCGTTCGGCCTTTGAGGTGTGGTGGCTGTATAATGGCTATAAGGCCCTGCGCTCCCATCGGCGGGCAAATTGGCTGTTGCGTCATGGACATCCCCTGCTGGCCCGCTGGGTCAGTCAGCGCTGTGTCCGGCGCACGAACATCGAAATCCATCCCGCCGCCAAAATCGGAAAACACTTCTTCATCGACCATGGAACGGGGGTTGTCATTGGCGAAACCACCGAAATCGGAGACGATTGCACCCTCTATCAGGGGGTCACGCTCGGCGGCACCGGAAAAGACCAGGGAAAGCGCCATCCGACTCTTGGAAACCATGTAATGGTGGGCGCCGGGGCGAAGGTGCTGGGGCCGATTCGCATCGGAAACCATGTGCGCATTGCCGCGGGAGCTGTGGTGCTGACAGATATTCCCGACAACTGCACTGCGGTGGGCATTCCGGCGCGCATTGTCCGGCGGGACGGCGAGCGCGTGCCGGAGCTGGATCAAATTCATATTCCGGACCCGGTGGCCGCAGAGCTGCGTCGGCTGGAGGGGCAGGTAAACGCGCTGAAACAAAGCTGTGAGAAGCAACAGGAACAATAAGAGGAGGAAAATTCATGCAACTGTATAACACACTGACGCGAAAAAAAGAGGAGCTTGTTCCCATCGAGCCGGGGAAGCTGCGGATTTATGCCTGCGGCCCGACGGTGTATAATTTTATTCATATCGGAAACGCCCGGCCACTGTGCGTGTTCGATGTGCTGCGCCGCTATCTGGAATGGCGGGGCTATGCGGTGAATTTCGTGCAGAATTTCACCGACATCGACGACAAAATTATTCGCAAGGCCAACGAGGAGGGCGTGGATTATCAAACCATCGCCGAAAAATATATCGAGGAGTTCTGGGTGGATGCCAAGGGTCTGGGTGTGCGTCCGGCCACGGTTCACCCGCGGGCGACGGAGAACATGGATGGGATTCGGGAGATTATTTCCGCCTTGGTGGAAAAGGGCTATGCCTATGCGGCGGAAAACGGCGATGTCTATTTTCGCACCCGCCGCTTTGCCGAATACGGAAAGCTGTCCCATCAGAATATCGACGATTTGGAAAGCGGCGCGCGTATCGCTCAGGGTGAGGTGAAGGAGGACCCGCTGGATTTTGCTCTGTGGAAGGCGGCGAAGCCCGGTGAGCCAAGCTGGCCCTCCCCCTGGAGTGATGGCCGTCCTGGCTGGCATATCGAGTGCTCCGCTATGGCGCGGCGCTATTTGGGGGAGACCATCGATGTTCATGGCGGCGGCCAGGATTTGATTTTCCCCCATCATGAGAACGAGATTGCCCAGAGCGAATGCTGTAACGGTGTTCCCTTTGCCCATTATTGGCTACATAATGGCTATATCAATGTGGACAACAAGAAAATGTCTAAATCCCTCAACAACTTTTTCACTGTGCGGGATGTGGCGAAGGAATATGGCTATGAGCCGATTCGGTTTTTTCTGATTTCCTCCTCCTATCGCAGTCCCATCAATTACAGCACCGAGATTGTCCAGCAGGGAATCGGCGCGCTGGACCGGCTGTATAATTGTAAAAACGCTATGGAATTTGGTCTAAAAAACGCCGAAAGCGGCGCGCTGGACGCCGATTTCCAGCAGCAGGTGGAGGCGCGCCGGGCGCAGTTCATCGACGCCATGGACGATGATTTGAACACGGCAGACGGCATTGCGGCGCTGTTTGAGCTGGTGAAGGATATCAACCGGATGCTGGCGGATGGCCATGCGAGTCGGGAAACGATTCTCTGTGGTCAGGGGCTGTTCAACGAGCTGACGGATGTGCTGGGCTTCTGCTATAGCCGCCAGGAGGCCGGAGAGGACGATGCGGAAATCGAAGCGCTCATCGAGGAGCGCGCCACCGCCCGTAAGGAGAAAAACTGGGCGGAGGCGGACCGAATTCGCGACGAGCTGAAGGCGCGGCATATTGTGCTGGAGGACACGCCCCAGGGCGTGAAATGGCACAGAGAATGAGAAAGGAGAAGGGCTTCATGGGCGCGGAAAACGGAACCGGAGGCGAAAACCGGCCGCTAACGCCAGAAGGAGAAGGAGCGGTGAAAAGAAAAGCGGGGCTTTATTGCTTCCTTTCGGTGGCTCTGCTTCTGCTGAGCTGGTGGCAACAGGCGCCGCTCACCCTGGAGGACCCGGCGCCGTTTTTGTCGGCGTTGAGTTGGCTGACGGTGGCCGGTGTGGTGCTGTTGGCGGTGGGAATTTTGTTGCGCCGGGGCGCGGACGCCCGTTTTTGGCAGGGGCTGGGTGGTGCGGCTCTCCTTTGCGGGTTGGTGCTGTATTGGCTGTATGGCGGCATGGAGGACTCCTCCGTCGCCGGCTCTGATGTGGCGATGAATTTGCTGATGTGCCTGTGGACGCTTTTGCCCCTCGGTTGCTTGATCCACACAGGGATTTTGTGCTTCGGTGCCCACAGCAGGCCTTTGCTTTGGCTGTGGCTGTTGGCGATGACGGGGCTTGTAATGCTTCTGCTGACAGGCCAGCTGATGAATTTTGTGCATCCGGACCCGGAATCCCTTCTTGAATTTGCGTGAGTACATTCCATAAACCAAAAGGAGATAACCCCGTCGTGGGTTATCTCCTTTTTCTGCTTTTTTGAATCGTGTTTTATCGGGGAAGTGGGTTTTCCACGGTGAAGCCGGCGAAGCCAAAGGCGGGGATATCGGTCAGCACCACCCGGTTGCGCTCCAGTCGCCCATCGCATTGAATGAAGCGGATGCTTTCATAGCTTTGCGCCAGCTCCACCACCGGCTCCATGGCGATGTCGGCGAAAAAGTTCCACAACCCTACCGACAGGGAGTGTGCGTCCTCCTTGCATTGGAGATATAACGCCGGATGGCCATAGCAATAGGCCGGGAGCGCTTCGCCGCTCAGCCAGGGGATTTGCGTGGCGTATTGACGGCCACGGGCATAGTGCTTAAGTAGATTGTCGGAATCGACACGGGTGTTCAGATTGAGCACCAAAAAGCGGTTTCCGGCGGCGTTTTCATAGCGATAGGAAACGGGAAGGATTCCGCGGGAGGTGGCGATGTCGCTGAGCACTTCGGCGCGGGGATTCAGCCGAAGGTCATAGATGAGGGCGTTTTGGGCGGCGATATGGTTTCCGTCTGCGAGAAAATGCTCCTCCTGACCGTCGGAAACCGCGTCGCAGATGGACAAAAGCCCCACATCGACCCCCTGCTCGGTGAGAATTTCGGCGGCGGCGATATCCAGAATCAGCCCCTTTTTCAACGCGTCCGCCGGCAAATGACGGGCGTTTTCATCGAAAACGATGCCGCAAACGCCGTCCCCTTCATACACCGTGGGGATGGCATTGTGGGAGAGGGTGCGGGCGGCCTTCGAGAAAAACAGGTTTTGGATATTTACCTCGCTGTTCGCTCTTGTGGGCATGACCATGGCCGAAAGCTTTTCGGCGGACTCATAAACCCGCACGCCCACCGAGGTTTTTCCGTCGAAATGGGTGTGTAGAGCTTCGTAAAGCGGGCGATTCCGCTCGTGGAAGCTGGCGTAGCCGGTTTCATAGTCGGCATTGGAGGTATAGTCGATACCATATTTGAGAATTCCGTCGACACAACCGGCCACGCGCAACGCTGTGTCAAAGCCCTCCAGATAGCTGGCGGGGCAGTTATGGCGCGGGCGGGGAAATGCGTCGCCCTCGGCGAGGATTTCGATGTCTGCGCGGCCGGTCCAGGCGCTTTCCATCCGCTCCAGCTCCACCACATCCTGCAGCCGGTTACCCCAGTGGTGCTCCACCGCCCAATAGGGCGCCCCGATTTGCCGGGTGAAGGGCTTCGTGCCGCCGGCTAAGACGGTGGCCAGCTCCCGCGGGTTGATTCCGTCGATGTCCCAGGAGGTCATGCAGGAGCAGGCGCCCATACGGATGCACGGGTCGATTTCGTCCAGCGCGGCGCGCAAAGCGGCGGCAAAACGGCGAAAAATTGCGCCGTTTGCCTGAATATAGGCGTCCCGCTCCGGATTCGGTTCGCCGGAAAGAATGTGGGCGCACAGCTCCTCGCGGGAAACAGGGCGTCCCAAAATCCGTTGAATTTCGGCCATGTGTCCATCGCAGAGACAGCCGGGCGATTCCACCAGAAAGCCATAGCGGAAATCGTCGTCGAACTGAATCAGGTCAACTCCGCACCGGGCAATATCCTGTATATATCCGCAGAAAAAGTCCACGAAGCCCTCATCGGAGGGGCAGAGGTATTCGCCGATTTCGGTGCCCTGAATGGAACGCATTTTGCGAAAGCTCCGGTTTGTTTTCTGCCAGAAGGTCCAACACCAGGAGCCGACCTCGAAGCCCTGTTCGTGGAAAAAGCGGCAGTTGTCCGCCAGCTCAGTTAGCGCCTCCCGGCGCGGCTTGTGGTCGATTGCGTCTCGCTCCAGCGCCAACAGCACCCGATGGGCATCCATCCGGTGCAGCTCCTCCGCCACGCGCTCGCGCCCGTTGCGCTTCACATGGCTGTTGTTCAGCGGGATAGTCACTCGATACATTACGGAATACCTCCTTGCGTTAATTTTCCCATGGGCGCAGGGTGTGGGTGACTGCGCCGCCGTCGATGCGCACCTGCAGCATCCCGTCGCGGGTGGGAATTTCCGCCTCGATGGTGCGCAGGCCCATGGGGTGTGGTTCAATGGTCACCAGCCGGCCGTTTTTCAACTGCACCCCCAGAATATATTCCACAAAGAAGGCGTATACGCCGGAGCTCCAGCCATGACAGAGAGAATGGCGGAAGCCGGTGTAGCAATAATTGCCGTAATCGCCGTGCAAGTCCTTTTCTCCCGGTTGGGGCAGAGCGTCGATGCGGCCGGAATTCTCCAGCCAGTCCAAGTCGAAATCCTCCCAGAAGCTGGTGGCGCCGCGGGATAGCATCCCGCCGAAATAGCTTTTTGTCAGCTCCAGCGTCTGCTGGCCGCCGGCCAGCGCATCCGCCAGCAGGATATAGTAGCTCATGAAGGTGGAGAAGCCGCGGGCGCCGTTTTTCTCCAGCTGTTGAGGCGCGTTTGCAGGATCGCCGCCGGCGAGCACCTGAAAGGCGCGAATTTGCTTCGCCTGCACGGGGGCCTCAAGATAGCGGCGGAGCTTTTGGCAAAGCTCCGCGGCGGCGGCGTTTTCCCGGCGCCCCAAAAACTTCTTCGCCGCGAACACCAGCAACGCGGCGGTGCCCACCACCGCATCCGGGGTCTCATAGCTGGGCCAATCCAGGAAAAACTCCATCCCGGCGTCGGTGAAGTGCATATCGCCGTTTTCGGCGACGCAACGGTTCAGCTGGGTCAGAATTTCCTCGGCATAGTCGGTGTGCTGGACGAAAAACTCTTCGTTTCCGCTCAAATCTGCATAGTCGCACAGATTCACCACCCACCAGGCGGAATAGGTGGGGATGTTGTTCACCCACGCGCCCTTCCGGGTGTCCATGCGTAAAAATTCCAGCGAGCGGGGGATGTTTTCGATGTCGCCGAAGAGATAGGTAGCCGTGCGGATTTCCGGATGCAAATCGCCGCACCACACCAGCCGGTCACGCTTCACGCCGTCCCAGATATAGCCGCTTTGGCAGTTCATATGCATGGTGTCGGCGGCGGTTTTCAAAATCCGGTTGAGGGCGTCGTCGCTGGTGTGGATGAAGCCCTTATGGGGGAAATCGGCCAGCCGGCTAACGGCGAAAACCCCCTGCAAGGTGATTTGTGCCTCCTCCAGCGGCTGAATGCGTAAAAAGCGGAAGCCCGTCTGGCCGAATTCCAAATCGGACAAATTGCTCACCGCGACGGTCAAATCCCGCGGCGAATGGTCGTTTCCGGCGTTTTTCACGCCTAGCGGTGTGACCGCCTCGGTGAGGGATTCGCCGAAGGAGAGGCGCAGTCGCGTGCCGGGGGTGGCGTTGACAGTGATGAGCTTTGCACCGCCGCTGATTTCCTTCCCAAAATCCAAGACTAGAAATCCGCCGGGGCAGATAGTGGCCGCGTTTTCGGCCAAAGCACCGCACAAAGACACGCAGGCGGGCTTTTCCCGCAACAGCTCCTCGGTGCGCTCCACCTTTTCCGCCATTACGATTTTTTGGGGCAAAATCAGAGTGGTTTTCATGTTCACAGGCATAGAATTTCCTCCAATAATTTCAGCAAAAAGCACCCGCTTCTCTTTTTTGTAACCATATCATAAACGGCGGTTTTTTGCAATAGCTTTGCGCATTTTTTCTCTTTTTATCGCGAAAAACGAAAACTCCCGCCGGGCTGTATCAGTGTATACAGCCCGGTGGGAGGAATCGAAAAAATTCAATCAGTTTTTCAGGAACACAGAGGTGTTCAGCGGGGTTGTGGAATCGTGACCGACCCACAGCTTGAACTCGCCCGGCTCCACCACATAGTCCAGCGTTTCGTTATAGAAGCCGATGTTGTTCAGGGGGATTTCTACCTGAACTGTGGCGGTTTCTCCGGGCTGGAGGGTGACCTTCTTATATTGCTTCAGCTCCCGAATGGGACGCGCCACAGAGGCCACCACATCCTGTACATAGAACTGCACCGTCTCGGTGCCGGCCACGGCGCCGTTGTTGGTCACATCCACGGAAACCGCGATGTGGTCGCCTTCGATGGCTGCCGTCAGGTTGTTATAGGCATAGTCGGTATAGCTCAGACCATAGCCGAAGGGATAAAGAGGCGTCAGCGGGGCGTCCATGTATTTCGCGGAATGGCGCACCTCGGAGGTGGGACGACCGGTGTTGATATGGTTATAATACAGGGGGCACTGACCGGAATAGTTGGGGAAGGTGGTGGTCAGACGGCCGGAGGGGTTATAGTCGCCGAAAAGCACATTGCAAATCGCCTTGCCGGCCATGGTGCCCAGGTGCCAACATTCCACTAGCGCGGGAGACCAGTCCGCCACATCCTTGATGGCCAGAGGACGGCCGTTGAAAAGCAGGGTGGCGAAGGGCTTTCCGGAGTCCTTCAGCGCACGAATCATGTCCTTCTGCTCGCCGTGGAGGTCGATGTTGCACAGAGAGGAGGCTTCGCCGCTCATGTCGCGTAGCTCGCCCACGGCGGCCAGCACAACATCCGCGTCCCGGATGGCACGGTCGAAGGCTTCCCGGTCGAAGGGGGTGTTCACGCCGCAGCAGGGCTCATACACGAAGTCCACACCCCGCTCCTTCAGCGCTCGCACCAGAGAATAGGTGTCCTTCTTATCTCCGGCCAGCGTCCAGGTGCCCAGCATTTCCATGGCGTTGTCCGCCAGCTCGCCAACGACCGCCAGCTTCACGCTCTTTTTCAGCGGCAGAACTCCGTCGTTTTTCAGCAAAACGATGGATTTTTCCGCCGCCTCCAGCGCCGCCTGGAGATGCTCCGGCGCCAGGAAGGTCTTTTCGGCGCGGGTCACATCGGTATAGGGATGGTCGAAGAGTCCCTTGGCGAATTTGATGCGCAGCACCTCCCGCACCGCCTCATCCAGCGCCTCCATGGAGACCTTTCCTTCATTCACCAGCTCCTCCAGATGGTCATGATAGCAGCCCACCACCATGTCCATGTTGGTGCCGGCGTTGAAGCAAACCTCGGCAGCCTCCTTGCGGTCGGCGGCGATGCCGTGGTTGATCACCTCGGCCACGGCCAGCGCGTCGCTGACGACGAAGCCCTCGAAGCCGAATTTTTCCCGCAGAACGGTTTTCAGTAGATATTTGTTGGCGGTGCAGGGGACGCCGTTGATGTCGTTGAAGGCAGACATGAAGGTGGCGGCGCCGGCCTCACAGGCCGCCTGGAAGGGTGGCAGATAGGTGTTCCACAGGGTTTGCAGAGACATATCCACCGCGTCATAGTCCCGGCCGCCACAGCCGGCGCCATAGGCCGCAAAGTGCTTCGCGCAGGCGATGATGCGATCCTCGGCGGAGGGATCATCTCCCTGGAAGCCATGCACCTTTGCCGCAGCATAGCGGGAGGCCAGATAGGTGTCCTCGCCGGCGCTTTCCGCCACCCGACCCCAGCGGGGGTCACGGGAAATGTCCAGCATGGGGGTGAAGGTCCAGTGGATGCCCTCGCTGGAGGCCTCCCGTGCGGCGATTTCCGCCGACTGCTCGAAGGTCTCGTCGTCGAAGGTGCAGCTTTCGGCCAGCGGGATAGGGAACACGGTTTTGTGCCCGTGGATGACATCGTTTCCGATGATCAGCGGGATTCCCATGCGGGACTCCTCCACCGCCACCTTTTGTAGGTGGTTATAGAAGTTGGGATCGGTGTGACGGCCCAGGAAGGAGCCGATTTCGCCGTTGCGCACGCCGTCCTCGTTCTCGTCCCATTTTTCATCCGACAGCCAGTTATTGTAATATTCCTCGCTGATGCGTCCGGCGGCCAACAGCTCGTCCATTTCCTTCTTTGAAATGTCGAAGCCGCCCACCGGAGAGGTGCCCAGCTGATGCAGCTGGCCGACCTTTTCCTTCACGGTCATTTCGGCCAGCAGGGCGTCAATCTTTTTCTCGGTTTCGGGGTTGATAAACCGATTTTGCTTGTTTTCCATAGGCTCAATCCTCTCTGTTGCGTCGTTTGGTTATTCTTGTTTTGGAAAATAGGTTTTTCCTGCTTAACCATACCACAAAATGTGGAAAATAGCAATGGTTTTTTCAGAAAATATGCAGAATTGTCGAGACAAAGGCGACGGAGGTGCCGTTGTGCTGCCAAAGGCAGGGCACGGATCCTCAACGCGCCATTCAAAAGCAGAAGCCTCCCGTCCTGCCCTGCAGGACGGGAGGCTTCGTTCAGGCTTTCAGCGAAACCGGTGCGGCTCAGACATTCTGGCCGTACAGGTCGCCCAGACGGAGCAGATGCTCATACCGGGCCTTGGCGGTTTCCTCCGCCTGGGTGAACAGCTCCTCGGCGCGCTCCGGGAAGGAACGGGTCAGGGAGGAATAGCGCGCCTCATTCATGATGAAATCACGATAGTTCGTGGTGGGCGCCTTGCTGTCCATAGTGAAGGGGTTCTTGCCCTCGGCCTTGTTGGCGGGGTTGAAGCGGAACATATTCCAGTAGCCGCAATCCACAGCCTTTTTCATCTCGGCCTGGCAGTTGACCATGCCGCCTTTGATAGAGTGCATCTCGCAGGGAGCGTAGCCGATGACCAGAGAGGGGCCGGGATACGCCTCGGCCTCAGCGAGAGCCTTGATGGTCTGGTTCATATCGGCGCCCATGGCGATTTGCGCCACATAGATATAGCCATAGCTCATGGCGATTTCCGCCAGACTTTTCTTAGCGATGGCCTTGCCGGCGGCGGCGAACTGCGCCACCTGGCCGATGTTGGAGGCCTTGGAGGCCTGTCCGCCGGTGTTGGAATACACCTCGGTGTCGAAGACCATGACATTCACATCCTTGCCCTGGGCCAGCACATGGTCCAAACCGCCAAAGCCGATGTCATAGGCCCAGCCGTCGCCGCCGAAGATCCAGACGGACTTCTTGGACAGATACTCCTGATGGTCGAGGATATCCTTGCGGGTCGGGCAATCGCAATCCATCTTCTCCAGCTCAGCGACCAGAGCCTTCGCGGCGGCACCGTTGGTCTTTCCGTCGTTGAGGGTGTCCAGATAAGTGGCGCAGGCGGCCTTCACAGACTCAGGCGTCTTTTCGCCGGCGGCGATTTCCTTCACCTCGTCGATGAGGCGGCTGCGGATGGCTTCCTGTCCCAAATACATACCATAACCATGCTCGGCGTTATCCTCGAACAGGGAGTTGGCCCAGGCCGGGCCGTGGCCGTTCTTGTCGGTGGTATAGGGAGAGGTGGCCGCAGGTCCGCCCCAAATGGAGGAGCAGCCAGTGGCGTTGGAGATATACATCCGATCGCCGAAGAGCTGGGTGATGAGACGGGCATAGGAGGTTTCGGCGCAGCCCGCGCAGGAGCCGGAGAACTCAAGCAGCGGCTTCTTGAACTGGCTGCTGATGACAGTGGTGCCCACGGTTTCGGGCTTCTCAGAAACTTGCTCCACGCAATAGTTGAACACATCCTGCTCGGCCAGTTGGCTTTCCTGAGCCACCATGGTCAGCGAGTTGGTGGGGCAAACGCCCACGCAAACACCGCAGCCCATGCAATCCAGCGGGGAGACGGCCAGCGTGTAGGTGTAGCTGGTTTTCACAACCGGCTTCGGAGCCTTCTTCATGTTCGCCGGCGCGGCCGCCACTTCCTCCTCGCTGAGAGCGAAGGGACGGATGGTGGCATGGGGACAAACGAAGGCGCACTTGTTACATTTGGCGCAGGTGTCGGGGTTCCATTCGGGAACCATCACGGCCACGCCGCGCTTCTCATAGGCGGAGGCGCCCTGCTCGAAGGTGCCATCCACGTGCTCGGTGAAGGCGGAAACCGGCAGGCTGTCGCCGTTCATCTTGCCCACGGGGATCATGATGTTGTCCACCTGCTTGACTAGCTTCGCGGGGCCGTTTTCGGTGACGGTGGCGGAGCTGTCCTCGGCGTTCGCCCAGGAGGCGGGCACGTCAATTTTCACGAAGGCGGTGGCACCGGCGTCGATGGCCTTTTCGTTCATCTCGACGATCTCTTTGCCTTTTTTCATGAACTTCTGAGCCTTTTCCTTCATATAGCCGATGGCTTCCTCAACCGGGAGAACCTTGGAGAGAGCGAAGAAGGCGGACTGGAGCACCGTGTTGGTGCGCTTACCCAGACCGATTTTGGCGGCTAGGTCGATGGCATTGACGGTATAGAGCTGAATGTTGTTCTGGGCGATATACCGCTTCGCCTCGGCGGGCATATGCTCGTTCAGCTCCTCGGGCGTCCACTGGCAGTTGATGAGGAACACGCCGCCGGGCTTCACATCGTTGACCATCTTATAGCCCTTGATGACATAAGAGGGGTTGTGGCAAGCCACAAAGTCCGCTTTGTTGATATAATAGGGGCTTTTGATGGGCTTGTCACCGAAGCGCAGGTGGCTGATGGTTACGCCGCCGGTCTTCTTGGAGTCATACTGAAAATAGGCCTGCACATACTTGTCGGTATGGTCGCCGATGATTTTGATGGAGTCCTTGTTGGCGCCGACGGTTCCGTCACCGCCCAGACCCCAGAATTTACATTCCTTTGTGCCCTCAGCGGCGGTGTTGGGGGCCTCGGTCTCCTCCAGAGACAGGCCGGTTACATCGTCCACGATGCCGATGGTGAACTGATGCTTCGGCTCCGCCTTCGTCAGCTCATGATACACAGCGAAAACGCTGGCGGGAGGGGTATCCTTCGAGCCGAGACCATAGCGGCCGCCGATGATGCGGATGTCGCCCCGTCCCTGGGTCGCCAAAGCGGTGACAACATCCATATACAGCGGCTCGCCCAGAGAGCCGGGCTCCTTCGTGCGATCCAGCACGGCGATTTTCTTCGCCGTTGCCGGGATGGCCGCCGCCAGCTTGTCCGCGCGGAAGGGACGGTACAAGCGCACCTTCACAAGGCCGACCTTCTCGCCCTGGGCGGTCAGATAGTCGATGACCTCCTCGGCCACATCGCAGATGGAACCCATGGCCACGATCACCCGCTCCGCATCGGGGGCGCCATAATAGTTGAACAGCTGATAATCGGTGCCCAGCTTTTCGTTGACCTTGCCCATGTATTCCTCGACGATGCCGGGAATGGCATCGTAATACTGGTTGCAGGCCTCGCGATGCTGGAAGAAAATATCGCCGTTTTCATGAGAGCCGCGCATGACCGGCCGTTCGGGGTTCAGCGCACGCTTGCGGAACGCTTCCACCGCGTCCATGTCGCACATCTCTTTCAAATCCTCATAATCCCAAACCTGGATTTTCTGGATTTCGTGGGAGGTGCGGAAGCCGTCGAAGAAGTTCAGGAAGGGAATGCGG
>CAZSTR010000015.1:0-31544 GCA_964609975.1 uncultured Ruminococcus sp. | reverse complement strand
TGCGGAATACTTTTTATTCGTATGACTTATTCCTTGCATAAAATAATCCCCTTAGTGTAGTCTTGAAATTTTTGTTTTTTCAAGTGTCTACTCTAAGGGGATTATATCAAAATTCAACTTTCTCCGCTTTTTTATTTTCTTATTTGCATTCCATCTGCCTTCGGGAGCAGCATCGCCTTTCGCAAAGCTCCTTCACAGCGTTATCCAGTCCTTTAGCCGGGGATTTTCGCAGCGAAAAGCGGCCTCACTCGATGCTCATGGAGGCCACCGCGTTCAGCTCGCTGCCCGCCGTATGACCGGCAACCAGCTCATAATAGCCCTGCGCCGCAATCATCGCTCCGTTATCCCCGCACAGGCTCAGCGGCGGCGCATACAGCGCAAGTCCCCGCTGGGCGCAGACCGCCTCCATCCCCCGGCGCAGGCCGGAGTTCGCCGACACGCCGCCAGCCAGCACCACAGTTTTTTCCCCGAAATCCGCGGCGGCGCGCAGAGTGTTTTCCACCAGCATCTCCGAAACACGCCCCTGGAAGGACGCGCACAAATCCGCCTTGTTGACCGGCTGACCCTTCTGCTCCGCGTTGTGCAACAGGTTAATCACCGCGGTTTTCAGCCCGGAAAAGCTGAAATCATAGAGGCTCCCCTCCACCCGCGGACGCGGCAGAGGATAGGCGATCGGGTCCCCCTCCGCCGCCAACCTATCCAGCGCTACACCGCCGGGATAGGGCATCCCCATGGCACGGGCGGCCTTGTCATAGCATTCGCCGGCCGCATCGTCCCTGGTGCGCCCCACCACCGAAAACCGGGTATAAGACTCCACCCGCACAATATGGCTATGGCCGCCGGACACCACCAGACAGAGAAAGGGCGGCTCCAGCTCCGGATGCGCTAAATAGTTGGCGGCGATATGCCCCCGCAGATGATGCACCGGGACAAGAGGCTTTCCGGTGGCCAGCGCCAGCCCCTTGGCGAAGCTCACACCCACCAGCAGTGCGCCAATCAGCCCCGGCGCATAGGTCACGGCGATGCCATCCAGCTGTTCCAGCGTCACCCCGGCCTCCGCCAGCGCACGGCGCACCACTCCGCTAACCGCCTCCGCATGGCGGCGGCTGGCGATTTCCGGCACAACGCCGCCATAGAGTCGATGCTCCTCCACCTGGGAGGCCACCACATTGGACAGCACACGCCGGCCATCCTCCACGACCGCCGCGGCCGTTTCGTCACAGGAGGATTCAATTCCCAAAATCAACAACGCTTTTTCTCTCCTTCACTGTCCGTCAAAATAGCGCGAATAAATCGCGGCGTCCTCCGTCGGGTTACGATAAAAGCTGGGGCGAACGCCGTCCCGCACATAGCCCGCGCCCTCATACAGAGCCACCGCCGGCGCGTTGGATACACGCACCTCCAGCGTCAGCCGCCAAAGCTTCTCCTCCGCCGCCAGAGTCTCCACCGCCGCCAGCAGCCTCCGCGCCACCCCTCGGCGGCGAAAGGCGGGCGCCACCGCCACATTGGCGATTTGGCCCTCGTCCAGCACCCGATATAGCCCGATATAGCCCATCACGCGCCCCTGGGCATCCTCCGCCACCTGAAAGGCGGCGCAGGGGTTCTCCAGTTCCTCGGCCAGCGCCTGCGCCGACCAGGGAGCGGCGAAGCAGGCTTCTTCGATTTCTGCCAGCGCCGGAATATGACCGGGGCGCATGGGCACAACCGTCATGCGGCCTCTCTCCCTTCGACAAAAAGGGGGGGCAGAAACTTCGCTCTGCCCCCGGTTCCCTATAACAGGTCCCTGTTTACATATTCTCCTCGATATAGGACACCAACTGGCTCACCGTGCGAATTTTTTCAATCATTTCGTCCGGCACTTCACCGATGTTGAACTCATCCTCAAGAGACATGAGCATATCCACCAGATCCAGAGAATCCGCACCCAGATCGTCCACGATATCCGTTTCCGGCGTGATGGACTCCGCATCCACCTCAAATTGCGCCGCTAGAATCTCTTTCAGTTTTTCAAACACCATAAACTCTTTTTCATCCTTCCGAATTTCCCCGCTTTTGCACAAACGGAGTTGTTTTTTCGCACGGGCTTCGCCCTTCTGCCCTATCATATTATGCAAAGAAAGCGGATTTGTCAATGGTTTTTTTGATTTTCTTTGCTCTTTTTATTTCAAATCGCTCTTTTTTTCGGCAGTTTCCCCGTTTTCCACCGTCAAATAGTCATTGGATGCATACACCGTCGTGCCATCCGCCAGCTCCAGCCGCGACCAGCCCTTTTCCGCGTTCACGCCAGTGCGCTTCCAGCCTTCGCCCTTTTTCCCAGTGGCATAGCGGTTCGGCAGGCTGGCGTTCGGCGACAGCCGCAGGCCCAGATTGTTCGCCAGCGACACCACCCGGTCCTCCACCGGCTCAAACTCCATCGTCACCGGGAAATCCGACTCCGTCAGAAATTTTTCGTGCGCCTTCGACAAATCCTCATAGGCGATGTTCAAATCCACATTCCCCCGAATACCGCTGACCTGGCCGTCGCTGGCGCACTGCCAGACGGCATGGCGGCCGCCATAGTTTTTCTGGGACAGCGCGTTGACATAATGCGCCATCCAGATGCGATACCGCCCCAGCCGCCCGGTTTCAAACTGGTTCCAAAGGCTGTTGCGATAGGAATACAGCATCGGCGTATATCCCTCCTTCGCCACATACTCCATGAAGGCGATGGCGTTATCCGTCACCGTGGTGGCGGAAACGCCCTGCAGACGCCCCTGGCCGAACACCTCAAAGTCATAGGCCACCGGCCAGGTGATTTTGTCCTTATAGGGCGCCAGCTGATCCAGCACATACTGGGCCTCCTCCAGCGCCTCCTGTTCGTTCACGGCCGCCGAGAAAAAGTATACGCCCACCTGAATCCCGGCCTCCAGCGCGCCCTGGATGTTTTCCTCGAATTTCGTGTCGGGATAAATCTTTCCGGCGGTTTGGGTGGCCTCTGTTCCATCGCTTTTTCCATAAAACCGGCCACCCACGCGAATCATCGCGAAGGTGACCCCGTCCGCCTTCACCTTTTTCCAGTCGATGGGGGTCGGGTCGGCGTTCTGCCGCCAGACATCTATGCCAATGACGCCCTTGCTCCCCTCGAATTCCTTTTTGACCCGCTCCACCGTCATGGCCTTGTCATCCTTCGGCTGGGTCGGCCGCGGCACGGTTTCCTTTAATGGGTCCGAGGGCGCCGCCACAGTGGTGGGGGTCACCACCTTCGGATAGGTTTTCGTGGTGGTGGTCGGCCGCTTCGTAGTGGGGGCGACAGTAGGCTTTTTGGTGGTGGTCGCCACCGAGATGGAGGCCTCGACCTGCGTTGTTGTGGTGGTCGTGGTGGGAGTCTCGGTTGTGGTGACGGTGGTTTCCGGCGTCGAGGACACCGGTACCATCGTCTGCCGCGCCCGACGCTTCAGATAAATGAGCGTACCCGTCACGCAGCCGCCCGCCAGCGCCACCGCCGCCACAATCGCCACCGTCGGCAACAGCCAGTGGGGCACTATATTTCTTCCATGCAAGCCTTTCATTGGACACCCTCCATGAAGTCGATTCGACTGTTTTTCGACTACTTTCTACAGTATATCAGCCACACCACCCTTTGACAAGAGGAAATTCGTCCTGCTCCTGTTCTTTTGTGAACTCTGTACCCCCCCCCCCGAAAAATTTTTCGTTTTTGTGCAAAATCGCAATTTACACTTCGAAAAAACACGCGCCTCCATGGAGGCGCGTGTTTTCCATTTTCACTTTTCTGTTTTCAGGAAATCTTCAGCCGCAGGCGAAACCGGTCGGCAATCATCGCGATGAATTCCGAATTAGTGGGCTTGCCGCGGCTGTTGTGGATGGTATAGCCGAAATAGGAATTCAGCACATCCACATCGCCCCGATCCCACGCCACCTCAATCGCATGGCGAATCGCCCGCTCTACGCGGGAGGAAGTGGTTCCATAGTTTTTCGCCACCGCCGGATACAAACGCTTCGTGACGGCGTTGATGATTCCATCATCCTCAATCGCCATGAGAATTGCATCCCGCAAATACTGATAGCCCTTGATATGCGCCGGAACCCCGATTTGATGGATAATCTCTGTGACCTGCATTTCCAGCGACGGCGGCGCAGAAACCGCCGGCTCCCGGCGCTGGGGCATCGCCGGCTCCTCGCTGCACAAGGACAATATCCGCTCCGCCATCTGCCCCGCGTCAAAGGGCTTGAGAAAATAATAATCCGCCCCGGCCGCCATGGCCTCCCGCTCCAGCGCCGGATTGTCGAAGCCGGACATCACCATCATCAGCGGCCGCTTCCCCAACTCCAAGCCCTCCAGCCCCTTCAGCACGCCGATAGCATCCAGCCGCGGCAAAAAGAAATCCAAAATCACCACATCCGGCTGTAGCCGCCGAATCGACTCCATCAGCTGTTTCCCGTCCTTTTCCGCGGTGACCACATCCAATCCATGGGATTTCATCCCGTTGGCACAGGGAACGGCAAAATATTCGCTGTTATCTGCCAATAATACACTGATTTTTCTACTCATCGTCTCATTTCTCTCCTTTTTTCATTTGGCGTTGAAACGATAATACCATATTTTGCCAATTTTGGCAATAGTTAATTTGGCAGAATATGGCAATTTCTTTCTGTGCGTTTTGCCGAAGCCACGAAAAAAAGGGGAAAAGCAGAGAAAATGGGGAAAAGGCGAAAAAACGGGGAATAGTCGGGCAGGCAAAAAGAAAAAAACCGAGGAGAAGCCCATAGACTTCTCCCCGGCGTATTTCCCTGTGTTTTCGCTATATCCTCATAGCTGTTCAATCAGCGGCGCGATATAATCTGCATACAGCTTTCCGATATACCGGGCGCCACCAGCGTTTGGATGGACACCGTCGTCCGAGAAATCGGCTATTTCCCGTCCTACCAGCGCCGAGGCCAGCAGGCCGTCCAGCGGCATATATACATCCGCCAGCTCCCGCGCCACGCGCCGCTCAATCTGGATCTTCGGGTCCAAATCCTCTCGGAAGAACAGCTTGTCCTCCGTCGGGAAAAGGAAGGGCTCGATGACCATGATTTTCGCATGGGTTTCCTGCTGCAGAGCCGTCAGCACACGCCGAAACCGCTCCTCGAACACCTCCGCCGGAATCCAGCTTCGCTCCTCCGCATGATGCCACACATCGTTGACCCCGATGAGCACAGACACCACATCCGGCTGCACATCAATGAAATCCGACTGCAGCCGCGCCACCAAATCCTTCGTCTGGTTTCCGCTGATGCCCAAATCCACGAACTCAAACTCCCGCTCCGGGAACCGCTTGCGGATTTCCTCGGCGGCATAGGACGCGTAGCTCCAGCCCAAATCGTGGGGGTCGCTATAATTTCGGCCGGAATCGGTGATGCTGTCTCCCTGAAACAAAACACGCATAAAAACGCCTTCTTTCTTCGAATCCGAACGGGTTTTCTCCCATCCTGCCCCCATGGTATAGCAATCCAGCGGCGCTGTCAAGCCTTTTCCGCAAAAAGGCCAAAATCGGGAGACTTTTTGCGAAATGAACAGAAAATCCTTCCGCTTTCCGCAAAAATTATTCCGCAAAGCTCTTGAAAATAGCCACAAAACTGGTATAATAGATGTGTACGGTTATGTGTCCTCACGGACAAGTACAGTAAAAACCGAAAGGAGTAACCCCTATATGAACTATTCCCATGAAGTGGAAAAAATGTGCATAGTGAAAAAGGGCCCCAACCACGGCCCGGCTCCCATCCCTGAGGAGGGCAAATGGGTGAAGGCTTATAATGTCAACGACATTTCCGGTCTGACCCACGGCATCGGCTGGTGCGCGCCCCAGCAGGGCACCTGCAAGTTGACGCTGAATGTGAAAAACGGTATCGTCGAGGAAGCGCTGGTGGAGACCATCGGCTGCTCCGGCATGACTCATTCCGCCGCCATGGCCGCGGAAATTCTGCCCGGAAAAACCCTGCAGGAATGTCTGAACACCGACCTGGTATGCGACGCCATCAATGTAGCCATGCGCGAGCTGTATCTGCAGATTGTGTACGGCCGCACCCAGTCCGCCTTCTCCGAGGACGGTCTGTCCATCGGCGCCGGCCTGGAGGATTTGGGCAAGGGTCTGCGCTCTCAGGTGGGCACCATGTATTCCACCAATGTGAAGGGCGTGCGTTATCTGGAAATGGCGGAGGGCTATGTCACGAAGCTGGCTTTGGACGACGAAGGCGAGGTCACCGGCTATCAGTTTGTAAAGCTGGGCAAGATGCTGGAGGATATCCGCCACGGCATGACCCCCAACGAGGCATACGAGAAAAACATCGGTCAGTACGGCCGCTTCGATAACGCGGCGAAGTACATTGACCCCCGTGAAGAATAAGAAGGAGGAATGTACAGATGGCTAACGATGTGAAGTTTGAAGGCAAAGACCGCCGCATGGCCGGAATCGAGAAATTCCTGGCGGACAACGGACTGGATTCTCTGGAGACCTGCCGCGACCTGTGCCTGTCTAAGGGCATCGATGTGGATGCTATTGTGAAGGGCGTGCAGCCCATCGCTTTCGAAAACGCCGTTTGGGCCTACACCATGGGGGTGGCGCTGGCGCTCAAGCGCGGCGTCGTGGACGCCGCCGAAGCCTCCGCCGTCATCGGCGAGGGGCTTCAGGCCTTCTGCGTGCCCGGCTCTGTGGCGGACCAGCGCAAGGTCGGCCTCGGCCACGGCAATCTGGGAAAAATGCTCCTCTCTGAGGACACCACCTGCTTCGCCTTCCTAGCCGGCCACGAATCCTTCGCCGCCGCCGAGGGTGCCATCGGCATCGCCCGCACCGCCAACAAGGTGCGCAAGGTTCCGCTGCGCGTCATCCTCAACGGCCTCGGAAAGGACGCCGCCTATATCATCAGCCGCATCAACGGCTTCACCTATGTGGAAACCGACTATGACTTTTTCACCGGCGAGCTGAAGATTGTGCGCGAGAAGGCCTTCTCCGACGGCGAGCGCGCGCTGGTGCGCTGCTATGGCGCGAACGATGTCAATGAGGGCGTTGCCATCATGATTCGCGAGGGCGTGGAGGTTTCCATCACCGGTAACTCCACCAACCCCACCCGCTTCCAGCATCCCGTCGCCGGCACCTACAAAAAGTGGGCGCTGGAGAACGGAAAGAAATACTTCTCCGTGGCTTCCGGCGGCGGCACCGGCCGCACCCTGCATCCGGATAACGTGGCGGCCGGCCCGGCTTCCTATGGCCTGACCGACACAATGGGCCGTATGCACGGCGACGCCCAATTCGCCGGCTCCTCCTCCGTGCCCGCCCATGTTGAAATGATGGGTCTGATCGGTATGGGCAACAACCCGATGGTTGGTGCCACCGTGGCCTGCGCGGTGGCGGTGGCGGAGAGCGCGAAATAAGCTCTCTCGCTCGAAAAGTTCTATCAAAATGCAAAAAAGCTCCGAGGCACTTTGCTAGTGCCTCGGAGCTTTTTCGTTCATTTTCAGCCTTTTTCAGCCTTTTGAAAAAAGCGTTTTCAGCGGGACCGCGCTTCTCCCGCTCAAAGAGTCAGCGCCTCCGCCACATCACCGGAATAATACCGCTCCAACAGAGGCTGAGCCACCTCAGCCAAAAACTCCTCCACCTGCGCCGGACTGCGGCCGATATAGCTTTCCGGCGCCATCTGCGCCAGAATATCCTCCTTAGTGAGGGGAATTCGCGCATCCGCCGCCATGCGATCAATCAAATCGTTCTGCGCCCCTTCTCGCTTCACGCGAGTGGCCGCCTCCTGGGACAGCTGGCGAATCACCTCATGCAGCTCCTGGCGATTTCCACCTCTCTTCACCGATTCCATCATCACATTTTCGGTAGCCATGAAAGGCAGCTTTTCCATCACGCGCCGGTGAATCACCGGCTCATACACCACCAGCCCGGAGGTTACATCGGTATAGATGTTAAGAATCGCGTCCACCGCCAAAAAGGCCTCCGCCACCGCAATCCGCTTATTGGCGCTGTCGTCCAGCGTCCGCTCGAACCACTGGGTGGAGGCGGTGATGGCCGGATTGAGCGCGTCCACCGTCACATACCGCGCCAGCGCGCAGATGCGCTCGCTGCGCATGGGATTGCGCTTATAGGGCATCGCTGAGGATCCGATTTGCTTTTTGGCAAAGGGCTCCTCCACCTCCTCGAAGGCCTGGAGTAGGCGCAGATCATTAGCAAATTTATAGGCGCTTTGCGCGAAGCCGGACAGCACACCGAGGAAATAGGTATCCACCTTGCGGGAATAGGTCTGGCCGGACACCGGGACGCACCCGGAGAAGCCCATCTCCTCCGCAATCAGCTGTTCCATGCGGCGGATTTTTTCCTCGTCGCCGTCAAAAAGCTCCATGAAGCTGGCCTGGGTTCCGGTAGTTCCCTTCGACCCCAACAGCTGCAGCCGATCCAGCTGAAACTGGAGATTTTCCATATCCATGCACAGCTCGTTCATCCACAGTGTCGCCCGCTTGCCCACGGTGGTGAGCTGCGCCGGCTGTAAATGCGTATAGCCCAGACAAGGCAAGTCCTTATACTGGCAGGCAAACTCCGCCAGATTGTGCAACACCTGCGCCGCCTTCTTCAGCACCAGCTGGGAGGCCTCCCGCAAAATCACCACATCCGTGTTATCCCCCACATAGCAGCTGGTCGCGCCCAGATGGATGATGGGCGCCGCCTTCGGGCATTGCACCCCATAGGCATAAACATGGCTCATCACATCATGGCGCACCTCACGCTCCCGCGCTTCCGCCACCTCAAAGTTGATGTCATCCCGATGAGCCTCCAGCTCCGCCAGCTGCTCGTCGGTGATGTCCAGTCCGAGGGTCTTTTCGGCACGTGCCAGCGCAACCCACAGTCGTCTCCAGGTACGGAATTTGAAGCGCTCCGAAAAAATCTCCTGCATCTGCTGACTGGCATAGCGCGTGGAAAGTGGGGAAATATATCCGGTATGATTCTGTTCCATTATGTTTTTCCTTTCATTATGTGTAATTTGCGGTCTTATTTATGATATTTTCCGCCGCCGTTGATTTGACAGCAACGATACAACTGCTCCAAGAGCAACACCCGCGCCAGCTGATGGGGAAAGGTCATCGGCGACATGGACAGACGCAGACGCGCCTGGCTTTTCACCGCATCGGACAGCCCATAGGAGCCGCCAATCACGAAGCAAACATGACTGCACCCCTCCACGGTCCAGCGCCGGATTTTCTCCGCCAGCGCCGGCGAGGAATATCCCGTCCCCTCGATACACAGCGCCATCGTCGCGGCGTCCCGCGGAAGTAGCTCCAGCAGACGCTTTCCTTCCGCGTCCACGGTGGCGGCAATCTGCGCCGGCGACGGATTGTCCGGCAACCGTTCCTCCGCCACCTCCACAATACGCAGCCGACAAAAGGCGCCCATCCGTTTTTCATATTCCCGGCAGGCCTCCTGCCAATATTTTTCCTTCAGCCGGCCCACGCACAGCACCGTCACATTCAGCATACAGACCTCCTCAAAAATAGGTCACCGGCTTCGTGCCCTCCGGCTCCGCAACCTCCAGCAGACAATCCCGTCCAACCGTCACACCCGCCCGCTCCAGCGCGGCATCGGCCGTGGAAAGAGCCAACTGGGGAGTGTTGTTCTGCCGGCTCAAATGAGCCAGCACCAGCCGGGTTGTGCCGCCGGACACCAGCTCTGGCAAAACGGCCGCACAAGCGGCGTTAGACAGATGGCCGCCACGTCCCAAAATCCGCTCCTGCAAATAATAGGGATAAGGGCCGGCGCGGAGCATCTCCGGGTCATGGTTCGATTCGACGTGCACCAGCCCACAGCCGCTCAGCGCCCGGCGGATTTCCTCCGTCATATAGCCGATGTCCGTCGCCAGCGCCAGCGTGCGCCCCGCTCCCTCGATGCGATAGCCGAGACATTCCCGGCTGTCATGGGGCGTGGAAAAGGGGGTCACGCGCAAGCCGTAAATCCCCACCGATTTTCCGGGAGAAAGCACATACATCCGCTGGTCGGCGGGGAGCTTGTCCCCCTCAGTCAGCGCGTCCAGCGTCCCCACAGACGCCAGCACCGGCCAATGAAACCGCTTGCACAGCACCCGCAGGCCGGCGATATGATCCGAATGTTCATGGGTCACCAGCACCGCTTTGATAGAGGCAGGGTCGATATCCCGCCTCTGCAACGCCTCGGTAATTCGCTTGGCGGATACGCCCGCGTCCACCAAAATCCCGGCCTCCGCCGTTCCTATGTAAGTGCAGTTGCCGCTGCTGCCGCTGAATAGCGCACAATAACGAAGCATCCTTTTGTCCCTTCTGTTCTCGGAAAGGGCCGCAGCCCCGTCGGAAATGGATGGCTGCAGCCCTCAAGGTATGTGTTCAGTCGTCCACCCGGCGAATATCGCCGCCCAGACGCAAAATCTTATCCACCAGCTTTTCATAACCCCGCTCGATATACTCGATTTGCGAAACCTCGGTTTCGCCCCGCGCCACAAGACCGGCCACCACCATGGCTGCTCCGGCGCGCAAATCCAGCGCCTCCACCGGCGCAGCCATCAGCTCCGGCACGCCGGAGAAAACGGCTCGTTTCCCCTCCACGGAGATTTGCGCCCCCATGCGGCACAGCTGCTCGGTATACCGGAACCGGTTTTCCCAAATGCCCTCGGTGATGGTGCTGGTGCCCTGGGCGATGGACAAAAGCACGCCGAATTGCGGCTGCATATCCGTCGGGAAGCCCGGATAGGGCATGGTTTTGATGTTGCTGTGATGCAGAGGACCGTCGCAACGAATCCGCACCGCATCGTTCATGTCCTCGAAGCAGGCGCCCAATTCCTCCAACTTCGCCGAAATGGACTCCAGATGCTTCGGTGTCACATTCCGAATAAGCACATCGCCGCCGGTGGCCACAGTCATCGCCATATAGGTTCCGGCCTCAATCTGATCCGGAATAATGGAATAATCCGCTCCGTGCAGGGTCTGAACGCCGCGAATTTTGATGACATCGGTGCCCGCACCGCGAATGTCCGCCCCCATCATATTCAAAAAGTTCGCCAAATCCACGATATGCGGCTCCCGCGCCGCGTTTTCAATAATGGTGGAGCCCCGCGCCCGCGTCGCCGCCAGAATAATGTTCATGGTGGCACCCACGCTGACCGTATCCAAATACACCGCGTCTCCCACCAGCCGGTCGGCATGAGCCGTGATGATGTTATTCTCCAAAAGATCGGTGGTCGCCCCCAGCGCGTTGAAGCCCTTCAGGTGTAGGTCGATGGGGCGGGTGCCGAAATTACAGCCGCCGGGCATGGGCACACTGGCCTCGCCCATTTTTCCCAGCAGAGCGCCGATGAAATAATAGGAAGCGCGCATTTTGCGTCCCAAATGCTCATCCACCGCGGCGGTGTTCACCGAACGGGGGTCAATCTCCACCGTGTTCTGGCCAACCCAGTCCACCCGCGCCCCCAGCTTTTGCAAAATTTTCAGCGTCGTGAACACATCGCTGATATGGGGGACATTTTCCAGCCGACAAGGCTCATCCGACAAAATCACCGCCGGCAGAATCGCCACCGCCGCATTTTTTGCTCCGCTTATATCCACAGCGCCCGACAGCCGATTGCCGCCGATAATCCGATATTTTTCCACAAAAGCACCCTTTCCTGTTCCCCCGACACGCCGCAAAAAGCGCCGCCAGCAAGGTGTCCGGTCGCGACGGTTGCCCTTCGGCCCCGTTGAACCATTCGACAAATTTCGCCGCGCCATCTATATTTTCCAGCCGAAGAAGGCCGTGCTTTTTTCTTCGGCAAAACATCCGTGGATATTATAGCATACATTCTGCAAAAAAGCAAAGCATTTTTCACAATTCCCGGCGAAGCGCCTCCACCGGCCGCGCACCGGCGGCTCGATAGGCCGGATACGCCCCAAAGGCCGCCCCCAGCACCACCGTCAACAACAGAATTCCGCCCCAGCGCGTGGCCACCGCCGGGAAGGCCAGCCCCAACCAGCCACAGGCCGCCAAAAGCACGCCGCCACCCACCGCCAGCCCAATTCCGCCGCCCAGCAGGCTCATCAGCACCGCCCCGGCCAAAAACTCCGCCAAAATCCGCCCCCGTCCGGCGCCCACCGCCTTCTTGATGCCGATTTCTCCGGTGCGTTCATGCACCGAGGACAGCATCGCCGTCAGCATCCCGAAGCCGGAAACCAACAGCGAAACCCCGCCGATGGCCGTCAGCGCCAGAGAAATCACCCCGGTCAGACGCTCCAGCCGTTCCCGCTGGGCGGCCAAATCCTCCGTTTTGACGGAGGAAATCCCCTGCTGACCACTGAGTGTTCGGCGAATCGCTCTCTCAGCGGTGGCCGAGCCGCCCGGCTCCACCCGCACGGCGATTTGGTCGATGGTGGTGTCCCCGCTCGCCGCTTGAAGGGTTGTATAGGGCAGATAGACCATATAGGGAATCATCGCCGTGACGGCCTTCAGCAAGCTACTCCCGGTGGCGGTCACCCCCACCACCGTCAGCTCCAGCCGCTGTGTTCCCAGCATCACCGTAAGGCTTTTCCCCACCACATTTTCCCGCCCATAGGCCTCCAGCGCCAGGGCGGAATCCACCAGACACACCGCCCCCTCGCGTTCCACATCGCCCCGCTCCAGCAGTCGCCCATGCAACAACTCCAGAGAAATCAGCTGGTCTGCACCTGCGTCGATGCCACAGCTCACCACCCCATACCGCTCCCCCGCCGGGAAGCGGGCCGACGCATAATCCAGCACCAGGGGCATGGCCTGCTCCACCGCCGAAAGCTGGCGAATTGCCGTCAGGCACTCTCCGTCCAGCCCGTTGGAAGCGCTTACAGACAGGCCGTTCACCCCCATGCTCTCCAGCTCCTTGCCCACCGCCGTCTCCCCCAGCGCACCGATTCCGCTAACCAACGCCACCATCGCCGTTCCAATTGCCACGCTGGCCACCGTCAGCGCCGTGCGCGCCCGGCGGCGGCGTAAGCCCTGCCATGCACTGCTCCACAGTTCCATCATGCCCCTGTCTCCTCCCGGCCGTCCACCGCCATCCCCTCTGCAAGAGACTGGGGGTTCAAAATCAGCTGTCTCCCCTCCAGCCTGTCATCCGCAGCCAAAACGCCCGCCTTCAGCTCTGCGGTTTCCGACAAATCGTGGCGCACCGCCTGTCCCTGCTCCACCAGATACACAAACTCCACCCCCTGGGCATCCTCCTGCACTGCTTCATAGGGCAACAGAAGCCCCTCGGTCACCGCGGTCACAATCTCCGCACGGGCGGTCAGCCCCAGCCGCAGGGAAGCATCCGCCTGCCCTGCATCCAGCGTCACAATCCCCTCCACCGCCGTGTCCCCAGTGGAGGAAACCGTTCCCGTCGCCGCAATCCGGGACAGCACCCCGGTATATACCTTTTTCGCGAACCCGTCCCCTTGCACCCGCACCGTCTGTCCCGTGCGCACCTGCCGCAGCTGCTTTTCCGGAATCATCACCCGGATTTCCAGCCCGGACAGCGTCGCCAGCGTCGCCAGCGCCTCCCCCGCAGGAAGCCATTCCGCCTCTCGACCTTCCACCGTCATCAAAATTCCATCCGCCGGAGCGCACACTGTTTCCTCCATCGCCGCCAGCGTCAAAGCCTCCAGCGCCCGTCCCGTCTGCCGCCCCCGACTGGCGGCTTTGTTCACCTGGGCAAGCGCCTCTCCCGCCGTCACCGCCTGTCCAGCCTGCGCCTCCACACGCTCCAGCACACAACCCGTTTCCACCGTCACCGACAGCGTCGAGCCGGCCTGCACCGTTCCGTTGCAGGAGACCGTTTTTTCCACGCTTTGGCGTACGAGCCGCACCACCGTCACCGGCGTCGGCTCCGGCGCACCGCTTCGACTCCAGCCGACGCCCACCGCCGCCACCGCCAAGCACAAAAAAATCCACCGTTTTTTCACCCATGCCACCTCATTTCTTTTTCTCGTTTATTGTGCGGAGGGCGACGAAAAATATGTGCGGCGGCGGAATTCTTTTTCCGGGAAAAACCCCCTTTTTTCGACCGCTTTCGACGGCCGCTTCGGTTTTTTGGGAATTGTCCGATTTTTTTGCAAAAGTTCAGTTGACACCCAAAAAAAGCCATGGTATGCTATAAGGGTGTCCAAGGTAAATGTCCCACAAAAAAACAGGAGGAATGAGCATGAATTTTTTTGAAAGCTTAAAGGATTTTGACCCCCAGGTTGCCGCGGCCTGCGACGAGGAGTTGCAACGCCAACGGCATAACATCGAGCTCATTGCCTCGGAAAATGTGGTGTCCCCGGCGGTTCTGCTGGCCGCTGGCGGCGTGCTCACCAACAAATACGCCGAAGGCTATCCCGGAAAGCGCTATTATGGCGGCTGCCAATGCGTGGACAAGGTGGAGCAGCTGGCGCGGGAAAGAGCCTGCGCCCTTTTCGGCGCAGACCACGCCAATGTCCAGCCTCATTCCGGCGCGAACGCCAATCTGGCGGTGTTCTTCGCCCTGCTAAATCCGGGCGACACAGTCATGGGCATGAATCTCTCCGAGGGCGGCCATCTGTCCCACGGCTCTCCCGTCAACATTTCCGGAAAATATTTTCATATTGTGCCCTACGGCGTGGACGCCGAGACCGAGCGCATCGACTATGACGCCATGGAAAAAACCGCCGTGGAATGTCAGCCGAAGCTGATCGTTGTGGGCGCCAGCGCCTATTCCCGCGTGATTGATTTCGCCCGTTGCCGCCAAATCGCCAACCGGGTGGGAGCCTATCTCATGGTGGACATGGCCCATATCGCCGGACTGGTGGCCGCGGGGGTGCATCCCTCGCCGGTGCCATACGCCGATGTGGTCACCACCACCACCCATAAGACCCTGCGCGGCCCCCGCGGCGGCATGATTCTCTGCCGCGAGGAGCTGGCCAAAACCATCGATAAGGCCATTTTCCCCGGCACCCAGGGCGGCCCCCTCATGCACATCATCGCCGCCAAGGCGGTGGCGCTGGGCGAGGCCATGACCGAGGAATTCCGGGAGCATCAGCGCCAGACGGTGAAAAACGCCGCCGCGCTCAGCACCGCCCTTCAGGCGCGTGGCCATCGCATCGTTTCCGGCGGCACGGACAACCATCTGCTGCTGTTGGATTTACGGGGAACGGAGCTGACCGGCAAGGAGCTGGAGCATCGGCTTGACGCGGTGCACATCACCGCCAATAAGAACACCGTTCCCAACGACCCCCAAAGCCCCTTCGTCACCAGCGGCGTCCGTTTGGGCACCCCCGCCGTCACCACGCGGGGCTTCCGGGAGGCGGAAATGGACACGATCGCCACATGGATTCATGCGGTCATCACCGACTTCGAGGGCAACCGGGAGCAGGTCAGCCGGGAGGTACAGGCGCTTTGCGCCCGGTTCCCGATTTACGAATAAGGAGCGCTTATCATGCGTCTGTCGTTAGTCATCCCCTGTTATAACGAAGAGGCCAATGTGGCGGCTTTATACGAGGCCTGTCAGCAGGCCTTCGTCCCCGCCGGACTGGAATATGAAATGATTTGTGTCAACGACGGCAGCCGGGATAACACCTGGGAAGCGCTTCTCACCCTCCAGCAAACGGCCGACTGCCGGGTGCAGCTGATCAATTTTTCCCGCAATTTTGGGAAGGAGGCGGCCATGCTGGCCGGCCTCCAGCAGGCCAAGGGAAGCTATGTGGCCATCATGGACGCTGACCTCCAGCAGCCGCCCGCCACCGTTTTGGAGATGGTGCGGTTTTTGGATGAGCATCCGGACTATGATTGCGTGGCCGCCTATCAGGAAAGACGCCAGGAGGGGCGGTTTCTCTCCTTTTGCAAAAAAGGCTTCTATCGCCTGATCAACACCGCCTGCGATATCCATTTCCGCCCCGATGCCAGCGATTTCCGCACCTTTCGTCAGCCGATGGCCGAGGCCATTCGCTCCATGCAGGAATATCACCGATTTTCAAAGGGGATTTTCTCCTTTGTGGGCTTTCCCACCCATTATATGCCCTATACCGTGCAGCAGCGGCACGCCGGAAAAACCTCCTGGTCCTTCCGTAAGCTTTGCCGCTATGCCTTCGAGGGGATTGTATCCTTTTCCACCTTCCCGCTCCAGCTGGCCACGGTGGCGGGCGCCATTTTCGCCGCCCTTTCGCTGATTTATATGCTGGTGGTGATCATACAGAAGCTGGGCTTCGGTATCGCCATCCCCGGCTACGCCACCATCGTCGTGCTGATTTTGCTCATCGGCGGACTGCAAATGATGATGCTGGGCATCATCGGCGAATATATCGCCCGCATTTATATCCAAACGAAAAACCGGCCCGTATATATCACCCGCGAATACCGTCCGCAAAAGGAAACGGCAGAGTCCGACTCCGCCAAGCCGCCTCTACCGCCCACGCCGTAAAAAGGCGAAGCGACAAACGCTGGAATGATTGCCCCCTTTTCCGCATATCGTTTTATCACCGATATAACACGGCAATGGGAGGGGCATCCATGCTATACACGGTTTCATCCACAGACACACTGCGCGGGGTTGCAGAGCGGCTAGGCATTCCCGCCACGCTGCTGGCGGAGCAAAACGGACTTTCCATGACCGCGCCGCTGGTGGAGGGACAGGCGCTGGTTGCGCTGACCCCCGCCCGGATATATACGGCTCAGCCGGGAGACACGCTGTATTCCGTGGCGCGTGCCTTCGACACATCGGTCATCCAGCTGTATCGCAACAACCCCCGTCTCGGCGGTCGCCCGGCCATCACGCCGGGCGAGGAGCTGGTCATTCGCTATATCGAAGAGCCGACGGGGCTATTGGATGTAAACGCCTATGCCTATCCTGCCATCTCCGATGACCTTTTGCGGCGCACGCTTCCCTATTTGACCTTTTTCACCCCCTTCACCTATGGCTTCAATCTGTCCGGAGAGCTTAACGCGCCGCCGGACAGCCGCCCGGTGGCGCTGGCGCTGGAATACGGCGTCACCCCCTGGATGCATCTGTCCACCCTCACCGACGACGGGCGGTTCGACAGCGCCCTCGGACTGGCACTGTTGGAAAATCCCGCTCTGCAGGATACCCTTCTGGAACAGATTGTCGCGCGGATGCGGGAGCGAAACTATCAAGGGCTGGACATTGATTTCGAATTTCTCGGTGCGGACGGCGCCGCCCTTTATCCGGAATTTATCGATCGGGCGCGCAGGCGTCTCGCTCCCCTCGGCTATGCAGTGGTGGTGGCGCTGGCGCCGAAAACCCGGGCCGACCAGCCCGGCTCGCTATATGAAGGGCATGACTATGCCGCCCTCGGCGCCGTCGCCGACGGAGTTTTGCTGATGACCTATGAATGGGGCTATACCTATGGGCCGCCGATGGCCGTGGCTCCGTTGCCCTCCGTGCGGCGGGTGCTGGACTATGCGGTGACCGAAATTCCGCAGGAAAAAATTTTCATGGGCCTTCCCACCTATGGCTACGATTGGCCGCTGCCCTATGAGGCGGGCATCACCGCCGCTCAAAGCCTTTCCAACGAACAGGCAATCCGCCTGGCGCAGGAAAAGAACGCCGCCATCGCCTTCGACGCCCAAGCGCAAGCGCCCTTTTTCACCTATACCGCCGCCGACGGCGTGCGTCATGAGGTCTGGTTCGAGGACGCCCGCAGCATCGGCGCGAAGCTGGAGCTGGTGGACGAATACGGCTTCCGGGGCGTGGGCTATTGGAACCTGGATCGCCCCTTTCCCCAAAACTGGAGCCTGCTTAACAGCCGCTTTCGCATCGCCGACCGGGCAATCGCTCTCTGAAGCTCTGAAAAAAACAATCCATAATTCAAAACAACGAGGACTCGCTATATGGCTTTCAACAGTTTGCATTTTCTTTGCTGGTTTCTCCCCTTCACACTGGCGATTTATTATCTTTTGCCGGCACGCCTTCGCAGTGGCGCGCTATGCTTCTTCAGCCTGGTCTTTTATACCTACGGCGTGTGGCAGGAGCCGTTTTCTCTGCTGCTCCTTCTCGCCGGAACCGGCCTCGCCTATCTTTGCGGCCGGGGCATCGGCGACGGCCGCCATAAAAAGCGCTGGCTGGTCGCGGGAATTCTTTTGCAGGGCGGTGCGCTGTTTTTCTTCAAATACGCCGCCTTCACCGTCGAAAATCTCAACTGGCTGTTCGCCCGGCTGCCCGGCGCACCGGCTCTGCCCGTGCCGAAAATCACCCTGCCCCCTGGCATCAGCTTTTTCACCTTTCAGGCGATTGCCTATCTAGTGGACATTTATCGGGGAATCCTCGCCGAAAAAAATCCCCTTCGCTTCGGCGCCTATATGCTCATGTTCCCCCGACTGATTTCCGGCCCCATCGTGCGCTTTTCGGCGGTGTCGGACAAGCTGTCCGCGCCCCCCCTCTCTCTCCCCCGGCTGGGGAAGGGCATCGCCTATTTCATCGGAGGACTGGGAGCAAAGGTGATTTTGGCCGACCGGATGGGCGGTCTCTGGTTCGCGGTGGAGGGCATCGGCTTCGAATCCTTGTCGGTTCCGCTGGCCTGGCTTGGCCTTATCGCCTTCAGCCTCCAGCTGTATTTTGACTTCTACGGCTATTCACTCATGGCCATCGGCCTTGGAAAAATGCTGGGCTTCTCTCTGCCGGAGAATTTCCGCCACCCCTACATGGCCCGCTCCATGTCCGAATTCTGGCGCCGCTGGCACATCACCCTCGGCCGCTGGTTCCGGGATTATATCTACATCCCGCTGGGCGGAAGCCGCCGGGGAACAGCGCGCACACTGCTGAATTTGCTGGTGGTGTGGCTGTTGACCGGCCTATGGCACGGAGCTGCCTGGCACTATGTCCTGTGGGGGCTGTTTCTGTATCTGCTCATCGCGGTGGAGAAACTGGGCTTTGGACGGGTGCTGGAGCGCTCTCCGGCCCTCGGCCATCTGTATATGATTCCGGCCATTCTGTTCAGCTGGCTGATTTTCGCCGTTCCGGATGTCCAAAGCCTGTGGATTTATGCCGGCCGTCTGTTTGGCATCGGCGGAGTCAGCGTTTTTCCGAGGGATTATGTGCGCTATCTGCGCCAATATGCACCCTTCCTGCTAGCGGGGCTGGTCGCCTGCACACCGCTGCCGGAAACGGTTGCGCGGCGGCTGGGACGCCGCCCGGTTTTGCTGGGCGCGGTTTTGCTGACCACGCTGGGCTATTCAGTTTATTGCATTTGGCAGGGAATGAACGATCCCTTCCTGTATTTTCGCTTTTGAGGAGGCTTTTTCATGAACCGCACACAAAAAAATCATCGCCGCGACAAAATCCGTCTATCGCTAGCCGCCGGGCTGACGTTGGTGTTTTTGCTGGTTGGTTGGTGGCTGATTCATAAGGGCGACGCAGAAGCACCAGCGGACTCCTCCGCCCCCGCTCTGCCGCCTCTCACCACCACCGAAGCGCAAACAACAACAACAACAACAACCATCCCTACGACGACCACCACAACAGCCTCCGCCACTTCCACCACCACAACGGCCACGCCCACATCCAACCAAACCGCCCCTGATTTCACCGGCGCGCTGTTCATCGGTGATTCCCGCACGGTGGGGCTGATGGAATACGGCGGCATGAGCGGCGCCTCCTATTTTTGCTCCACCGGCATGAGCGTCTACAAAATCGACCGAGAAAGCAACGCAAGCCCCGGAAAAGCCAGCCGCACCCTGGAGCAGGCGCTGGCCGAGCAAAGCTATCAGCGGGTGTATCTCATGCTGGGCATCAACGAGTTGGGCTATAACCGCACCACAACCATCAACAAATATTCCGATTTGGTCACGCGAATTCGAGCGGCACAGCCCAAGGCCACCGTGTACATTTGCGCGAATTTGAAGGTGGGCGCCGGACGCTCCAATCGGGATTCCGTGGTCAACAACCAAAACATCGAGCAGTTCAACCAATCCATCGCGGCGCTGGCCGACGGCGCTTCGGTGCGCTATCTGGATGTGAATCCCATTTTCGACGATGGCCAAGGAAACCTGGACAAGCAATATACCAGCGACAACACCCACATTTACGCAAAGCATTATCGCACCTGGGTGCAATGGCTGGAGAAAAACCGCTGACCCACACATCAACAAAAAGGAAGCAGAAGCTGCCCCTCTCGGAACAGCTTCTGCTTCCTTTTTTCGACTTATTTCGTCATTTTCAGATAAAACGCAAAGGCGATTTCCATTTCGTTCAGCTGATAGCGCTCCTCCAACCGCGGCCCACAGCTGTTGGAGCCAATTCCGGAGACCTTATAATCAATGCGGATGTTGGTTTTTCCGTTAGACTCCAGCTCGTCGATATGCCGCGCCCGATCCAGCGCCGCGGTGGGGTAGGCCGACACACAGCATTCGAAGGCGGTGTCGGTCTCCACCGTCAAGCCCCGCTCCATTTGCAAGAAGCGACAACCACAGTGATTTCCGTGCTCCTGGGGGCGAATATGCGGAACATATTCCGCCTCGGCCGTGCTGTGATACAGGCCCACTGGCGCGTGCAGATGCATATCGCAATAGCTTTTCCCCGGCCCCATGCCGAAATAGGAGAAGCCGTCATTTTTCACCGGCGAGGAAAATTCATAGCCCAGCCGAGGCAAATACAAAAACGCTAGACTATTCTTTTTCCGCCCCCGGAGGGAAACCTTGACCGTGCCGTCGGCGAAAAATGCCATTTCCTGCGTAAAGCGGAAATAGGGCGTGCGGGCGGTCGCTCCAAGGCTGGCCTCGGTCACGATGCAGTTGCCCTCCACCCGCACCGCATACAACTTCGTGCTGGTCAAATCGAAGCACCCGGCGCACCAGTTGTTTCCGTTTTCGCTCATCCCCCATTCGCCGCGCACATGGCGGTCGTTGTCGGTGGGGGCGCGCCAGGTGGTCAGCCGCAGAGGAGAAGCCAGCTCCTCCTTCCCCTTTTGCACCAGGCTATCCAGCGTGCCCAGGCGCTTATCGAAGCGATAGGCGAAATCCGTCCCCTCAGCCCATACATAGCGCTCCTCCTCCCGCAAAGAAAGAGGCGCGGATGTTTGCACCGGCGCGACGGGCACAGACAGGGGGAGCTGGCAGAGGCCGATTTCCTCGTCTCGGCTGTTTTTTAGCCGCAAATTCACAAAAGCACCCCAGCGGCAAATGGACGGCACAGAGAAGGGAAGAGAAAGCACCGTTTCTTCATGGGGCTTCACCGCCGGCGACAGCTCCAGCCGCTCCCGTTCCTCGCCATCCACCGCCAGCGACAGCTCCAGCCTGCACTCGGACAGGTCGGTGAAATCAAAGTCGTTGCGAATACGCAATCGGCCATCCTCAAGAAAAGCGCGCATGGGCTGATAGACATATTTTGCATGATAAGAGCCAGCCTTGAAGCCGCGGTCATAGAAAGTCAACCCGTCACAGCAGAAGTTCCCGTCATGCATCGGCTCGCCGAAATCGCCACCGTAGCGGGGAACGCCGTTTTCCAAAACGGTATGGTCTGCCCATTCCCAGATACAGCCGCCGATGGCATTGGGGTAAGCGTGAAACAGCTCCGTATACAGCGGCAGCCACTGAGGGTCGCACACTGGCGTCCCCTCCGGGATATAGGAGAGCTTTGTCTGGCTTCCTTCCCGCATTTCGAAGCCGTGCAGCTCCAAATCCGCCTCATCCACCACATAGAAGCCCAGCTCATCACAAAGATTGAGGAATTCCGGGGTGGGCGGATAGTGGGAGGTACGAATACAGTTGATATTCAGTGCCTTCATTTTCAGCAGCTCGTCCCGCAAAAAGGCCTCTGACACCGTATAACCCTCCGTCGGATGGGTATCATGATGGTTGACGCCCTTGAGAATCACCGGCGTTTGATTGATCAACAGCTCACCCTGCGGACTGACGGAGATCTCCCGCAAGCCAACCCGATAGGGGATATATTCCGTTTTTCCCCGCACCACCACCGTATACAGATAGGGCTTTTCGGCGTTCCACAGCATCGGGTGCGCCCAGTCTGCCACCTATCCCGCCGCGTCATATACGGTATAATCCGGCGCCGACACCGTGACGCCTCGGCAGGAGACCCGGATTTCCACATCCTCGATCGCCTGCTCCTCGCGAGAGAGCAGATACACATCCCGGAAATGCCATTCAGCCGGAAAAAGTCCTGGTCCTCCAGATAGCTCCCAACGCACCATTTCATCACCCGGACAATCAGCTCGTTTTCTCCCGCCTGCACATAGGGGGTCAGCTCGAAGGCCGACTGGAGATGACTCCCCTGCCCGGCGCCTACAAACCGGCCGTTGACATACACCTCCAGACAGGAGGCAACTCCCTCGAAAACAATCACCGTTCGCCGGGCGCTCCACGCCGCATCCAGCGAAAAACGGGTGCGATATACGCCGCAGGGGTTTTCATCCGGCACATAAGGGGGATCCACCGGAATCGGATAGTTCACATTGAAATAGGCAGGCTTGTCATAGCCGTGCATTTGCCAGCAGGAGGGAACCGGTATCGTCGCATCAAAGGCGACCTCCCGCAAATCGGCAGGCGTGTCCGCTTCCTGGTCGAAATAAGCAAAAGCCCATTCCCCGTTGAGCAAATGGTAATAGGCACTCTCCTCCCGCTTTCCCCGCAACGCCTTTTCCGGCGTCTCATAAGGAATCGAATAGGCCCACTGGGGCAACCGATTTTGGCTGGTCAAATTCAGCCGTTCATAGCTTCGCATAAGTTCGCTCTCCTTTGCTTTTTCGCTCTGCGGAAAGCTCGAAATTCGCTATTGCATTTTTCTGTAATTATGGTATACTATCAAATACAAACATTAGGAGGAATTGCCATGGAAACATCGCCCTTTACCCTTTCGAGTCTTTGCGACCTGTCCCACACGGTGGCGGCGCCGTTTTTGGCGACGGTGGAACAGCCCTGGGACGCCCTGGACTGTATCGATGACTGGATTCGCCGACTGGGCGAAGCCCTGCCCCCGGAGGAATATTTTCATCCCGCGCCCACGGTGTGGATTCATCGCACAGCGCATATCTATGACAGCGCCTTCATCGGCGAAAATGTATACATCGGGCCGGCGACCGAGGTGCGCCACAGCGCCTTCATCCGCGGAAATGCACTGGTGGGCGCCGGGGCGGTGGTGGGCAACTCCACGGAGCTGAAAAATGTGATTCTCTTCGACGAGGTGCAGGTGCCCCATTACAACTATGTGGGCGATTCCATCCTCGGCTATCGGGCGCACATGGGCGCAGGAAGCATCACCTCCAACGTGAAGGGGGACAAATCGCCGGTGCATATCGACTATGTCGGCCGGCACATCGCCACCGGGCGGAAAAAGCTGGGCGCACTTCTAGGCGACCGGGCGGAAATCGGCTGCGGCTGTGTGCTCAATCCAGGCACGGTCATCGGCGCCGACGCACGGGTTTATCCCCTCTCATCGGTGCGGGGCTTCATTCCGCCTGCCTGCATTTTCAAGGGCGTCGGCGCGCCGGTGCCGATTTGCCCGGACAGCGAAAAAATCTGACCGCAACAAAAAAGAGCGGATTTCGCGAAAAATGCGAAATCCGCTCTGCCGTTTATGCCTCCGCTTCAGGCAACTCCAAAACCGCAGTATGCGGACGATGGTCTGAGGCCACCACCGCCGGAATGTCCGCCGACAGCACTGAAATATCCCGGCTGACAAAAATATAGTCGATTTTCATGCGGGGAGTGTCCGACGGCCAGCTTTGCTTTTCCGCGCAGAAGCCCTCCGCCGCGTCCTGTAAATAGCCCCGGATATAATCCAAAAGCGCGCTTTCCGGCGTCAGATTGAAATCGCCCATCAAAAGGCTTCTCCGCTCCGGCACCTGGCACAAAACCGCGGAAACCGCATTCAGCGCCTCCGAAGGGTTCAGCCCGAAATGGGTCACGAACACATCCAGCCCACCGGCCACATCAATTTCCGCCTTCAAGATGCACCGGGTTTCGAAGCCATTGGTGTCCTGACGCATCTGGGGGTCGGGGATCATCACCGTTTGAGCCGCCCGAATGGGATATTTCGACAAAAGCGCATTTCCATAGGGGTTTCCGGGGGTCACATCAATGGCTTTCGCAAAATAAACATACGGGAAGCCTGCCTTTTCCGCCAGAATTTTGGCCTGCGCCTCAAATTCCGGGGCGGGGCCGGCATCGTACATTTCGTTTAGTCCCACCAGAGCCGGCGCTTCATCGGCAATCGCCTGAGCGATCACCTCGAAGTCGATTTTTCCGGTGCGATAATTGGTGCAATGCTGGGTGTTGAAGGTCATAACCTTTATCTGCATACGATAGCCACCTTATTGAAAAAATAACAAAGGCGGCGGCCGTCCCTCTATTCAAGAAGCAGCCACCGCCGAAAAATCAAATAGAGATTTCCGTAGCCACACGATACAAATCCATATCGAAGGGCTTCTTCATCGACAGGGCTTCGCCGATGTCATAATCGCAGAGAACGCCGTCGCGAATCGCAACCACCCGGTTTTTCTTTCCCTGCTCCAACAAATCCACCGCATAGTTGCCCATCCGGCTCGCCAGCACCCGGTCATGACCGGAAGGAGAGCCACCGCGCTGCACATGACCCAAAACCGTCGCACGGGTTTCCACACCCGTGGCGGCCTCGATTTTCTTCGCCAGCTCATCCACATGGCCCACACCCTCGGCTACAACGATGATGAAATGGTGCTTTCCGGTCTGGGCGGTGGCCTTCATGCGCGCCACGATATCCCGCTCGAAATCATATTCCACCTCCGGCACAAGGATGCTCGTCGCGCCCACAGCGATGCCGGTGCTCAGCGCCAGCCAGCCAGCGCGGCGTCCCATCACCTCGACCACGCTACAACGGTCGTGAGACTGGGAGGTGTCCCTCAGCTTGTCCACCATGTCCACCACCGTGTTGATGGCGGTATCATAGCCGATGGTTTCATCGCCGCAGGAAATATCGTTGTCGATGGTTCCCGGCAGACCGATGCAGGGGATGCCGTGCGCGGTCAAATCCTGCGCACCCCGGAAGGAGCCGTCGCCGCCGATGACCACGATGCCTTCGATGCCATATTCATGGCAGGTGTCCACTGCCTTCTGCATACCCTCCTCGGTGCAGAATTCAGGACTGCGCGCCGTATACAGAACCGTGCCGCCCCGATGAATGATATCGGAAACGCTACGCAAATTCATGGGAACCAATTCTCCCTTGATGAGGCCGTTATAGCCTCGCACAACGCCATAAACCTCCATTCCCTTATGCAACGCCGAGCGCACCACCGCGCGCACAGCCGCATTCATGCCAGGGGCATCGCCGCCGCTGGTCAAAACAGCAATCTTTTTCATCTATCCGTGCTCCTCCTGATTCGACAAATTTCAATCCCTTTCGGATGAGTTCCTATAAATCCATTGTTATTTTATCCTGCTATGCCTATTCTGACAATGGATTTTTGTTTCTGCTGGATGGATTTTTGTTGCGCAAAAAGCAGAAAGGAATTTTATTGGTTTTTCTTATACTTTTTCGATAAAAACTCTGTACAAAAAACAATTCTTTTGGTATAATCGAATAGGAAGCTGTGAAATGAAAAAATCCACAGATCCCGGATCGCCTCGGCGACCGAAAGGAGGTAGCGTAGCATGAAAAAAGGAACCATCATCACTATCGGACGCCAAAACGGAAGCGGCGGCCACGAAATCGGAAAAAAGCTGGCCGAAAAGCTGGGCGTGCCCCTGTATGACAAGGAGCTTCTCCGACTGGCCGCGGAGGAAAGCGGTCTGTCGCCGGAAAACATCGCTCTATATGACGAGGTACCCACCAGCAGCTTGCTCTATTCGCTGTCGCTGGGCAATTACGGAATGCCCATCGGCCAATACGACATTCCCATCCACCAGAAAATCTTCATGGCCCAGTTCGATAGCATCCAGAAGCTGGCCGACCAGGGCGAAAGCTGTGTGATTGTGGGGCGTTGCGCCGACTATGCCCTTGCCAAACGGGAACAGGCGATTCATGTATTCATCCGCGCTGACATCAAGGACCGGGTGAAGCGGGCGTTGACGCAACACCCGGAGATGAGCGAAAAGAAAATCGCCGACGAAATCGTGCGCACCGACAAACGGCGCGCCAACTATCACAATTTTTATGCCGACACCAAATGGGGAAGCGCCGCCAGCTACGATTTGGTGATTGACAGCCTGAAAACCGGAATCGACCAGACAGTGGACACCATCGCCCATTATGCCAATTTGCGGTTTCCCGGATAAAAACAAAAACGATTTGAATCGCCATCGAAGGACGTTCACACCGTTCTTCGATGGCTTTTTTCGTCGCATAATCTCTGCACCGTTTGCAAAAGCTATAGACGCCCGCAACAAGGACTTCGCAGGCAGCGGGCATCCAAAAAGCAGTTTAGGGAGGAATGGGTCTTGTGCACCGCGGTCACGCTTTCGGCCGACGATTTCTTTTTCGGCCGCAATTTAGACTATGAACAACGCTACGGAGAAACGCTTCTGTTCATTCCCCGGCATTTTCAGCCGCCGAAGGGTCATTTCCCCGCCGGTGAGGGGCGGGCACTGTTAGGCATCGGCTGTTTTCGGGAGGGGTATCCCTTGTTTTTTGACGGAGTGAATGAGCGGGGGCTGTGCATGGCCGGCCTGCGCTTCGCCGGCTTCGCAGACTACGCCGAAAAAGCCGAAAAGGGCGAAGCCGTTCCCAGCTTCGCCCTCATTCCCTTTATTTTGCGCCAATGCGACAGCGTGCGGGAGGCCGTGGCGCTGTTGCGAACAATCACCGTCACCGACGAGGCCTTTTCCGCCGCACTGCCCGCCGCACCCCTTCACTGGCTGTTGGCCGACCGCGCCCGATGCGTCACTGTGGAGGTCATGCATCGGCGGCTGTATCTCTATGACAACCCGGCAGGGGTGCTCACCAACGCACCACCCTTCCCCCAACAGCTGTTCGCTCTCAACAACTTTTGCAACCTTTCCCCCACCGAGCCGAAGAACCGCTTTGCGCCCCGTCTCCCACTCCGGCGATACAGCCGCGGCATGGGCGCCATTGGTCTGCCGGGGGATTTTTCGTCCCAGTCCCGCTTCGTGCGCGCCGCCTTTCTCCGCGCCCATTCTCCGGCGCCGAACAGCGCCGGAGAGGGGGTACATCAGCTCATGCATATCCTCGACGCCGTTGCCCAGCCCAAGGGATGCTGTCAGCTTCCCGAAGGCCGGCTGGAATACACCCAGTATTCCGCCGTTTGTCATGCCGAGCGAGCCACCTATTATCTGTCTACCTATGATAACCGCGGCTTACAAGCCGTCTCCATGCCCGCCAATGGGCTGGAGGGAACGGAAGCACGCCTCTATTCCTTCGACACCGCACCGGTGGTGCAACGGTTACACGGACACAGCCCGCGCTCTTAACCGGCCTGCACCCGATATTCGGTCACTTCGGGGATGGTTTCTCCGTCGATTTGCAGAGCGGTCGGACGGTCAAAGCGCACGGTGATGTCTTTTCCTTTCTTTTTCCTCTTCGGCTTTTCATCCGGCGCGCGCCTGAAAAATGGGGGGGTAACGCGCAAAACAAGAGGCTGATTTATGCGTTACTATAGCGCGAATTTTGTCGTTTTTCAAGACAGAGAGGCCATCGTTCGCAAATTGTTCAAAGAGCCAGTCAAAAGCCCCATTGCCTCGTCTCTACGAAAATTTTCGTAGAGAGGAATATATTGACAAAGGCAAGAAATCCGTGTATAGTCAAGCTGTTCGCGACAAAGCCGCCAATCGAACAGGAAAGCAGGGATTTTCATGATCAATGTCAACGATTTTTCCATGGCCACCGACAGCGAAACCCTTGAAAAGGCCTTCGCCAACAAGCAGGCGGACGGCATCGTTTTGATTCCGCCGCGGAAGTCCTTTGTAGACCCCGACCGCACCTTCTGGCTTCTTGACCGGGCCATCCTACTGGAGGAAAACACCACCGTCATTTTGCAAAACGCCACCATCAAGCTTTCGGACGCCTGCCGGGACAACTTTTTTCGGACGGCCAACTGCGGTATGGGCATCGAATTCCCCGAACGGATTCAAAATGTACATCTAATCGGCGAAGGGATGTGCACCCTCATCGGCGCCGATCATCCCCGCTCCACCGGCGACGGATCAAAAATATTGGCTAACCCCTGCCCCTATGAGGTGGAGGAGCTTTGCCGGATGGCCAACTGGATTCCGCCGGAGCGCCGCACCCCCGAAACCATCGGCTTCATGGATCGACACGATCACTCCTTCGGCACCGACGCCGGAACGGATGAATCTCAATATGGCGACTGGCGCAACATCGGCGTCCTTTTTGCCAATGTGGAGCATTTTTCCATTCGCAATCTGCGCATCGTCGCTTCTCATGGCTGGGGCATCTCGCTGGAGGAATGTGCCTATGGCGATGTGGGAAAAATCGAATTCGATGCCTGTATGTCCAAGGTCATCGACGGACTGCGCAACAACATAGAAAATCAGGACGGCATCGACCTGCGCAACGGATGCCATCATATCACCGTCGCGGACATCCGCGGCGAAACCGGCGACGATGTGATTGCCCTCACCGCCATCGCGTTGGAGGATTATCGTCCCGGCGGCGCGTTGCGCAACACCCATGTGATGCACAACGACTGGACCCGGCGGGAGCGGGACATCCACGACATCATCATCCGCAATGTATCCGCCACCTCCAACCTCTGCTTCGATGTGCGCCTTTTGCCGATGCATTCGTATATCTACAACATTCTCATCGACGGCGTCCTCGACACCACCCCCGCCGACCGCACCCACGGCGGAACGCTTCTGCTGGGCGACTGGGGCTATGGCGATGTGTGGCCGAAATCCATGAAAAACATACTCGTCTCCAACATCATCAGCAACTGCGATTGTGCCATCGCGGTCAACAGCGACATCTGCCATTCGGCCTTCTCCAACGTAATCAACCGGCGGTCGGGCACGCCGCTGCTGACTGTCAACAACAACGCCCTTTTCGATGTAAAAACCGCCAACCTGGTGCAGGAGGAATAAGCCGGCCATCGGCCCCCTACGCACAGGCAAACTACGAAAGCCATTCAGTTGCCAACAGCGACGCCTCCCCCTCAATCGCTTTGCGAATGCGGGAGATTTTTGTTGATGGGACACTTGACATTTTCCAACAAAAGGAGTAGAATACAGAAAATGGTGAGGGAGTAGCAAGCGCCGATACGGCGTAGCAAGTCAACACACTGGCCGCTCGGCCTGGCTTGCTTTAATTTGCGAGACTCATGTAGGCTATGGAAATAGCGTGCAGGGAGTCTTTGTTTTTGGATTTGGACACCGGGCACAGATTTCCGTGCTCGGATTTTTCTTTTTCGGAGGGTCAGCCATGTGGATGAACGGATTGCTTTTTGCCGTGGGACTTGCGCTGTTGATTAAAGGCGGCGACTGGTTCGTGGAGGGCGCAACGGGCGTTGCGCGCCGGTTCCATCTGCCGGACATTTTGGTAGGTGCGACGGTGGTGTCCATCGGCACAACCCTGCCGGAGGTAATGGTGTCCACCGCCGGCGCTTTACAGGGACAGGGAGCGATGGCCTATGGAAACGCCATCGGCTCGATCATCTGCAACACCGCCCTGATCGCGGCCATTTCTGTCGCCTGCAGCCCCGGCCCCGTGAATACAAAAACGCTGAAAATGCCGGTTTTGTTCTTTTTTCTCTCGGCGGCGCTATACTGTTTAGCGGCGTATGGCTTGGGGGAATTCCCCCGCTGGCTGGGGCTGGTGCTATTGGGATTGTTCGCGGTGTACATGGTGCTAAACGTGCGCCATGGTCTGCGTCATCCGGAAGCCGCCGCAGAAATCGACGAAAAGCCCCGCGCCTTCTGGCTGGAGCTTTTGGGGCTGGTCGCCGGCGCGGCGGTGATTGCGGTGGGCGCCGATTTGCTGGTGGATAACGGAACAGCGATCGCCCAGACGCTGGGCGTGCCAGAAACCGTGATCGCCCTCACCTTTGTGGCCTTGGGCACCTCTCTGCCGGAGCTGATCACCACCATCACCGCCCTGCGTAAGGGGCACGCGGCGCTGGGCATCGGCAATGTCATCGGCGCCAGTGTATTCAATCTTGTGCTGGTTTCCGGCGTCTCGGTCTCGCTGGCTCCCTTTGAGGTTCCGGTGGGCAAGCTGCTTGGGGGCCATAACGCCTCGCTGGTGCTGGATTTGCCACTGATGGTGGGCGTGATGCTGCTTTTGACCGTTCCGGCGCTGGTGAACAAACGCCTGGAGCGGTGGCAGGGAATTTTGCTGCTGGCCATCTATGGCGGCTTTTGCCTGCTACAATTTCTGGTTTGACAAACAAAACGGAGGACAGAGCTATGGGATTTCCTTTCTTTTTCAACAGTGTTCTGTTGGGCGTTGGCCTGGCGATGGACGCCTTTTCGGTGTCTCTGGCGAACGGGCTGAACGAGCCGCAAATGAAAAAGCGAAAGATGTGCGGCATCGCCGGGATTTTTGCCGGCTTCCAGGTTGCCATGCCACTGATTGGCTGGGTTTGCGTTTCCACGATCGCTCAATATTTCGAAGCCTTTCAACAGCTGATTCCATGGATCGCCTTGGCGCTGTTGGGGTATATCGGCGGAAAAATGCTGTATGACGGATGGCGGCGCAAGGACACGGAGAGCGAAGCGGCGGCAGTTGGGCTTCAGGCGCTGCTGATGCAGGGGGTGGCCACCTCCATCGACGCTCTGTCGGTCGGCTTCACCATTGCCGATTATAGCTGGCTGGAAGCGTTGGCCGCCTGTCTCCTGATTGGCGCGGTGACCTTTGTGATTTGCTTCATCGGCCTGGTGCTAGGAAAAACCGTCGGCACAAGGCTGGCCGGAAAGGCCGACATCCTCGGCGGTGTCATTTTGATTTTCATCGGCTTGGAAATCTTTTTCTCCCACTGGCTCTAAGCGAAACGAACGAAGGTTTTCGTTGACAAATACGCGGTTTTGCGGTACACTTATTCCTGCGAGTGAGCTGAGCAGCCGCGCGGGGTTCTCCCGTGAGGAAAGTCCGAGCATCACAGGGCAGGATAACGGCTAACGGCCGCCGGGGGTGACCCTAGGGAAAGTGCAACAGAGATATACCGCCGCGGGGGTGCTTCGACCTCGGTCGGAGAGCGTGCTTCGGCATCGCCTCCCTGCGGTAAGGGTGGAAAGGCGAGGTAAGAGCTCACCGGCACGCCGGAGACGGCGTGGCCCTGCAAACCCTATCCGATGCAACGCCGACAGAAGCGACACATTGGCCCGATGTGCTTCGACGGGCGGCTGGAGCCGTCTGGCAACAGACGGTCGAGATAGATGGCTGTTCACGACAGAACTCGGCTTATAGGCTCACTCGCTCCTATAAAAGCGCCGGAAGCCGCCGCCACGGCGGCTTCCGCTCCCCCGCCCCTTTCCCCGCCGAAACAAAGGCGTGAAATGGGCGTCCCCCGGCCAAAGCCGCGGGCAACGGCACATAGAAAAGCAATATCCGGGTGTAGCGCAGCTGGGAGCGCGGGTGGTTTGGTAGACCAACCTGATTCATTCAGGACTTTTTCCTAAAGCCTCAAAGAAGCCTTAAAC
>CAZSTR010000014.1:0-35965 GCA_964609975.1 uncultured Ruminococcus sp. | reverse complement strand
TATGGCGACCCGGAACGGGCTCGAACCGTCGACCTCTAGCGTGACAGGCTAGCGTTCTAACCAGCTGAACTACCGGGCCACATTTTTCGTTGGCAACGGGCTATATTATAGCGAATGTTGAAGCGTTTGTCAACCTTTTTTTGCGAAAAGTCTACTTTTTTTCGTGTTTTTCGGATTTGCTCCTCGGAAAAGGTTGCAAAACAGCGGAATTTATTATACAATATAAACTGTATTTGTATGGTCTCGGCCGGGAGAGAACGGGAGGCGGCGAAATGTCGGCGGTTTATTTGGACAACAGCGCCACCACGGCGGTCAGCCGGGGGGCGGCGGACATGGCCTATACCATGATGACGCAGATTTACGGAAACCCCAGCTCCTTACACACGCTGGGCTTCGAAGCGGAGCGGCAGCTTCATGAAGCCCGTCGCCGGGTGGCGACGCTGGCGGGGGTGGAGCCGGAGGAGTTGTTTTTCACCTCCGGCGGAACGGAGGCCAACAATCTGGCGGTGCTGGGCAGTGTGGCCGCCCACCCGAAGGACGGAAAGCATATCGTGACCACCGCCGTGGAGCATTCCTCTGTGCGGGAGGCCTGCGACCGGCTGGAGCGAGAGGGGTATACGGTGACGCGGCTTGTTCCCGACCGAGAGGTCGGGTTGACCGCAGAACAGATCGCCGAGGCCTGCCGCCCGGACACGGTGCTGGTGGCGGTGATGCTTGTGAACAACGAAACGGGCGCGCGCTTTCCGCTGGAGCGGGCAGTTCCGATGATTCGAAAGCAGGCGCCGCGGGCGCATATCCATTGCGACGCGGTGCAGGCGGCGGGGAAAATCCCCCTGCAAGGAAAGCGCTGGGGCTTTGACAGCCTTTCTCTCAGCGCCCATAAGCTCCACGGCCCGAAGGGGTGCGGCGCCTTGTATTTGCGGCGCGGCGCACGGGTGCAGACCCGCAACATCGGCGGAAAGCAGGAAAACGGAATCCGCTGTGGCACCGAGGCGACGCCGCTCATCGCCGCCTTCGGCGTGGCGGCGCAGGAGGTGCCCTCCTTCGCAAGCCAGCGTGTCCACGCGGAAAAGCTGCGGGAGCGGCTGGTGCAGGGGCTGGAGGGGAAAGCGGGGGTGCGGTTTCATATCCCCGCCGATGGTGTGCCTTATATTGTGCATTTTTCCGTTCCCGGCTTGCGTAGTGAAACCATGCTGCATTATCTGGCGCAACGGGAAATTTATGTGTCCAGCGGCTCAGCCTGCTCGAAGGGGGCGAATAGCCCGGTGCTGACGGCGCTGGGCTTGCCGGCGGAGGAAATCGACAGCGCTCTGCGGGTGAGCTTCGATTATGCCAACACAGAGAAGGACATAGACCGTCTGGTGGAGGCGGTTTTACAGGCGGCGGAGGAGCTGGCCAGACGCCGGTGAGAAGGGAGAAAATGCGATGGATTCGCGGGAACAACGGGAAAACAAGCGCGCCGAGGAGGTGCGGGAGCTGTTGAGCCGGCTCACGGAGCAGGGCTTTTCTGCGCCGATGGGTGAGAAGACGCCGTCCCCGGCGGAGGAGCCGGAAAAACCGGCACCGGAGGTCTTTTCCTTTCCGCCGGCCTGGGAGAGCGGCGGAAAGGAACCGGACGCGGAGGATATGGGGGACGAGCTGCGGTTGGTGATGACCGACTGGGAGCGGGACGCAGAGGGCGACAAGCCGGAGGAGGAAAACGACCTTCCGCTGGACGAGGCGCCGCCCCCGGCGCCGACGGGACGCCGTCCACTGGCGGCCATCGGCGGCTTTTTCGCGGCCAATTTCCCGCGGCGCACCGATACGCCCGCCGAATGGGCGCGCAAGGGCGTGTTCTGGGTGGCGTTGGCGATGCTGGTGGTTTCCGCCGGGGTGCTGTTCAATCAGATTTGGCTGGTGCCGACCCGCAACCGTTCGCTGTATAACAAGACGGTCGAGGCGTATGAGCCGGACAAAACCGCTGTAGCGGAGGGAGATTATCCTAAGGGGATGCTGGTCTCCTTCCAGAAGCTGTATAACATCAATCCGGATGTGCGGGGCTTTCTCGATTTTTCGGCCACGGGCAACAAGGATTTTCTGAACATCCATTATCCGGTGGTGTATTCCGGGGACAACGAGGAATATCTGCGCAAGGACTTTTACGGAAACCGCAACAAAAACGGCGCGCTATTTTTCGACCGGCGCAATGATTTGATGTCAGAGGAGTCGGAAAACCGAGTGCTCATCATCTATGGACACAACATGGCCAGCGGCCAGATGTTCGCCGGGCTGAACAAGCTCATCGGCAATGTGCAAAACGCCCGCGCCGCAGCGTCGCTGACGCTCGGCACCCTGTATGAAAAGAGCGAATATCAGGTGCTGGCGGTGGTGTTGGCGGATGAGGAGGAAACGGAGTGGCAATGGCGCTATGATTTTCGGCGCACCCGTTTTTCCTCTGAGGAGGATTTTCTCCAGCATATCGAAAACATTCGGGCACGCTCCCTGTTCGACTATCCGACGGATGTGCAGGAGGGGGATGAGCTTTTGGTGCTGTCCACCTGCACCGCCTACAGCTCGGCGAAGCTGAGGGATGGGCGACTGCTGGTGATTGCCCGGAAGGTGCGTCCCGGCGAGGGGACGGACACCGACACGGACACGATTGTGGCGAACGGGGATGTGATTATGCCGCGGGCATGGTATATGAACCAGAATTTGCCCCTGCATAGCTATTACAGCTCCGAGGAGGAGCTGACCGCATCCACCTCCTCTACCACCGCCGAGAGCGCCGCCCCCCCCGTGACCACCGAAAGCACGGCGGCCACCACCTCGACGGACCCTTCCGCGTCCACGACGCCCACCGCCGCCTCGAAAACGGCTCCAGCGGCCACCACGACTACAGCCGCCGCGGTCACAACCACAACCACCGCCCCTTCGGCAACCGCCGGTACGGATGCGCCCGATGCGCCTCCGACTTCGACGACGGCCGCCGCGCCGGCGGGCGGACAAAACCCATGAAAAGGAGTCAACCACAGTGGAATATCGTCCCGAAGAAATTTTGTTGATTAAAAACGGAGAACTGGCGCTGAAGGGCTTGAACCGGCGCTCCTTCGAAGAGGCGCTGATGCACAATCTGCGCTATCGTCTGCGGCGTGCCGGAGAGTTTCAAATTCGTTGCGCCCAGTCCACGATTTATATCGAGCCGAAAAACGATGGCGCTGATTTGGAGGAGGCCTGCGATTGCGTGTCTCGCGTGTTCGGAATTTCCGGCTTTTCCCGCGCCTGTGTGACGGAAAAGCGGCTGGAAGCCATTCAGGCGGCGGCGGTGGAATATTTCGCCGACCGGTTAAAGGCCTGCGCCACCTTCAAGGTGGAGTCCAAGCGGGCGGACAAGCGCTTTCCGCTGACCTCCCCGGAAATCAGCCGCGAGGTGGGAGGCTATTTGCTGGATGCGTTCCCCCATTTGCGGGTGGATGTGCACCAGCCGGACATTCAAATCATGGTGGAAATCCGGGATTTCGGCGCGTATCTCCATGCCGAGCAGCTGCCCGGTGCCGGCGGAATGCCGGTGGGCACCGGCGGAAAGGCGGCGGTGCTGATTTCCGGCGGTATTGATTCGCCGGTGGCGGCATACATGATGGCAAAGCGGGGCATCGAGCTGACCGCGATTCATTTCGCCTCGCCGCCCTATACCAGCGAGCGTGCCGAGCAGAAGGTGGTGAGCCTGCTGGAGAAGGTGGGACGGTATGCGGGACACATGACCATGCATATTGTGCCCTTCACCCATATTCAGGAGGAAATCCGGCGCGCTTGCCCGGAGGAATATTTCACGCTGATTATGCGCCGGTTTATGATGCGCATCGCCCAGGAGATTGCCCGTCGGGAGGGCTGTGGCGCGCTGATCACCGGCGAAAGCGTGGCGCAGGTGGCCAGCCAGACGATTCCGGCGCTGGCGGTGACGGACGCGCTGGCCGAGATGCCGGTATTCCGTCCCCTCATCGGAATGGACAAGGAGGAAATCGTGTCCGTTTCCCGGCGCCTTGATACCTTTGATATTTCTATTCAGCCCTATGAGGATTGCTGTACGGTTTTCACCCCAAAGCACCCCAACACCAAGCCAAAGCTGTATAAGGTGGAGGAAGCGGAGCGGGCGCTGGAGGTGGAAGCGCTGGTGGAGGAGGCGCTGGCCGGTGTGCGACAGCGCTCCATTTAAGAATTTTTTGCAGGCCGCGGGGAGGTGACCGATGTGGCGGAAAAAACGGTCGGAATTTGGCGATTTTTCGGCTTGGAAAAGCAGGCGCTGACGGAGCGGCTGGCGGATTTACTGGTGAAGACGGAGCCGACGGCGACGCTGACGGGCGTGGGACTGGATGCTCGGCTTGAGCTGACCGGCTCCGTCGCAGAGCTGGCGCTGGCCGAGGAGGCGATTTCTGAGCGCGTGGGACGGTATGTATATAGCCGGGACGGCGCGGATTTGGCCACACGGGTGGTGGCGTTGCTCAAGGAAAAGGGGCGCACTCTTTCGCTGGCGGAGTCCTGCACGGGCGGGCTTGTGGCCGCCCAAATCACGGAAATTCCCGGTTGCTCGGCGGTGTTTGGCACGGGCGTTGTGTCCTATTCCTGCGCCTGCAAGGAGAAAATGCTGGGGGTGCGCCGGGAGACACTGGAGCGCTATGGCGCGGTGAGCAAGGAAACGGCTCTCGAAATGGCCTGCGGTGTGCGCCAGAACAGCGGCGCGTCCATCGGACTGAGCATCACCGGAGAGGCCGGTCCGAAAACCGCCGAGGCTCGGCCGGTGGGGACAGTGTATATCGCCCTCGCGGACGGAAAGCGAAGCTGGGTGCAGGAATGGCAGCTGGATTTTGACGGAAGCGACCGGGCGGAAATTCGCCGGTCGGCCGCTTTGGCGGCGCTGGATATGCTTCGGCGGTATCTGGAGGCGTATCCGCTGGTGATGGCCGGCGGATATGCGGATGAAATGCCGATGAAGGAGAGTCGCCGGCTTTGCGGCTGGCGGGGCGTGTGCGCCTGGCTGTTTCCCCATCGGGGCGAGTCTCTGGGGCGGCGGCTGGTGAAGGGCGTCGCCTGGGGAGCGGCGTTGTTGCTGGCTGTCGGCTGGCTGTTGTGGGGACTGGGGTTGTCCCGCTGGAAGCAGGACAACATCCTTCTGCAGGAGCAGTTGGGAGAGCTATATTGGTCTGCGGAGGTGCCAGTGGAGGCCTCCGACCGCTATCCCGCCGGCATGGACGCGCGTTTTCGCGGCTTGTATGACGCCAATGGGGATGTCGGCGGCTGGCTGCGCATTCCGGAAACGACGGTGGATTATCCGGTGATGACCTATTCCGGCGGCTATTATGACAATCATAGCTTTTCCTGCCAATACTCGTTGTATGGCCAGCCGTATTTTGACGAGGACACGCTGTTGACGGCGGAAAAGGCGCCGCGCAGCATCACCGTTTATGGAAAATATGCTAGAGATGAGCAAATGCTGACACCTATGCTGGCCTATCGTCGTATCGCCTTTTTGCGGGAGCATCCGATTTTGGAGATGAACACGCTGTATCGCTCGGCGCGATGGGAGATTTTTGCGGTTCTCCCGGTGGATGAGGCGGAGGGCTTCGACTATGCCTGCACGGATTTCGAGGACGATGGGGCGTTTGAAAAGCATTTGCAGGCGCTGAGCGCCCGTTCGTTGTTTCGCACGAATGTGAAGGTGACGGCAGCGGATCGGATTTTGCTGGTTTCGGTGGAGGCGCGCCAGATTTATGGCTATGCCGGCGCGAGGCTGGTGGTTGCCGCCCGACAAATTGCCCAGGATCGCTCCGAGGCGGAATATTCCGCCAACAATGCGGTGCAGCTGCCCCAGGGCTGGGGCACAAAAACCACCATCCATTCGACGGAGGCGAAAAATGTGCTGGAGAAGGCAGACGACGCAACGAATGGCGTCACCATCTCGGCGACGGATGCGCCGTCCACCGCCGGAACACGAAAAACGGTGCCCTCGACCTCCACGACCGCGGTGACCTCCGCCGAGGATGGCGTCGCAACCACCGACCGAACGGAGAGCGCCGCTACGAACGGTGCGTTCCCGGCGCCGGAGGAGGACAGAGAAAATCCATCGGATACATTGGAGCAGGAGACAGAATGATTATTTTAGGAATCGACCCCGGCTATGCGATTGTCGGCTGGGGAGCCGTTCGCTTCGAGCGGGGGCGGTATTTGCCGCTGGATTTCGGCGCCATCACCACCAAGGCGGGCGTCCCCTTTAATCGGCGTCTGGAGCAGATATACACCGAGCTGAATGCGCTTTTAGAGCGGCTGAAGCCGGAGGCGGCGTCGGTGGAGAAGCTGTATTTTCAAAGCAACAAAACCACCGCCATTGATGTGGCGCAGGCCAGAGGGGTGATTTTACTGGCTCTACAACAGCGCGGAATTCCGGTATACGAATACACACCCATGCAGGTTAAATGCGCGGTCACGGGTTTCGGCCAGGCGCAAAAGCCCCAGGTAATGGAAATGACCCGGCGGCTGTTGCGGCTGAAGGCGGTGCCCCGGCCGGACGATACGGCGGACGCGTTGGCCATCGCCATTTGCCATGCCCAATATGGCGGAACGGCGATCAAGCGGGCGCTTTTGGATGGAAAGGATGAGGGAAAATGATTCACAGCCTGAAGGGCGAGCTGATTTATATGGAGCCGAAGGTGGCGGTGGTGAGCTGTGGCGGTGTGGGCTTCCGTTGCCAAATCACCATGAACACCGCGCGCAAGCTTCCGCCGCTGGGGCGGGAGGTATTCCTGTATACCATGATGAATGTGCGGGAGGATGCCATCGAGCTTTTCGGCTTCGCCCAGGCGGACGAGCTGGCTTGCTTCAAGATGCTGACCGCCGTGTCGGGCGTTGGCCCGAAGGTGGGGCTGTCAATTTTGTCGGAGCTGTCCCCGGAAAAGGTGGCGCTGGCGGTGGCCACCGGCGATTATAAGGCACTGACCCGCGCCTCCGGCGTTGGGCCGAAGCTGGCCCAGCGCATCGTCCTCGAAACGAAGGATAAGGTGGGGGCGAGCGCCTCCGATGGCGTGGAGCTTTCCGGGGCGGCGCCGGTTTCGGCCGCCGGAAACGCCGCCCAGGCGGTGGATGCGCTGACAGTTCTCGGTTTCACGGCGGGGGAGGCCAACGCCGCCGTTGGCAAGCTGGACAGCTCCCTTCCGGTGGAAAAGCTGGTGCGGGAAGGCTTGAAGCTTTTGGCCAATCGGGGCTGAGGTGCGGTGGCGATGAAATACGATTGTGTGGTGGTTGGCGGCGGCGCTGCCGGCCTGTTTGGAGCGGTTTGTCTGGCGCGCGAGGGGCAGAAAGGGAAAGGACGGCATATTCTTCTGCTGGAGAAGGGGGCGCGTCCCGGAAAAAAGCTGTTGGCGACCGGCAACGGAACCTGCAATTTGACAAATCTCGGTGCGGAAAAGAGCCGGTATCACGGTTGCCCCGCGCTGGCGGAGCGGGCTCTTTGCGCTCTCAGCCCCAAAGAGACGGTGGCGCTGTTTTCCTCCCTTGGCGTGGATTGCTGTGAAAGAGAAAACGGACGGGTCTATCCTCTGTCGGAGCAGGCGGCGGCGGTGCTGGACGGACTGCGGCTGGAGGCGGCGGCGCTGGGGGTGGAGCTTTGCTGTGACCGTCCGGCGCTGGCGCTGAAGCCCTTGCGGGACGGCTGGCGGGTGGAAACGCCCACCGGCGCTGTGGAGACGGCGTCGGTGCTGGTTTGCACCGGCGGCGCCGCAGCGCCGTCTCTGGGCGGAAGCGCGGAGGCCTATACCCTTCTGACGGATTTGGGGCTGGAGCGAACGGCGCTGTTCCCGTCGATTGTTCAGCTGAGAACCGACACGACCTTTGTGCGGGCGGTGAAGGGAATTCGAGTGAACGGAGAAATTCTCCTTTTTCTGGACGGAGAGGAGCGAGCCGCCGCGAGGGGCGAGCTGTTGTTCACCGATTATGGCCTATCTGGGCCGGCGGCGATGCAGGTGTCCCGCGTGGCCGGGGACTGGGAACGGCGGCAAAAGGGCGCGCTGACGGCGCGGTTGGATTTGCTCCCGGAATGGGAGCTGTCCCAGCTGACGGAGCGTGTTCGGGAGCGCCGGAGATTGCCGGGGCGCACGCTGGAGGATTTGCTCACCGGGCTGTTGCATAAGCGGGTTGGCCAGACTGCTTTGCGGGTGGCCGGAATCGGCCCGCTTTCCAGGCCGGTGGAGTCTCTGTCGGAGGCGGAGTGTGTGCGGATTGCGCGCACTGTCAAGGGCTGGGAGCTATCGGTGGCTGGCACAAAGGGCTTCGGTGGCGCACAGGTGACGGCGGGCGGCATTGACGCTCGGCTTGTGCGGGCGGAAACCATGGAGCTGAAGGGCTTTTCGGGCCTGTATGCCGCCGGTGAGGTGCTGGATGTGGACGGCGATTGCGGCGGCTTCAATTTGCAGTTTGCCTTTTCCTCCGCCTATGTGGCGGCGCAGGCCATTGCGCGAACATGGAAAAAAGAGTGAAAACAAAATGAAAGGGAGCGGATGCCGTTATGTTGCGTGTTTCCGGAATTTCCTTGCCGCTGTCCTATACGGACGAGGAGCTACGGCGGCGCGCGGCGGCCGTTCTCGGTCTGCGTGTGCAGGGGCTGAAAGGCCTGCGCCTTCGGCGGCGCTCGGTGGATGCCCGTAAAAAAGAAAATGTGCATTTTCTGGCGACGGTGGATGTGACCGTCGCGGATGAGGAAGCGGTTTTGCGGCGATGCTCCGGCGACCGGGTGTGCCGGGTGGAGGAGGCGCCTTATGTGATTGCGCCGCTGTCTCGGCCGCCGGCGGAGCGTCCGGTGGTGGTGGGCTGTGGCCCGGCAGGGCTTTTCGCCGCATTGATGCTGGCGCGCGCCGGCGCCCGCCCCATTTTGCTGGAGCGGGGCGGCGATGTGGACAGCCGCCGTGCGGCGGTGGAAAGCTTTCGCCGCACCGGGGTGCTGGATACCCGAAGCAATGTGCAATTCGGTGAAGGGGGTGCCGGGGCTTTTTCCGACGGAAAGCTGAATTCCGGCATCAAGGACCCCCGCTGTCGGCTGGTGCTGGAAAGCTTTGCGGCGGCGGGTGCGCCGGAGTCGATTTTGTGGCAGGCAAAGCCCCATATCGGTACCGACCGCCTTTGTGGCGCTGTGCGCAATCTGCGTCAGGAGATTGTGGAGCGGGGCGGTGATGTGCGCTTTTTCACAAGAGTGACCGATTGCGTTGTGCGGGACGGCGCGCTGACAGCTCTTCTTTGCGACGGCCCCAGTGGGGAGGAGGAGCTTCCCTGCCGCCAGGCGATTTTCGCCGTTGGACATAGCGCGCGGGACACGGTTTCTATGCTGGAACGGTGCGGGGTGCGCATGGAGCAAAAGCCTTTCGCTGTCGGGGTGCGCATTGAGCATCCCCGCCGCCAGATTGATGAAAGCCAATATGGCTCGGCCGCCGGTCATCCGGCGCTGGGAGCGGCAGATTATAAGCTACATTGTGTGCCGCCGGGGGGGCGCGGAGTGTATACCTTTTGTATGTGTCCCGGTGGCGAAGTGATTGCGGCCGCCTCGGAGGAGTGCGGCGTTGTGGTGAATGGGATGAGTCTCTATGCCCGCGACGCCCGCAATTCCAACAGCGCTCTGCTGGTGGGCGTAGAGCCGGCGGATTTCGGCTCGCCTGCGCCGTTGGCGGGCTTTGCGCTCCAGCGAAAGCTGGAGCAGGCGGCTTTCCGGCTGGGCGGCGGTGGCTTCAAGGCGCCGGCTCAGCTGGTTGGTGATTTTCTGGCGTGCCGGGCTTCTCAAAGCCTCGGAGAGGTGGAGCCTTCCTATCGTCCGGGGGTGACGCTGACCGATTTGGAGGAGTGTTTGCCGCGATTTGTGAGTGAGTCTTTGCGTCTGGCTTTGCCGGTGTTTGGAAAGCGTATTCGGGGCTTTGACCGGCCGGATGCGGTGATGACCGGGGTGGAAAGCCGTTCCTCCTCGCCGGTGCGGCTGTTGCGGGATGCGCGTGGCCAAGCCTCGATACATGGGCTGTTCCCCTGCGGTGAGGGCGCCGGATATGCCGGCGGAATTCTGTCGGCGGCGGTGGATGGAATTCGCTGTGCCGAATGGGTGCTGACAGAGCACCGCTGAAAAAGCTAAAAAACACCGACAGGTTTGAAAAGCGAAAAAGAGAGGCACAGCCGTGATGGCTGTGCCTCTCTTTGTTTGTTTCGCGGTTTATTTTGCTTTGAGCAATTCCCTATACATACGGATATATTCGTTGGCGGAATGACCCCAGCTGAAGTCCTCCGCCATGCACCGCCGCCGCAGCTCAGCAAAGAAGTCGGGGTTGTGATAGGCGCCGATGGCGCGTTCGATGGCGCCCAGCATATCGTCGGCGTTATAGGTTTTGAAGGTGAAGCCGAAGCCTTCGTCATCGCCGCAGTCGCGGATGCTGTCCGCGAGGCCGCCGGTTTCCCGCACCACGGGCACGGTTCCATAGCGGCAGGCCACCATCTGGGACAGGCCACAGGGCTCACTTTTCGAGGGCATGAGGAAAATGTCTGCCGCGGCATAAATCTTTCGCGCCAGCTCCGGAACGAAGCCCACGCAATAGCTGAATTTTTCCGGGAAGTGGGTTTGCAGCTCGCGGAAAAAGTTCTCATACACCCATTCTCCGGAGCCGAGAACGACCAGCTGGACATCCTCGTTCAGCAGACGATCGGCGATATATTTCACCAAATCCACGCCCTTATGGGAGGCGAGACGCGTCACCATGGCCACCATGGGAACATCCGGTCGCTGGGGCAGTCCCAGTCGCTCCTGCAGAGCTTTTTTGTTGGCGGCTTTTCCGGCGGAGACGGTTTCGGCGGTGTAATGCTCGAACACATCTGGGTCGGTGGCCGGGTCATAGCTGATGGTGTCGATGCCGTTGAGAATTCCCTTAAGCTTCCAGGCGCGCGCCCGGAGAATCGGGTCCAGCCCCCAGGAATACCAGGGGTCGAGGATTTCCTTGGCATAAGAGGGGCTGACGGTGGTAACCTGGTCGGCGGTTTCGATGCCCGCCTTCATATAGTTTACGCAGCCGTCATATTCGATGAGCTGGCTACAGCTTTGGGGCAGGCCGACCACATCCTCCAGCAGCTCCAAGCCGTATTTTCCCTGATATTGGATGTTGTGGATGGTGAAAACGGTTTTGATGCCCTCGAAGCCCTCCTTGGTGGCATAATACAGGCTATAATAGAGGGGGGTCAGTCCGCTTTGCCAGTCGTTGCAATGGATGATGTCCGGCTTGAAGCCAATATGTGGCAGCATCTCCAGCACCGCGCGGGAGAAAAAAGCGAACCGCTCTGCATCATCATAATGGCCGTATAAGCCCGGTCGCTTGAAATAATACTGGTTATCCAGCAGATAATAAATCACGCCGTTGAGCTTCGCCTCAAACACGCCGCAATATTGCCGCCGCCAGGCGACCGGCACGGAAAGGCTGGTCAAAAAGGTCATGTTTTCCCGCAGCTGTTGGGGTACATCCTCATACAGCGGCATGGCGATGCGGCAACCGACGAGTCGCTGGCGCATGGCGCGGGGCAAGCTCCCGGCTACATCCGCCAGTCCGCCGGAGGCGGCAAAGGGGACGGCCTCACTGGACACAAATAACACTTTCATGGGGTGTCATACTCCTTCTTTTAGACGATGGCGTTTTTGGCGATATACACCGGATAGCTGGAGAAGCCCTGGAGGCTTCGCCCGTTGCGGAAAACCGCGTTTTTGTCGGCGACGATGCATTTGAGCACGCAGGCGGAGTCCACCGTCACATCCTGCATGATGACGCAATCCTCCACCACCGCTTCCCGCGCCACGGAAACGCCCCGGAACAGGATGCTGTTGCGCACTGTGCCGTCAATGCGGGCGCCGTCGGCGACCAGCGAATTTGTCACCTCCGCATGAAGCCCGTATTGGGCGGGGGCGCAGTCCCGCAGCTTTGTATAAATCGGCCGCGCCTTCGGGAACAGCTCCGTCCGTACGGCCGGGTCCAGCAGAGCCAAATTGGCCTGATAATAGCTGTCCATGGAATAAATCGGCATGACCACATCGGTCACCTCATAGCACCGGATGTTCAGCTCGCCAATGCGCCGCTGGAGAATGTCCCGCTCGAAATGATATTGGTTGCGGGCCACCGCCTCCTGGACGGCGCGCATGAGCCATGCCTTGCTCATCACATAGAGACCGATTCCGTAGCAGGCGGTGGTATCCTCCACCTGCCCGATCAGCATATCCGTTATGCGGCCGACTTTGTCGGTCTGCACCCGGGGCAGGTCGGTCAGCGCCGGTGCCACGCCCCGGCGGCACACCATCGTCACCTCGGCGCCGCTCTCCACATGACTGCGGATGATGGCGTCATAGTCCAAATTCGCCACCATGTTGCAGTCGGCCAGCACCACAAATTCCTCTTTGGAATGGGTGAGGAAGGCGATGGCGTCATGCAGGGGGCTAATGCGCCCCTGATACATTTCGTCGTCACTGCTGCGGGGCGGCAGGAAAAACAGACCTTCGTTTTTGCGGGACAAATCCCAGGCCTTTCCGGAGCCGAGATGGTCCATGAGGGACTGGTATTGCCGCTTTGTGATGACGCCCACCTTTGTCAGACCGGCGTTCACCATTCCCGACAGCACGAAGTCAATGAGCCGGTAGCGCCCGCCGAAGGGGAGAGAGCCCATCGACCGGAAGGCGGTACACTCCCGCAGGGCATCGTCGTGCATATTGGCAAAAATCATGCCAAGAGCCGCATATTTACGCATGAACGGTCACCTCCTGCTGTTCCGGAACATTTTCTTCGACCATCGCTTTTGCTTCCACGCGGGCGTTTTTCCCGATTTGGATGCCGGAGGCGACCACCGCCACACCCCAGCGGCTCAAATCGGCGCAGTCCTCCGGACTCTCGCCCACCTGGGCGTTTTCGCCGATGACGGTGTCTTCGGCGAGAATGGCATATTGCACGCGGGCACCCTTGTGCACGACGGTGCCGGGCATGAGGATGGAGTCAATGATTTCTGCGTCCTCCTCCACGGTCACGCCGGAGAAAATCACGGAGCATTCCACCTTTCCCCGGATGTTACAGCCCTCGGCCATGATGCTGTTTTGCACCTGGGCGGTGGGGAAAAGATAATGGGGCGGCATCCCGGCGGTGCGGGAATAGATCTTCCATTTCGGATCGGCCAAATCCAGCGGCACATGGGGATCCAGCAAGTCCAGATTGGCTTCCCACAGGCTTTCGATGGTGCCCACATCCTTCCAATAGCCCTCGAAGCGATAGGCGAACATCCGCTCGCCGGCCTCCAGCATGGCCGGAAGGACATTTTTTCCGAAATCGTTTTGGGAGGCAGGGTTTTTCTCGTCGGCAATCAGATATTGCTTCAGCTTTTTCCAGGTGAACACATAAATGCCCATGCTGGCCAGCGTGCTCTTTGGATGCGCCGGCTTTTCATCGAATTCATAGATGGAGCCGTCCTCGTTGGTGTTGAGAATACCGAAGCGGCTGGCCTCCTCCTTCGGCACATCCAGCACGGCGATGGTGCAGGCGGCGTCGTTTTGCTTATGGGCGGCCAGCATCTGGCTGTAATCCATCTTATAGATATGATCGCCGGACAGCACCAGTACATATTCCGGGTCATACCGTTCGATGAAATTCATGTTTTGATAAATCGCGTTAGCGGTTCCCTTATACCAGTCGCCGCCCTTGTTGCGCTGATAGGGCGGCAACACATGCACCCCGGCATCCATCCGGTCTAAATCCCAGGGCTGGCCGGAGCCGATATAGTCGTTCAGCTCCAGTGGCTGATACTGGGTCAGCACGCCGACGGTTTCGATGCCGGAGTTGACACAGTTGGACAGAGGAAAGTCGATGATGCGATATTTTCCTCCATAGGGGACAGCGGGCTTTGCCACGCGGCGGGTCAGGGCGTAGAGGCGACTTCCCTGGCCGCCGGCCAACAGCATGGCGACACATTCTTGTTTACGGAACATGGATGGTTCTCCCTCCTGTTTTGGATTGATGGGGTTTCCTGGCTGCGCTTTTGCGGGTGCGGGGCGGTGAGCCGGATGGTTCTTTGGATGGGGTCGGCGTCTTTCGCCGGAGCAGAAGCACCGACAGCGGCGGAAGCGTCAGCTCCGCCGAATGGTCGAGGCCATGCCAGGGCTTCTTTTCGCAACGGATTTTGGTATTTCGCCGGTTTTCGCCGCCGAATTCCGCCAGGTCGGAGTTGAACACCTCCACCCAGTTTCCTCCCAGGGGCAAGCCGATGCGATAATGCTCCCGGCAAACGGGCGTGAAATTGCAAACGGTCACCAGCTCATGCCCTTGCCGGTCGATGCGGCGAAAAGCGATGACGCTTTGGGCATTGTCGTCGTTGGCAATCCACTGAAAGCCCTCCCAGGAGAAATCGTTTTCCCACAGGGCTGGGGTTTCCCGATAAAGATGATTGAGAGTGCGCACATAGTGGCGCAGCATCCGATGGCTTTCATAGTCCAAAAGCAACCAGTCCAGTCCGTTTTCAAAGTCCCATTCCTTGAATTGTCCGAATTCGCTGCCCATGAACAGCAGCTTTTTTCCGGGATGGGTCATCGTATAACCGAGGAACACCCGCAGACCGGCGAATTTTTCCTCGTAGGTTCCCGGCATTTTGTTGATGAGGGAGCCTTTTCCGTGCACCACCTCGTCGTGGGAGATGGGCAGCACAAAGTTTTCCGAAAAGGCATACATCATGGAAAAGGTCAAAAGGTTCTGGTTTCCCTTGCGGAATAGGGGATCCATGGCGGCATATCGAAGCATATCGTTCATCCAGCCCATGTTCCACTTATAGTTGAAGCCTAGCCCGCCATCGCAGGTGGGGCGGGAAACCATGGGCCAGGCGGTGGACTCCTCGGCGATCATCAACGCGTCCGGATGGGCAGAGAAAACGGCTTCGTTGAGCTGGCGCAGGAACGCCACCGCTTCGAGATTTTCGTTTCCGCCGTGACAGTTGGGAATCCATTCGCCGGCGCGGCGGTTATAGTCGAGATACAGCATGGAGGCCACCGCGTCCACCCGCAGACCGTCGATATGGAACTCCTCCAGCCAATAAAGGGCGTTGGAGATGAGAAAGGAGCGCACCTGGGGCTTCCCATAGTCAAAAACGCAGGTGCCCCATTCTTTATGCTCCCCCTTGCGGGGGTCGGCGTATTCATAGCAGGGGCTTCCGTCGAAGCGATAAAGCCCGCAGGCGTCCTTCGGAAAATGGGCGGGCACCCAGTCGAGAATCACGCCCAGTCCCGCCTGATGGCAGGCGTCCACGAAGGCCATGAAGTCCTCCGGCGTGCCATAGCGGGAGGTGGGAGCGTAATAGCCGGTCACTTGATAGCCCCAGGAGCCATCGAAGGGATATTCCATGATGGGCAAAAGCTCAATATGGGTGTAGCCCATATCCTGTACATAGGGAATCAGCTCCTCCGCCAGCTTGCGATAGCTGAAGGTGTTGTTGTCTGCATAGCGCCGCCAGGAGCCGGCGTGCACCTCGTAGATGTTCATCGGGCAGTCATAAACCGTGCCCTCCTGCTTGTGGCGTAGCCAATCGCCATCTCCCCAGGAATAGCCGCCCACGGCGAACACCTTCGAGGCGGTGCCGGGGCGCGTTTCTTGGTGGGCGGCAAAGGGGTCGCATTTGTCGGTTGCTTCGCCGTTCGCCCCCACCACATGGTATTTGTAGCAGGCATAGGGTTGAATCCCCTGCAAGCTACATTCGAACACGCCGTCCGCCGCCCGCTCCATGGGTGTCGCCTCCGGGTCCCAGCCGTTGAAATCGCCAATGAGGGACACCGCGCGGGCGGCCGGCGCCCACACCCGGAAGGTGTAGCCTCCGTCTCCGGCATAATGACAACCGAGCCACCGATAGCAATGGGTGTCCGTCCCCGCAAAAAACTGCCGACGGGATTCCTGTAGCCGTTCGTCGGACAGAGTCAGCTCCATAGTCTCAACCTCCTGCATGATGACAATCCGCACATTTTTTCTCCGTGCCTATATTTTACCAACTATACGCCAAAAAGGCAAGGGGTTTTGTGTAAAACATTGAAAAGAATTTTCGTGAATTCTGTCGAATTTGTGATTTGTGTCAAAAGGATTTGGCGCGATTTCCGACAAAAAAGGCAAACAGGAGCCGGTCTCGCAGACCGGCTCCTGTCGAAATGACGGGTCTTTCCCGGTGCATAGAGTGAAATTCAATACACTATATGCATCAGCCCTTGGCATCATACCAGGTTTGTCCGCAATGCACCTCCGCCTCCATGGGGACGCGCAGGGCGACGGCGGCTTCCATTTCCTCCTTGAGCAAGGCGGCGACCCGCTCCTGTTCCTCCAGCGGCGTCTCCACAATCAACTCGTCATGGATTTGCAAAATCAGCCGTGCCCGAAGCTGTTCCCGCTCCAGCCGCTGATACACGCGCACCATGGCGATTTTGATGATATCGGCGGCGGTGCCCTGGATGGGGGTGTTGCGGGCAGCGCGCTCGCCGAATTTGCGGGTCATGGCGTTGCCCGCCTTCAGCTCCGGCAACGGACGCCGGCGATGGAAAAGGGTTTCGGCATAGCCCCGCTGGGTGGCCTGCTCCACAAGCCCGTCCATAAAAGCGGAAACCCTTCCGAAATGCCGGAGATACTGGTCAATATAGTTTTTGGCCTCCCGATAGCTCACGCCCAAATCCTCACCGAGAGAGTGAGCACCGATGCCATAGATGATGCCGAAATTCACGGCCTTGGCCTGGGAGCGCATGAGGGGCGTGACCTGCTCCTCCGTCACGCCGAAGACCTGGGCCGCCGTGGAGCGGTGAATGTCCTCGCCGGTGTTGAAGGCGGCCAGCATGGTCGGTTCATCCGCCATGTGTGCCAGCACCCGCAGCTCAATCTGGGAATAGTCCGCGTCGCACAGAACAAACCCCTCCCGCGCGTGGAAAAAGCGGCGCATTTGGCGTCCCAGCTCCGAACGCACGGGGATGTTTTGCAAATTCGGCTCAGAGGAGGAAATGCGCCCGGTGCGGGTTTCGGTCTGGTTGAAAACCGAATGGATACGCCCGTCCTCGCCGATGACCTTCAGCAATCCCTCGCAATAGGTGCCGTTGAGCTTCGATAGGATGCGATATTCCAAAAGCTGATCCACCACCGGATGGGCGCCTCGCAGCTTTTCCAGCACCTCGGCGCTGGTGGAATAGCCGGAGCGGGTCTTTTTCCCGGCGGGCAGACACAAATCCTCAAACAGCGCCTTTCCCAGTTGCTTGGGGGAATTCAGATTGAAGGCGTAGCCAACCTGCCGGAAAATTTTCTCCTGAAGGGTGGTGATGCGCCCGGTGAGGGTGCGTCCGAAGGCGGCGATGCCCTCTCGGTCCACGGCACAGCCCTCGTTTTCCATCGCCGCCAAAACCGTGGCGAGGGGCTGTTCCACCTCAGTGAGCAGAGAATGCATTTCCTGCTCCTTCAGCGCGGCCTCCAGCCGATCGGCGAGGGCAGAAAACCGGCGAATCGGCTCCTCGTCAGCCAGTCCATAGCTCTGCAATAAATGAGGAAGGGAATAATCTGAGGCCAGTGGATCCAGTAGATAGGCGGCGAGGGCGGTGTCCAGCCCGAAGGCGGCTGGATGTTTTCCGTCGGCCATCAGGGTGGCCAACAGCGGCTTCATGTTGTGGGTACGCTTTTCCACGCTTTCATCCCAAAGCAGAGCGGTCAGCCCTTCGAATTCCGGCGCGAAGCGGTCGATATGGGCGCACAGCTCGCCGACCGCCGCCGACAGGCGGACGATTTCGCCGCCTTCGATTTGCGCCAGCACATCCAGATGGCGGCTTTCTCTTGCCGCGGCCAAAAGCGCGGCAGCGGATTCGTTTCCTCCCACGGAAATCGCCGGCAGAGGGGCGACCTCGACGGTCGCCACGGGGGCGGTGGTGGGCTGAAGCCCCAGCTTGTCCATCCATTTATACAGCTCCAAGTCCTGAAGCTGTGCGGTCAGCGTGGGGGCGTCCATGGGAGCCACCGCATAGGCGGCGGGGGCGGTTTCGATGGGGGCGGTGCGGCAGATGGTGCCAAGCTCCCGGCTCATATAGGCGCTGTCCTTTCCGACGACGAGCCGCTTGCGCAGAGAGTCCCGAAGCTCGGAGCTGTCCAGAGAGGCATAAACGGAATCCAGCGAGCCGAAGCGGTGCATAAGCTCCAGTGCGGTTTTTTCTCCCACGCCAGGCACACCGGGGATGTTGTCGCTGGTGTCCCCCTGAAGTGCCTTCAGGTCGATGAGCTGGCGAGGGGAGAGGCCGTATTTTTCCTGCACGGCTTCCGGCGTGAAGCGCAGGGTTTCCGGATGGCCCATTTTCGTTGTGGACAGCAGAACCGTCACCCGGTCGCTGACCAGCTGAAGGCTGTCTCGGTCGCCGGTGGCCAGAAAGCACTCGTCGCCCCGCTCCTCGGCGGCGGCGGACAGGGTGCCGAGGATGTCGTCCGCCTCGAAGCCCTCCAGCTCCACCAGCTGCAGTCCCATGGCGCGCAAAATGGTTTTCAGCGGCGCGATTTGCTGGCGCAGCTCCTCCGGCATCCCCTTGCGTCCGGCCTTATAGTCCGCATAGGCCTTGTGACGGAAGGTGGGGGCGTGCACATCGAAGGCGACAGCGATGGCGGTGGCTTCGGTTGTCTCGCGTAGCTTTTGTAAAATGTTCAAAAAGCCAACGATGGCATTGGTATAGCGCCCGTCATGGGTGGTCAGCGCCTTCACACCGTAAAATGCCCGGTTGACGATGCTGTTTGCGTCGATAATCAATAGCTTCATGGACTGTATACACTCCTGTTTTTTGAGGTTATCTATATTGTAGCGAAGAACGGCAAAAAAATCCAGTCTTTTTGAAAAAGAATATCTGTGACCCCGCAGGAAATACTGAAAAGGAGACGAAAGAGGTGAAAAAGGTGGAAAACGAGAGAGAAATTCATTTGCTGGAGCAGATATACCGAAACGCCGAAATAGGGCGGGATGGGCTGTATTTTGTGATGCGCTGTACCGACGCGCCTGAATTCCGCAAGGCGGTGGAAACCCAGTTCATGGAATATCAGGCGGTGATGGACGAGGCGGAAATTCTTCTGCGGCGGCGGGGAAAAACGCCGAAGGGGGTTGGCTGTTTCCAGCGGCGTATGGTGCGCTGGACCGCCGCCTGGCGGGTGGCGCGGGACAGCTCCCCGGCGGCACTGGCGGATATGCTCATCCAGGGGAGCAGTATGGGGGTAACGAAAATTCTCCGTCAGCTTCATGCCCATACCGATGCCGCCGAGGAAATACGGGCGTTGGCCGACCGACTGCTGGAGACCGAGGAAAACAACATTTGCCAAATGAAGCAATATTTATGAGCCGGTGGGAGCGCTGAAAATGTGCTCCCGCCATTTTTATGTACGGGAGCGGGCGGCTCTGCGATAGTCCGTCGGGGTGCAGTCGAAGCGTTGCTTGAACAGACGACAAAAATACGCTTCGTTGTGCAGGCCAACCCGGTCGCTGACCGCGTTGACGGTGCTTTCGGTTTCGGCCAACAGCCTTTTGGCGCGGGACAGCCGCTGCTCGATGATATATTCGTTGACGGCGATGCCGGCGGCTTCCCGAAAGCTTTGATACAGCCGATTTTTGCTGACCCCCAGCTGCTTGCACAGCCGGGGAACCGTCAGCTTTTCCTCCAGATGCCCCTCGATATAGTCCCGCGCTTCGTCGAAAAGCGTGTCCGTTTCCAGGGTGACGCTGTCCGAAAAGAGAATGTTCGCCAGCAGATTGCGCAGGCTTTGCAGGCGCTCCTCATCGAAAAAGGGAAGCTGGCGGTATAGCACGTTCAGCGGCTTGTTTTGGAAGGGGGAGACGGGGGAGGCGGCGGTGCGCAGTCGCCCCATGAGAATAAATCCCACCGGGACATCGGATTTCACCACCGGCATGGCCGCATCGTATAATCCGGCGTGGCAAAAATGCTCCTCCAGCCGGCCGCTTTTTTCACAGCGCTCCAATAACTGCCGGTCGCAGGAGAAACAGCGGTCACAGCCAAATTCCTTCTGATAAACCGTGCAGAAGTTTGTGGCCGGAGCAAAATTGCACAGCACCTCATAGGTGGGGGTCAAAAAGCTGATGCTGACTCCCGTCAGCGTGGACAGGCTTTGTAAAACAGCGCTCAGCCGGTCGGCGGTATAGTGAATACGCACAATTCCCCCTCCTTTTTTACTATTGTATCACTTTCGGGAAAATAATGCAACAATTTCGGGAGAATAGTGTATTGAAAATTGGCTGGAAGGCCGTATAATCAAAGGGAAAAAGCCGTTGCGCGGACAATGGAAAATTTGCAGAACAGGAGAAACGCGTATGTATAAGCTATGGGTGCCGATTTATAACCGGAAATGGACCGAGGAGCACAAGGAAAAGCTAGCGGGGGAGTTGTCCCGCCTGCAACCGGATTTGGTGCTGTTGACCTATGCGCGGATTATATGCGACGAGGAGAAAAAGCGGGTCGAATTCGAAACCTATTGTGAAAATAAGCGCTTTTTGGAGGAGCGGGGCTTCGCAGTGGGGGCGTGGCTTGCGCCGACGATTGGCTATGGTGCGCCCTATTGCTATGACAACAACGCCCCCTTCACGAAAATTCACAGCCTCGCCGCCGACGGCGATTTTTTCCCCGGCGCGTTTTGTCCGCTGGATGAGGATTTCGTTGCGGAGTTTTTCAGCGTTTTGGAAAACATCGTGAAGGCGGGTGCGAAAACGGTTTTGTTCGAGGACGATTATACCCTCAGCGGCGGAAAGGCGTTTTTCGACCGTATCGGCTGCTGCTGTCCGCGGCACATGGAGCTTTTGCAGAAAAGGCTGGGAGAAACGCTGACGCGGGAACAGCTTCACGAGTGGGTATATGACCATGGCGAAAACCCCCGGCGGCAGGCTTGGATGGATGTGATGGGACAGACGCTGCGGGAATTCACCGGAAAAGTGGAGCGATTTGTCCATGGGTTGGACCCGGAGGTGCGCGTGGGGCTGAGCGCGAACAGTAGCTCATTCACCATCGAGGGCGTCGGCATCGACGAGCTGGCGCGGATTGTGGCCGGAAAGCACCGCCCTTTCCTGCGCTTGACCGGCGCGCCCTATTGGCGTAATATGCCCACCTTCGCCACCAATATGGAAGCGGAGCGCCTGCAATGCCAGTGGTGCGGAGACAACATCGAGCTGATTGCCGAGGGCGACACCTATCCCCGTCCCCGGTTTCTGGTGTCCGCTTCCGAGCTGGAGATTTTCGACACGGTTCTGCGGGCGGACGGTGGACCGGATGGCATTTTGAAATATATGATTGACTATAATTCCTCGCCCACCTATGAAACAGGCTATGCGGATCGTCATTTGCGTAACCGGGAGCTGTATGAGGAAATCGAAAAACGGTTTTCCAAGGGAACGGTGGAGGGAGTGCGCGTTTTCGAAAACACCGCACAGCTGACCGGGATTTCCTTCGGAAAGGACCATCCGGTGGATCAGTTCAGCACCTATTTGCCGCTGGTTTCTCAGAATTTTCTGTGTGACAACTCCATCCCGACGGTGTATGGCGCTTCCACCGGCGCGGCGCTGGCCTTCGGGGAAAACGCGAAGCATCTGACGCCGGAAATGCTGGCTCAGGGCGTGATTTTGGATGCGCCGGCGGCGAAAATCCTGTTGGAGCGGGGAGTGGACATCGGCGTGGATGCCATGCCTCCCATTGCGGCGCCGGTGGCCGAGCTTTTCGATGGAGAGATGACCGCCTGCAGCTTCGAGCGAGAGGCCAGCTTCTATCGCTATGTGCTGAAGCCGGGCGCCAAAGAGCTGGGTCAGTTCTGCTTGGCCGGGCCGGGGCTTGGCGTGATTCCGCCGGAGGGCATAGATCATTGCGAGCGCTTCCCCAGCTGTTATTTGTATGAAAATGAAGCGGGACAGCGGTTCATGGTCTATCCCTTTGCGGCGGAAACGGTGCTCACCCGCGGAACCTGGTGCGTGGGTCTTTCCCGCAACTATTGCCGGCAAAAACAGCTCGTCGAGAGCATCGAATGGCTGCAGAAAAAGCCTCTGCCGGCGGTCAGCCTGAAAAATCCCTTCCTGTATCTACTGTGCAAGCGGGACGGAAACCGCCTGTCGGTGGGGCTGTGGAACATCTTTGCCGACGAAATCATCGAGCCGGAAATTTTGCTGGATCGGGAATATACATCGGTGGACGGCTATGGGTGCACGGGCGAGCTGGATGGAACCCGGCTGAAGCTGAAGAATACCATTCCGCCTTATGGGATTGCTCTGTTTACTGTGATGGAATGAAAAGGGAGAGTTTCTATTGCTGAATGTGTTATTTCTGGTGCTGGTGATTTTGGGTATCACCGGACAAAATGTGGTCAAGAAGCCCTACACAAGCCGGGTGGGCGATAAGGGTGTTTATTTTTTCAGCATGACGGTCAGCCTGGCGGCGTTGCTGTTTTTCCTGGTGACCGGCGGAAAAATGCAGTGGTCGGTGAAAATTCTGCCCTATGCGGCGGGCTTCGCTGCTTCCTATATTCTGGGGACGGTGGGGTCTATCAAGGCGATTGCCTGCGGCCCTCTGTCCCTAAGCTCGCTGGTGATTTCCTATTCGCTGCTTCTGCCGGCGGTGTACGGTCTTGTGTTTTTGCGGGAGCCGGTGAGCGTGGGCTGGTTTTTCGGGGTTGCCCTGTTGGCTATTTCCCTTTTTCTCATCAACGGCGGCGGAAAGGGCGAAAGGCTCACCGGGAAATGGGTGCTTTGGGTGCTGATGGGCTTTTTGGGGAACGGGCTGTGCTCCATTGTGCAAAAAATGCAGCAGGAGGCCTGCACCGGCGCCTATAAAAACGAGTTCATGATTGCCGCTCTGGCGATGGTGACGGTGGCGATGGTGGCACTGACGCTGACGAAGGAGCGGGCGGATATTCCCGCTTGCGCACGGGCGGGAGGGCTGTTTGGCCTTTTGTGCGGGCTGATGAACGGCCTTGTGAACCTGCTGGTGATGGTTTTGGGCGGCCGGATGCCGGTGGCGCTGAGCTTTCCGTTGATTTCGGCGGGCGGGATTTTGCTGACGGCGCTTGTGTCGGTGCTCTTGTATCGGGAGCGGCTGTCGCCCCGCCAGCTGGTGGCTGTGGCGACGGGAACAGTGTCGGTGGTTTTGATGAATCTTTGAGGAACGCGGCTGTGCATGGTTTTTCACCAAATTCGAGGTTTGCATGGCTCGCATTACAGATGAAAAAAACAGAGCTGAAAGCCGTGTGCTTTCCGCTCTGTTTTCATTTTGGTGAAGTGTTTTGAAGGATTATTTCAACAGAGCCTCCACCGCGTCGGCGGCGCCCTCCAGCTCCTCGCAAATCACCCGCTCGATTTCGCCGCTGTCGCACAGTGCGGCCACCTGGCCGTCCATGGGCAGGCGCGCCAGCACCGGAAGCCCCAGCTCGGCAACCGCCTCATCCAGTGCGGCCGGATCGCCGAACAGGGGGATTTTCTTTCCGCAGTCGGGGCAGGGCAGATAGCTCATATTTTCCACGAAGCCCAGCACTGGGATGTCCAGCATCTCCGCCATGCGCCGCGCCTTGTTCACCACCATGCGCACAAGGCTTTGGGGGGTGGTGACCACCACATTCCCGTCCAGCGGAATGCTCTGATACACGGTCAGCGGCACATCGCCGGTTCCGGGGGGCATATCAATGAACAGCACATCCAGCTCGCCCCAGACCACATCGGTCCAGAACTGGGTCACCGCGCCGGCCAGCACCGGGCCGCGCCAGACCACCGGCTGGTTTTCGTCTTCCAGCAGCAGATTGATGCTCATGACCTTGATGCCCATGTGGGTTTCCTCCGGGAGGATGCCCAGCTCGTTGGCCTGCGCCTTGCGGGTGAGGCCGAAGGCCTTCGGAATCGAAGGACCGGTGATGTCGGCGTCCAGCACGCCCACCTTATAGCCCCGACGGGCCATGAGGGTGGCCAGCATGGCTGTGACGGAGGATTTTCCCACGCCACCCTTTCCGCTGCTGACCGCAACCACCTTTTTGATTTGGCTATACTGGTTCAGCTTCGCTCGCAGATCCTGCTGGTCACATTTTTCCTTGCAGGAGCTGCAATCGTGTGTACATTCGCTCATGAAACTCTCTCCTTTAATATATTTCCATAAACAATTTATAGCTTCGTCTCGTCATAGACGGCGCGACAGCCGCCGATGAATTTCGGCCGGGTACGGGCGCAGAGCAGAATTGCCTCACCGATGTGGTTCAGGGAAAGACGCACCGGAACGGCCACCGGCCGCAGGTGCATCCCAATGAGCGTGCCGCCGATATCCAGCCCGGCGTGTGCTTGCACACGCTCCACAGCCACCGGATGCCGAAAGCGTTGCCAGGCGGTGGTGGCGAAGGAGCCGCCCGCCTTTGGCTGGGGAAGCACATTCACCGGCTCCAGACCGTAGCGCCGCGCCGCCTCTGCTTCCAGCACGATGGCGCGGTTCAAATGCTCACAGCACTGGGCGGCGAGAAAAATCCCACGCTTCTCCAGCTCCGGCAAAATGCCGTCCAACAGCTGACCAGCGGTGTCCATGCTGGAGCCGGTGCCGATGCGCTCCCCCAGCACCTCGCTGGAGGAACAGCCCACCACCAGAATGTCGCCCGGCTGAAGCCCGGCCATATCCAAAAGCTCCGTTACCGCCTGACGCGCCTGATTTGTGATGCTTTCCATTATCCATCCACCTCTCGCAGACCGCGGGTTTCCTCCACGGACTCTGTCATGATTTGATACATCGGGGCCAACGCCCTGAACCCGGCGGCGAGCCGTTCGGGTAAATCCGCTTGGGCAACCAGCTCCGGGCTGTCCCGACGGGACAGCGACAAATTTCGACAGTCATAAACCGGACGCAGAAGTGTCGGTGTGTCCGGGCGACTGCGGGGGCGGGCGTATGGCTCGCCGCCGAGGATAAAGCCGGCCTTCGCGGCGGTCTGTATCGCCCGGAGAACGCGCTTCGGGTCGGCGTCGGTGCGCCGTCGCAGGGCTTGCAGAATGGCAGGAGTGGCACGATAAAAGCCCATACCCCATTCAGCGCCGCGCAGGGAAAAATCCAGATAAAACGCCGGAATGGCGTCCCATTCGTGCTTGTCCCGCATGAAGGCCACCCACAGATTTTCCCGATACATGGATTTGTCGTGGGTGAAACGGTTGTCCCGGCGCACCCGGCTGACACAGCCGTTGGTCATGGGGTCGGTCACCAATAGAGAGTCGATGCGGTGCATCGACTCCGCCAGCTCCGCCGCCAGCCGTCGCAGGGGCAGGATGGCTTTCTGCTTGATGGTTTCTTTATGCTCTTCGTAAAAAGCCTTGCTGTCTTGAAAGCGGTTTTCCGCCAACAGCCACAGCACCTCGGCTTCGATGCCTTCAAAGCTCATGCTTCATTTCCTCTCTTTCGAACGGTGGTCGGGAGCTGCGCCAGCACGATGGCGGTGAACATCAGTCCGCAGCCCAGCCATTCCGGGGCGCTCATGCCTCGGCCGCCGATCAGCCATCCGGCCAGCGCGCCGAACACCGATTCCAAGCTCATCAGCAGGGAGGCTGTGGTGGGGTTTGTGTCCTTCTGGCCGAGAATTTGCAGGGTGTAGCCGACGCCGCTGGACATCAGCCCAAGATACAACAGCTCCGGGATATGGGCACCGATCACGGCAAGACTCGGTCGCTCAATCCAAAGCATCAGTGGCAGATTCAGCAGTCCCACCACCAGAAATTGCATCCGGGAAAGGCGCACGCCGTCCACCGTCGGCGCCAGCCGATCCACCAGCAGGATTTGCACCGCGAAGGCCAACGCACAGCCAAGAAGGAGCCAATCCCCTCGGCCAAGCCCGGTTTCTCCCCGCGCGCACAGCAGATACAGCCCGGCGGCGGCAAGCGCCACGCCGATCCAGGTGGGGAGAGACACCCGCTTGTGCAAAAACAGCCCCAACAGCGGCACAAGCACGATATACAGGGCGGTGATGAAGGCGCTTTTGCCCTCGGTCATCCCCGGCACGTTGATGCCCATCTGCTGTAAATTTGTGGCGATGAACATGAATACGCCGCAGAGGGCGCCGCCGCACAAAAGGTGCTTTTTTTCGGCCTTGTTCTGGGGACGGCGGCTCAGCCCCGTTCGATCCATCACCGGAAGGGCGACGGTCAGCCCGGCGGCGCAAATCAGCGAGCGCAGACCATTGCAGGTCAGCGAGCCGAGGGCGTCGCCGCCGCTTTTTTGTGCCACGAAGGCGATGCCCCAGATGAGCGCAGTGATCAACAGCATGAAATTGCCGCGCAGCTGTTTTTTTCGGTTCATTTTTTTGCCGCTCCTTTAGTATGTTCCCGGTTTTTTACTTCCATCCGTTTATTATAGCATGAAACATCGGAAATGCAAGTGCAAAAGCGGAAATTGTGTGACGGAGAGGGGGAGTAGGCTTCGCGGGGGCTGTGTGCGCTTCGCACAAGGGAAATTTGCAGGGATTAAGGGAAAAAATTCAAAATTTTCATGTTTTTTGTAATTTTGCTTGACAAATTCGGTTTGCTTTGCTATAATAGCTCCGTTGCAAAAAATGCGGCTGTAGCTCATCTGGTAGAGCGCCACCTTGCCAAGGTGGAGGTAGCGAGTTCGAGCCTCGTCAGCCGCTCCAAGCCCCAAGGACGATGCGTCTTTGGGGCTGTTTTTTGTCCTTTTTCGAGAAAAACAGCGATTGGAATATTTTTTTGTCGAAATGGTTGTCTTTTCGTCGGTGATGTGATAAAATGAAAATGGATAAACAAACGATAAGAAATTGGAATAGGTGAGAAAATATGGCGGGACTCACGCGAAACACGGAAAAATTTCTGGAGAGAAAAGCCCAAATCATGGAGGCTTGCTACGATTGCTATGCCGAAAACGGCTTCAACGGAACAGGCATAAAGCAGCTGGGCAAGGCCTGCGGCTGCACCTCGGCGAATCTGTATGTGTATTTCGAGAATATTGATGATTTGATCATCCAGTCCACCGCCCATTGCATGAGCAAGGTGGAGGACGATTTTATGGCGAATGCACCCATCAGTGTGCCGGATCTTTGGCGGTTCATTGACGAAATTCCCTATTGGACGGCTGAAAAGCACGGAAAAAAATATCGGCTGATGTATCAGGTGTATACTCATCCGAAATACCGCGAGCACGGCCAGAGGTTTTTCGCCGGTGTGGACAAGCGGTATACGGAATACGCCAAACAGCTGGAGAACAAGCTTGGCATCCCCTATGAGAAGCTGACGCCGCTGATATTCATTCTCATCCGCGCCTGTGTTCACTATGCTCTTTTTGAGGACGAATTCTATCTGAAGGCGCAGATTTCCGTGCTCAAGGAGAGCTTGGAGCTGTTCATCATGAAATATAATCCCCAGGCGCGGGCGGCCATCCAGGCGGGGTCCTCCCTTTTTTGACCCGGCGAGCGAAAACGCCTGAAAAGGGTATATAGCTTAGACAATCCACGGAGGAATGTCGAGGTGGGCGCTGGTTTATGCGATAAACCGAGGCTCCCCCTCCGTTAACCGTCCGGTCGATCCCTCCTCTCACCCTTGAGGGGAGACTTTGCGTAGTCTTTGCAAAGAGAAAAAATGAAAAATGCCGCCTCCGTTATTCGGTGGCGGCATTTTCTGCTTCGGAAGAGGCGGCCGTTGTTGTGGTGGCTGTCGAGTCGATGGTGACCGCTTGGGTGGTGGTAGAGGACGCCTCCGTTTGAGCTGGGGCGTCGGCCGGGGGCGCGAGAGCAATGGGCGCTTGTGGCGCGGAAGCCGTTCCGAGAGAAAGGGTTGCGCCGGAGGTCAGCATAGCTTCTGCGTCCCAGCCGGAAAAGGTGCCCCATCGGGGCGTGATTTCCAGCGCGCCCGCCTCGTGCGCCTCCACCGTGATGGTGAAACGGGCGTCCAGCGGTGTGGTATAATAGGAGCTTTCGCCCAGCCGGATATGACAATATCCCTTGGCGGCGGTGCCGTTTGGGGTGAGAGTGACGGTATAACGGTCATCGGCGGAGAGCCGGACGCTGCAGGTGCCGGCGGCGGTCGTTGGAGGGACAGAGCCGCCGGTCTCGCCTTCGACCGAAACGTCGACGGTATAGGTGGCCGTTTGGAGCGAGGTGACGCCGCTGGCTCTGGAGGCGTTGAACCAGGCGAAGGTTGTGCCGCAAAGACAGACGGCGCTCAGCGCCGCGCCGAAAAGGGAGGGAGTGAGGAGCGTATATAGGCCGTTGCTCCGCTTATTCTTGGAAGCGTGGCGGGCGCGATGAAACACCCGGCGATACACCGCCGCGACATTTTTCTTCGTCACAAAAGGAAGCAGGCAGAGATATTGACAGCGCAGCTCTCGCCGCCAATAGCGGTATTCGGTCTCGTCAGCGGCACGTTGCATTTCCGTGGTGAGGTATTGAAGATTACTGCGAAAGGCGGTGAAAAGCTGCACCGATTTCAAAACGACCAGCGCAAGCAGAGCCACCATCAAAACCATCAACAAAACCAGTGTGCCGCTTTCTATTTCCATTTCAGCCTGCACTCCTTTCGTAAAATTGTTGCGCGATTTGTATTGACGCATTGAATGAGAATAGTCATATATTGTGTTTGCTCCGCTCAATGCTTAGCGGAGCTTGCCAATCTCCATCAGCCATCCGGCTGACATAGTCCCCTGAGTTCGCTCCGCGAACTTAAAAAGGGTGTTGAATTGCTTCAGAGCCACATTAGCCTCCCCTTAACGGTAAGGGGAGGTGTCAGCGTAACTGATGGAGGGGATTTCGAAATTGTTTTTGCACAAATTGGAGTGTGTACAAAAGCTGTCAATCCCCCAGTCAGCCAAATTTATGCGTGATTTGCGGGGGTTGAGGGGATTTGGATACAAATGAAGGAATTAGTAAGCACGGGCGCCGACTTTTTGTGTGACGGTGGCAGAAGCGCCGTCGGTGTATTCGACGAAAACCGCATTTGTCGAGCTGAGCGTGCTATCCACGATGAGGTTTTTCGACAAAGGGGCGCCCAAGTGCCAATCACAGTGCCATATTTCACGATTTCGGTGGAAACGCTGCCGGTGAACCAGGCGAAGGTTGTGCCGACGAGCATGGCGACGCAGGCGAAAACGGCCAGTGCGCTAGTGAGCAATGTCCGCCTGGTGTTTGTGGCTTTTGCCATTTTTTATGGCCTCCTCTTTGACTTTGCCGACGCAACTTTTTCGATATATTCCGTTATGTCGGCCAAACGGAGGTGTCAAGAATGTTCTGTATTTTTCGCTTCAGTTGAATTGGTCGAATTGACCAAACGGAAAAGGGGAAGCCCCCCCCCGATACGCATATTGCTGATTGTGCAATTTTCATAAACATTCCTCCGGGTGGATGGTGTGGAGAAGCTGCGCCAGAGGGGATTGCGGTCTGTGCGGCCCCCGCAAAAAGGGAGTGGTTGCGGGGGTCACACAAACGAAAAGTGAACAAAGCTTTTGGCTTTTCCGAAGCCGTCAGCGAAGGTCGCGCCCGATGATGGCGTTGTTCAGGTTGTTGCCGGCGCTTGCGTCGGTGCAGTTTGCATCAGCGGAAACGGTCACATTCTCTGCGGTGCAGTTCTCCACAGAAGCGCCCGTTCCGATGCAGCCGATGACCTGACCGGCGTCACGGCCGGCGAGGATGGTGCTGTTCTTGACGGAGCAGTTTTTGATGTCCGCGCCAGCGGTGGTGTCGTTTAGGAAGCCGACGATGCCGCCGGCCTTGTCGCCGCACTGTTCATCCGTCAGGTGCTCGCAGGCGATTGTGGCGTTTTCCACATGGCAATTCTCGATATAGGTGGTTGTATCCGCGTAGCCGACAAAGGCGCCCACATAGTGGAAGCCCTTCACCTGAGCGTTTTTGAGGGTCAGGTTCTTGACGGTGCCGTTGGTATAGCCGAAGAAGCCAACGGAATAGATTTTATGGTCAGTGATATAGCCGGCGGTGTTATCCAGCGCTTTCACCTGTTCCCCGGTCAGGCCGGTGATGTTGATGTTGGAGATGGTCTTCCCGTTGCCGTCGAAGGTTCCGTAGAACTCGATGGTGTTGGCATATCCCAGGGCGGGATAATCCGCTGCCGCGAAGTTCTGACCGACGGGCAGCCAGGCGGCGCCCTTCATGTCGATGTCGTTGGTGAGCTTGACGGTTTGATGGTTGAAGCTATTGCGCTGGTTGTTGACCTGGTTGTTGAACCAGTTCAGGCCTGCGACGCTGGAAATTTCATAGGTGGAGCCGATTTTCATGACGCCCTCCGCCGCAGAAGTGGCGCCTCTTTGAACGGTCACTTTCACGGGAGTCTCGTTGTCTACGGTCGCGACGCCGCCATAGTTGTTGATATATCCGACTATCGCAGCGGACTGATTGGCGTCGGTGCTGGAGGCATAAACATTCACATTTTCGGCATAGCAACCGCTGATTTCGCAACCGGCGCCTGCAATATAGCCGGCAACAGCGCCGACCTTTCTTGCGCCGATGACGGTGGAATCATAAACCTTGCAGCCGCGGATTTTTCCGTCGCCGTCCACATTGGAGGCGATGACGCCGACCATCTGATCGCCGATGACGGTGGCGTTCTTTACGGTCAGGTTCATCACCGTGCCGGTGAACTGCTGGAACAGACCGGCATAGCGATATTCAACGGTGCCGTTGTCCACCTCCTTGTGGGCATCGTCCTTGCCGTCGATCACAAAGTTGCTGACGGTGTGGTCGTTGCCGTTGAAAACGAAGTCCACATTGTCCGCGTGACCGCCGATACCACTGACCTGCTTTCCGGCGAGGTCAATGTCGCGCTCCAGAACGAAGGTCTCGTTGAGGAAAGGGGAATTCTGGCTGCGATTGGTGTTTGCCATCAGCCAGGCGAGCTGGGCGGCATTTTCGATGTGATATTTTCCGTCCTCCGCTTTCACGATGGCGGTGGTGGTTACACCGTCCCACACGCTGGGGAAATCGGCTTCCGCGTCATACTGGTCGCCGAAGCCGTCCTTCTCATAGGTATACTGGGTGGCGACGACATGGATGCCCAGGTCGATGGACAGCCCGCCGACAACGTTGAAATCGTTGTCGTTCTCGGTGGGAATCCACACAAGGCCGACGGTGAATTCTCTGGAAGCGCCGGGGAGCAGAACGCCCTCATAGACCAGATCGGTCAGCCCGGCGGAGCAGGAAATGTCGTCTCCTTCGAGGATGGTCGCCGACAGCGCGTCCGCCAGCGTTTTTCCGTCGGCGGTGACGGTGGCGTTCTCATAGCTCAAAACGAACTGATATTTCAGCGCCAGATTTCCGGCGTTGCGGATGGCGAAGGTCTCCGCGGCGGAAGCGCTCGGCTCCCACAGAATCGGATCGCCGTCCACATTGCTGAACAGGTTGGTGGCGCCTTCGACGGTTTCCCATTCGCCGTTCACGTTGTACTCCACGGCGAGGTCCAGGTTGCCGGACTGAATCTTGTTGATTCCGGTAGAAACGCTGTCGGTGAACCAGGCGAAGGTTGTGCCGACGAGCATGGCGACGCAGGCGAGAATGGCCAGCACGCTGGTGAGCAATGCCCGTTTGATGTTTTTGCTGTTTGTCATTTGGTGTTCTCTCCTAAAAATTTCTGCCGACATAGAAAGTGTGTGATGCTTCCGCTATGTCGACGAAACGGAAGTCATCACCGGTTGGCCAAAGGTTCCTTTGCACTCTGTTCGTCAAAATGGCCAACAAAGAGCGAGGCGTACCCCCCTCCGTGTACATAATGCCGATTGTGCAGTTTTCATAAAAATCCTCCTATACGCTCGGCTTTTGCCGAAGGCCCGGTTCGGGCGCAATCACGCGAACCGACTGTTCCGGCAATCCAAGGGCGCAGGCGCGGCTTGTGCCCTTGGATTGTCCCTCAACCCGAGGGGGTTGAGAAGTGGCGGCCTTGCGCGGGATGTGCGTGTCGCAAGGGGTTATTCGGTGGGGGGGTCCCGCTTTTCGGGAGTGGCGGTGGCATTTTCCAGCTGCGCCTTCATCGCCAACAGCTCCTGCATCATGCGCTGGGCTTCGGCGCGGTCGGCTTCGATTTTCTCCCGCTCCGCCTGCAGCTCGGCCTGCTGTTCCGCTTTATACTGGCGGAACAGGTGGATGCATCGCAGCCCCTCCAGTAAAATCAGCACCAAAAAGGGCATCAGAATACATACGATATAGCCGGGGGTGGTTTTGAGAAATTCAAAGAATTTTCCCACCTGCGGGATATGCGCCCGATATTTTCCCAGAACATACGGATAGGTGACGACGGTTTCATCATCCTCATTGGTGGTTGTGCCATAGGTGACGAAGCCGGGGTTCCCCTCGGCGTCGGTGACCAGCCGCCGGATTTTATGGGTGACGATTTCGCCGAAGTTGGCGGTGTTGCGGGAGGTATAGGCGATGATGTCCCCCTCCTGCAGCGTGGCCGGGTCCACCGCCTTCGCCAGCACAAGGTCACCGGCGGTGAAGTCGGTTTTGCTCATGGAGTCCGATAGGACGATAAACGCCTTATAGCCGAACAGGCTTCGGTTGGCACGATCAAAGGTCGAAACCGAAACGATGGTGAAAATCATCATGCACACGGCCAGCGTCACAAAGGTCCAGACAAGCACGCCGCGTATCACCTTCATTACTTTCATCGACTCACTCCTTACGGCTGTTGGAGCATGGCCAACAGCACTTCCATTTCTTCATTGGAGGGGCGCAGAGCCTCCTCCGGGTCGGGCTTGATATAGGTTTCATAGAAGCATCTGCGGCAGAGCTGACCGCCGCCTCTGACATATCGCTCGCGAGCCTTCAGCGGGGTGTTTCGCGGGATGCCGGTGTCCCCGCCGCAAATCACACATTTTTCGTTGGCCATAGGCGATACCTCCTGGTAATTCGGGGGCGATTTGACGGTCGCGCCCGAAAAATCGGGGGGGGGGTATGCGGTTTTGAAAACAGCTTCATAGCTCCATCCCTCTCATTCGAACAGCTGGTTCGGGTTGTTTTTTGTCTGGGTGGCGTCGGCGCAAAGGGTGAAGGCCAGGGTGCGATTCATGACGGCGTTTCCGGCGTCCTGCGGGAAATAGAAGCTGATGGTCAGCGCTTTTTGCTCCTGCACCGCCAGGGTGTCGGTGGCGGTCACCTTTTCGCGGGTCAGCTCGTTGGCCGTTCCACTGTATAGCACCCTTTCGCCATCCTTCACCGTCAACTGCAGCCAGTCGGCCAGTCCGCCGGTCACCCGTTCGAAATAGAGCTTATAATACACCGACCAGGTGCTGTTGTTTTCGATGAAAAACTCCTTTGTCACCGTCATTCCCGGCTCAAAGAGAAATTCGTGCTCCTGAATCAAGGGCTTTCCGTCGTTGAGGTTGATATCGATGACGCCCGTTTGGAAAAGGTTGTTTTCCACCGAAACGGTCGCCCAGACCAGCGCGAGGGTGGTGGCAAACAGGCAAAGGGCCAAAACGATGATAGCGACGATGCCGCCGGTGAGCTTTTTTGCGGTGGTGCTGTCAGTCATGCTTTTTCTCCTTTTTGCGTTTGCGGATGACGGCCAGAACGATGCAAAGCGTGCCGGAGGCGAGCGCGAGAACAGCCCAGGGAACGGCATCGAATGTGTCGCCGGTTTGCGGCGCCTGTGTCAAATGGTTGGAGTCCCCCGTCCACCAGTGAAAATCGGCGACCAGCGCCGCGTTTTGATAGGTGTTTCCGACGGAGGTGTCCAGATAAGCGGTGACGGTATAGAGAATTTCCTCGGTGGTGGGGGCGGCGGCGCGCAGAGAGGTTGCCACGCCGGCGGGCATATCCTTCATCTGCCCATCATACAGCGTTTCTTCGCCGACGGCCACTTGCACCTTCAATACCTGCGCCAGCGTTTCATAGCCGGGGCGCACTGTGGCGCGAAAATGCACCGTCACCTCGTCGCGATAGGAAACCTGCAACCGATAGCGGGCGGTTTCCCGGTCGCCGGGAAACAGATTTTTCGCGGAAAAGGCGGCATTTTCTTCCGGATGTTTTGTGTATAGTCGAAGGGCAACGGCGCTCGCCTCTCCGGCGTCGCCTTCGGCCGGAGGGAGAGGAGAGGGAGCATCGGCGGTGGGAACGCTCTCCGCTTTTTCCGGGGTGATTTGGTTATCCTGGATGGAGACCGAAGCGTCCACCGGCGCCGCCAGCCGGCGATAAACCGCCACTCCGGCAAGGGCGCACAGGCTCAGCCCCAACAGCACCGCCAAAATGATGATGGCGATTTTTGTTCGGTTGTTTGTTTTCTGCTCCATGCCGAAGCTCCTTTCGTAAGGTTGGTTATTTTTCGCCCCGCAGATAGTTTTTCAACAGCTTGAATTGGGGCTTTATATAAGAGGCGTCGCCGAAAATCATATAGTCGGTGGCGGCGGAAATGCCCATATAGACATACGGCTCGATCTCTGTCAGCTTCCGTCCAAGCCGCTCGGCGAGGGCCGCCGCATATTCCCGATAGCGCCTCGCGGTGGCGGCCAGCACCGGCTCCAGCTTTTCATGATATTCCTCCACGGTGAACACCTGGACGAGAAATTTCATCGTTGCCGCCATGCGGTCGCAGTTCTTTTGTAAATCCTTTGTCAGCCGATCCAGGTCGTCGAAATTCGCCTTCAGAGGAATCAGCTCGCGCTCCAGACGGAGCGCCGCCTCCTCGGCGCAGGCTACTACCAAATCGTCCTTCGATTTGAAATGGTAATAGATGCCGGCATTTTGCAAATGCAACGCGGTGCTCAGCTCCCGCGAGGTGGTGTGGAGAAGCCCTTTTCGGGTGAACACCTCCAAGCAGGTGTCGATGATTTTTTGCCGACGGCTGTCGGTTTCAACGGACGGTTCCATAGGGTATACCTCCTATCAAAATCAAGCGCTTGCTTGAAAAGCAAAGAATAAAAATCACTTGCCGCGGATGCCGTTCATCACCCGGAACAGAAGCCAAAAGGCTTCGTCCGCCGCCTGCTCTGTGTCGCGGGGATGGGTGATTTGCTTGCGCACCTGTCCTAAGAGGGTGTCCAAAAGATGGTGCAGCATGGTGGTGACATCGGCGTCGGGCGGGCATACGGCGCGCATTTTTTCGTTGAGTACCGAGTAGCGGCTGATATGCTCCCCATAAGAATACTTTTGGAAGGAGGAGGAATAATAATAGTGGATATAGAATATGAGCCAGTCGGGATGAGCCAAAATATAGTCCCAGCATTTTTGGAACAGCAGGCGACAACGCATTTCGAAATCGAGACCGACACATTCCATCACCGGAAGGCTTTCGAAAAGGAGCTTCAAAAATTGCTTGTCCGCATGGGTGAAGGTTTTGGCGATGAGGTCTTCCTTGTTTTCGAAATAGCGATAGATATAGACCTCTTTCACGCCGCTTAGGCCGCCGATGATGCGGGTGGTGAGGTTTTCAAAGCCGTTTTTCACGACGGCCTGCACCGTGGCTTCCATCAGCGCGGTTTTCTGTTGTTCGTGAACCTCTTGTGACAGCATGACGCGACGCTCTCCTTTGGCCGAAGCCGACGATTTTAATGCTTGCTACAGATTTCGACAAAAAATGAACGGAACCCGAAGCTTTCCGCGTAGCAGAAGGCTCTTGACGCAGCGCCTTCGCTCATTTTTCGTTCGCAGAGTTCATCACTCTGTTCGAAAGCGGAACAAATTGCTTTGCCAGGGGCGTTTCGCCCCGTCTTGAAGGTAAAGGACACAAAGGCTTGACTGCTCAAAGGGAAAGTCCCGCTGTCGCCAGCTTGCTCATGTTGGAGCGCTTCAGCTCCATAGAGGAATGGACATACCGCTCCAAGGTGATGGTTGTGGTGGCGTGCCCCAAGACCTCCGACAGAGATTTGATTTCAAAGCCTACCTCCACTGCGCGCGTGGCAAAGGTGTGGCGCAGGGTGTGACAATGGACCCCTTCCAGCTGACAGGCGCGGGTGTATTTTTTGATGCGATATTGCAGAGTGCGTGGCTCCATG
>CAZSTR010000013.1:0-41459 GCA_964609975.1 uncultured Ruminococcus sp. | reverse complement strand
CCAATTGTCTTTACCACTTGTTTTCAAAACCTTCGTTACGGCACCTCATCATTTCTGCCGACGGCTCTTTTTGTGGGTTAATCCAACTCCTTGAGGCCGGTATACAGCTCGTAATACCGCCCCTTTTGGGCCAAAAGGGCGTCGTGGTTGCCCCGCTCCACGACCTGTCCCTGTTCCAGCACAAGAATCATGTCTGCGTTGCGCACGGTGGACAGTCGGTGGGCGATGACGAAGGTGGTGCGGTTTTTCATCAGCCGATCCATGCCGTGTTCGATGTGGCGCTCGGTGCGGGTGTCCACGGAGCTTGTGGCCTCATCCAGAACCAAAATCGGCGCCTGGCTCAAGGCGGCGCGGGCGATGTTCAACAGCTGGCGCTGTCCCTGGGATAGATTGGCGCCGTCACCCTCCAGCCGGGTGTCATAGCCCTTTTCCAGTCGCATGATGAAGGAATGGGCACTGGCGGTTTTGGCGGCGGCGATGACCTCCTCGTCGGTGGCTTCCAGCCGTCCATAGCGGATGTTTTCCATCACCGTGCCGGTGAATAGATGGGTGTCCTGCAAAACCATGGCGATGTTGCGGCGCAGTCCATCCAGCGGATAGTCCCGGACATTCACGCCATCGATGGTGATTTCACCCTCCTGAATGTCATAGAAGCGGTTGAGCAGGTTGGTGATGGTGGTTTTTCCGGCGCCGGTGGAGCCGACGAAGGCGATCTTCTGGCCGGGCTGTGCCACCAGTGAGATGTCATGCAGTACCACCTTTTCGGGCAAATAACTGAAGGTCACATGGGACAGCTCCACCCGTCCCTCCATTTCCTCCGGGGAATGGGGCGCTTTGGCGTCGAGAGGCTCCGGGGATGTATCCATCACCTCGAAAACCCGCTCGGCGCCGGCCATGGCGGCGAAAATGGTGGACATTTGCTGGGAAATCTGGTTGATGGGCATGGAGAACTGGCGGGCATAGGAGGCGAACACGGTCAGCGCACCCGGCGTCAGCCCGCCGGTGCACATGAGCACGCCGCCCACGCCCACGGTGATGCCGTAGCTTATCTGGCTGGTGTTGCCCATGATGGGGCCCATGACGCCGCCCCAGAACTGGGCGCGGAACTGCTTGTCCCGCATATCGTCGTTGAGGGTGTTGAATTCCTCCACGCAGGTGTCCTCATGGTTGAAAATTTTGATAACCTTTTGGCCGGTGACGGTCTCCTCCATATAGCCGTTGACTGCGCCTAGCGCCGCCTGCTGGCCGCTGTAATATTTTTGACTGCGGCCGGCGATGAGCATTCCGCCCTTCATGAAAGCGGGCACAAACACCACCGTCACTAGTGTCAAAATCCAGTTGGTGGTGACCATGAACACGAAGGTACCGAGGATGGTCACCGCGCCGGAAACCAGCGAGGTGAGGGAGTTGTTGAGCATCACATCAATGTTGTCGATGTCGTTGGTGAAGCGGGACATGATTTCTCCGGTGGGGCGGCTGTCGAAATAGCGTACCGGGAGCTTTTGCAGCTTTTCGAAGAGGTCGTTACGGATGCGTTCGATGACCCCTTGGGAGACGGACAGCATCAGCCGTCCCTGCAAATAGGTGGTGGCGATGCCCACCACATAAATCAGACCCAGCAGGAGCACGGCGATGAGAATATAGGCCATGGCCTCGCCGAAGGCGGGCAGCGACAGTGAGCCGACCAGGCCGGAGATGATTTTGTCGGCGGCCTTTTCGGCCACGCTCATGCGGATTTCCGCGTCCGGCTTGACGGCCAGCGTCAGCCGGTCGATGATGGGCGCCAGCATATAGGAGCCGAGCAGGGAGGTGGCGGTGCTGACGAGCATACACACAAGCACGGCGATGAGGCGAAGCTTATAGATCCCCACATAGCCCAGCAGACGGGAGAGGGTTTTCTTCATGTTCTTCGGCTTTCCGCCGGGGCCTCCGTGGCGTCCCGGCCCGCCGGGGCCACGGCGCATCCCCATGCCACCCCGCTTTTGCGGCGCGGCGGCGCTGTTATATTGCTTCTGGAGCTGTTCCAAGGTTCTGGCCATGGCTTATCCCTCCTTTTCCATCTGAGAATAATAAATCTCGCGATATTCCTCGTTTTCGGCCAACAGCTGGGCGTGGGTTCCCACGCCGGTGACGCAGCCTTCGTCCATGACCACGATTTGGTCGGCCTCCTGCACAGAGGAAATGCGCTGGGCGATGATGATTTTCGTGGAGCCGGCCAGTTCCTCGCGGAACGCCCGGCGGATTTGAGCCTCGGTGGCGGTGTCCACCGCGCTTGTGGAGTCGTCGAGGATGAGAATTTTCGGCTTCTTCAGCAGGGCGCGGGCGATGCACAGCCGTTGCTTTTGGCCGCCGGAGACATTGGAGCCGCCCTGCTCCAGCTGGGTGTCATAGCCCTCCGGGAAGGCGGAAACGAACTTGTCGGCCTGGGCGTGCTCGGCGGCCTGACGCACCTGCTCCTCGGTGGCGTGCTCGTCGCCCCAGCGAAGGTTTTCTGCGATGCTTCCGGTGAAAAGGGTGTTTTTCTGAAGAACCATGCCCACGCCGTCTCGCAGATGGCGCAGAGAATAATCCTTCACATTCACGCCGTCCACCAGCACGGCGCCCTCGTCCGCGTCATACAGCCGGGCGATGAGGGAAACTAGCGTGGTTTTTCCACAGCCGGTGGAGCCGATGATGCCCACTGTGGAGCCGGCGGGGATGGACAGGTTGATGCGGTTGAGCACCGCTTCCTCGCTGTTTTTATAATAACGGAAGGAAACATCCCGGAATTCCACCGTGCCCTCTGTCACCAGGCGGTCGGGATATAGGGCGTTGGTGTCCACCAAATCGGTCTTTTCGTCCAGTACCTCGGTGATGCGGCGCGCCGAGGCCATGGCGCGGGAGGAGAACATGAGAAGCATGGTCACCATCATGAGGGAGCTGAGAATCTGGGTCACATAGGTGAGCATGGCCGACAGGTCTCCCACCTGCATTTCGCCGGCGAGAACGATGCGCCCGCCCAGCAGAACCACCGTCAGCACCGTCAGGTTCATGAACAGGGTGGTGATGGGCTGCATGAAAATCATGATTTTCATGGCGCTCATGCCCGCGTCCTTCAAGCTGCGGTTGGCTCGGCGGAATTTTTGGCTTTCGTGGTTTTCCCGCACGAAGGATTTCACTACCCGCACATTGGTGATGCTCTCCTGCACGGTAGAGTTCAAGCCGTCGATTTTTTCCTGCATTTTCGAAAAACGGGGAAAGCCCTTAGAGATGATCAGCCCGATCACCACCAGCATCACCGGCACGCTCACCAGGAACACAGTCGCCAGCGATGGGCGCAGGGTGATCGCCATCACCAGCGCGGCGATGAGCATGCCGGGGGAGCGCAAAGCCATGCGCAACAGCATATTGACAAAGTTTTGTAGCTGGGTCACATCGTTGGTCAGCCGGGTCACCAGCGAGCCGGTGGAAAATTTATCGATGCTGGAGAAGGAATATTGCTGCACCTTCGCATAGACTTCGCTGCGCAAATCGGCAGCGAAGTTCACGGAGGCCTTAGCGCCGAAATAGGCGCCGCCGACGCCGCCGGCCATCATCAGAAGGGCTGTTCCAATCATCGCCAGCATAATCCAAAGGCTGTTCCCGATGGTCAGTACTCCCAGGTTAGCTCGGTTGATGACGATGCTTAACAGCTTCGGCATCACCACCTCGCCGATGACCTCCACGATCATGCACAGCGGCCCGATGACAAAATACGGCCAATAGGGGCGCACATATTTCATCCAACGCTTCATTCACAAATCCCTTCCCTTTCCCGCGGCAGCAGCTGTTCGCAGGCCGCCTGCAGATTTTCAATCATTTTTCCCAATAACCGGTAAAGCTCCTGTTGCTCCTTCGGAGAAAGGCCTTCATACACGGTGTCCGTGAGAAAGCTTCGTCCGCGGGCGCAGGCGTCGTCCATTTTTTCCTCCGGGGTGAGAAAAAGCCGAATGACACGGCCGTCCCGGCTGTCCCGCTGGCGTTCCACCAGCCTCGCCGCTTCCAGCCGCCGGATGGATATGGCCACCGAGGGCGGGAAAATTTCCAGCCGCTCCGCCAGCTCCTTTTGGGGAATTCCCGGCGTGTGGGCGATGTGAAACAGCATATTGGGGTGTCCATTGAACATCCCTGCCGATTGGAAATAGCGATGCATAGTGCGGTGGTGGACGCGCATGAACAGCGCCGGGCGATCCTCCAGCTCTCCGGTGAAGGCTTCTTCGGTCATGGGTGTGCTCCTCTCTGTCCCTCGGCGAAGGGGCGGCCTTCCGCAACGTCCCTTTCGCTTTTGTTAAAGTATAGCAAAAACGGCGGGGAAATTCCATCTGCAAACCGCCGATGGTTAAATGTAAAACTATTTATTTTTGCGGCAAATTCCACAAAGCGTTTTTGCTTCTCTGGCTTCTGTGTGTAATTTCTGCGCAAAAAAGGCCGCTTCCGCTCTTTGAGCGGAAGCGGCCTTTGAATAGATACAAAGGGGTTATTGTTCATCCAGCGGAAGCTCATAAGCGGTCAAATAGGTATCCAGAAACTCCTCCACCGCCGGCAGCTCCATTTTGTGCAACGCCTGCTCAGTGGCGCGGCGGGCGCTGGCGAATTCCCGGTTTCCCTGAGCCAGCTCCTCCACGCATTTGATGAGCGCCGACAGCTTGTCGGCCGCCTTGACGAGCTGACGCTCCTCTGTGGTTCCGGCGGTTTCCGTGAGCAGGGGACGATAGGTGTCCTCCAGCTCCGCCGGCAGAGAGCCTAAAAGCTTGTCGCAGGCGGCCTGCTCCACCTGGCGATAGGCGGTGCGGATGGAGGGGCTGTAATATTTCACCGGCGTGGGCATATCGCCGGTGAGAATTTCCGGGACATCGTGAAAAATGGCCATGGTGGCGCAGCGTTGGGGGTCCACACTACCGCCGTGGTGCAGATTGGTGAGCACAGCCAGCGCGTGGGCCAGCACCGCCACCTCATGGGAATGCTCGCAAATGTTTTCCGGGCGGGTGTTGCGCATGAGCGCCCAGCGGCGGATGTCCTTCATGCGGGAAAGCATGGCGAAAAAGGAATAGGCCATGGAAAAACCTCCTTTTGTTCTCTGATAAGGATTATAGCAGAGCTTTCGAAAAAAGAAAAGGGTCTGGGTGAAAAAAGGGAGGAAGGGGGGATGTGGCGGGCGGCCTCAGCCTCTCGGCTCCTTTCCGTACATGGCTTCCAGCTCATGCTGGATTTCCTCGGCGCGGGCGATTTGTTCGTTGAGCTTCCATTTGCCGATGTTCACGCCGTCGCGTAAAAACATCGAGCCGCACTGATGAAAATAGAACTCGATGTTCCGCTCCGTCGCCTCCAGATACAGGTCGCGCACCCATTCCCACTGAATTGGGCGCACCTCGCTTTTTGGCGACATCTCGCCGCCAACATTCACGCATCGGATGAGACCGGTGTCTAGATAGCGCCCCAGCTTTATCGGCGCGATGAGAGGGGAGCAGAAAACCTCGCGGTGCTTCAGCGGCGCTTCCAGAAAATGGGGCAGGCGCTTGTCTGCCATTTCCTGGTTTTCGATGGAAATGCTCAAATGAAAATGCTCCCAGCCCTCGCCCCAATCGGCGGGAACACAGCTTCGAATGCGTTCGGGGCGCTTGGTGGTGGTGACGAAAATACAATCCTTGCGGCGGCGGATGAAATTCCAGCAGCCGTCGCGCCATTCGTCGGCTTCTTCGATGAAAAAGTCGGAGGAAAAGCACAGCTTCACCAGCGAGCCGGGCGGACAGTCCTTGTCCTTCAGCTCATAGGTGGTTTTTCCCTTTGTGATGACGGTGGTGTCGCGGCCATAGCGCCTGTCCATTTTGTAGACGAAGCAGTTTTTGCAGCCGGGACTGACCTTTTTGCAGCCGTGCCACGGGTTCCATGCCACGGCCTTGCAGATTTCATCGTTTTGCATGGTCTGTTCCTCCTTCGATTTTGTGTTTCCTGTGGGGGGAGGGGCTACCTTTATGGAAAAAGAGACATCCCGAAGGATGTCTCTTTTTTGGTGGGCGCGAATGGACTCGAACCATCGACCTCCTGCGTGTGAAGCAGGCGCTCTAACCAGCTGAGCTACGTGCCCATATTGGTGACCCGAACGGGAATCGAACCCGTGATACCGCCGTGAAAGGGCGGTGTCTTAACCTCTTGACCATCGGGCCGAATCGGTTCTTCCGGCCGTGTGCTTTGGCGACACGGCCGAAAGAAGGTTTGGTGGCTGTAAGTGGATTCGAACCACTGACACTGCGGGTATGAACCGCATGCTCTAGCCAACTGAGCTATACAGCCGCGTCTGTTCTCGCACGGGAACGGTGCATATTATACACTATCTCCCATCGGTTTGTCAAGCCCCAAATTAAAGTTTTTTCGTTTTTGTGAATTTTCACATCTGTAACGAAGTTGTGGATGCAACACGAAGAGCGCTTTGGGCAAAATTGCAACAGTGTTCAATCTGAATATACATTTATTTTGTTGATTTTTGGCCTGCTTTGCAGTGCGATTTAATCAGATGAATTAGAAGAGAGTGCTTTCAATGAAAAGTATTTGCAGCTACTGTGAAGTCCTTGCGCGGAAGCTGTTGCTTTCGTTAGTGTCCCCAAAATGGAGCTTGGCATTTTCAGAAGGCGACTTTTACGCTATTGAGTTCTTGGCTTTTTGTTCGGCATAGGAGATGTTTTTATGCGCGCGTAAAGACTGGAGATGTTGATAGAATCTTTACACAACAATTACCAATACTATAATTTTTATGTGAAGCTTTTTGTAGAAATATTGTATTATGGCGGATATCCAAACTATGGTATTGATTTCACCTATGATACGATGATTGCTGATTACAATAGTGTGGTTTCTTCGGAAGGTGATGCGGCTCGTTCTTCTAAATTGACTGTTGAATATAGTACCGCTAAAAGCATTTCTTATGATGATATAAAAACAGGAACTTTGGATTTGGGAACTTGTTACTGGTACAAAATCACCCCCACTTATTCGGGAACACATGTGTTTTATTCCAAGGGCTCTACGGATACATATGGTGAGCTTTTGGTGAGCTTTTTTAAGGAACAACCAAAATAAAATACAATGATGATGGTGGTTCTAATTTGAATTTCCGCATTTCACATAATATATCTGCAGGGGAAACATATTATCTAAAGGGATATTTGCAAGCTACAATCTCAATATTCATTTGCACGGGTAATGACCTTGGAGCCCAGGGGTGTTTTTTCGCAAAAAATGCTATACTGTCCATCAACGAGTAGCCGAAAGTGCGTAAGTCCAGTTTTCTGGACTTGCGCATTTTTTCTGTATGAGAGGAATGAAAAATGGAAGAAAACAAAGAAACGAACGAATCGGCGTTGCTCACCGAAGAAGTCGGGCGGCTGGTGGGGGCGCTATATAACATCGTCGATCAGATTTTCATCGCGAACGCGCCGGAGCTTGGCTCCTGCGGCTGCTGGCGGCGGAGGCCTGCGTGGGCGCGGTGGCGCTGGCGCTGGTGGAGCTTTGTCCCGGCGCGCTGATTCGCGTGTTCGGCGCCGCTCAGGAAAGTGTCTATTATACGGAGTTCGTGGTGAAGGCCTTCCGGATTTATCTGTGTATGCTGGTGCTGGCCTGTATGAACAAGGCCGCCTTTATTTTCCTCCAGGCGATGGGCAAGGCGGCGGAATCGACGCTGTTGTCTACGGTGCGTGAAATTGTCTTTGGCGGGGGCTTTGCTTTGCTGTCGCCGCGGTTTTCGGCTTGGATGGGGTGCTGTGTTCCATGCCGGTTTCAGATGCGCTGACAGTGATTTTGTCGGCGGTTGTGATTACCCGCACCCTGCGTCAGCTGAGCGAAAAAGAAAAAATTCTGCAAACGCTGACAAATGAACGGAAAAACCGACTTTTTTCTGTATGAGGGCTTTACAAAACAGGTCTTTTTATGTATAATGCAAAACAGGACTGTTGACTCGCATTTTCCATTTCAACAGACATGAAAGGGTGGCATTATGAGCAGCAAGAAGTCGAACAGGGACCGGTGCGTCATTCTCAGGGAGGCAGGCCTCCAAGAAACCAGGAATTTTCGGACGCTCCTGTTCCGGGGAGGAAAACCGCGCGGAAATCCAGGCGAAGCGGGAACCGGTGCCGGCCGCCGAAAGCTGAGGAAAATTTCGGGGGGGGGTCTTGCTTGCTTTGGTGGTGTTCTGCTTTGGAGTACTCGTCTGGCAGATTGTTTGCAACGCGGAGAACGATGCAGGAAAGGAAAAGGTTATGGAATTTGGGTATGATTTAGAACGGTATATGCGCCCCTTGTGGAATGGCGGCCGGGTGGACAACGAAACGGTGATGTTTGTGGGGCGGGAAGACACGCCCGCGTTGACCTATCCGGCCAGTGAGATTTTGTCGGTGCGCTCCTATGACTTGAAAACGGAATATCGGGAGGGCGTGGACTACCGTTTGGAAAACGGTCGTGTCGTTCTGACCGCGGAAACGACCATTCCTTATATGGAGGAATCGGCCTATTACACGGACGATGAGCAATATCAAATGCTGGTGACCGTCGGCAACCGCCTGCAGGGGAAATATACCTATTGGGGCGAGAGGACGACCATAACCAAATGGCAGGTGGCGGTGACCTATCGCACAGCGGCTGCCTGGCCCTGGAGTGTGCCTGTCTGCCAGCGGGAGCGGTATGCGCGTCTGTTGGAAAAGCTGGAAAAGGGGGAGGATGTGACCTTCCTGTTTTATGGGGACAGCATCACCGCCGGGGCGAACGCCTCGTCGGCGGTGGGGGTGGAGCCGTATGCGCCCACTTGGCCGCAGATGTTCACCCAGTATGTGGCGAAGGCCTATGGCTATCGGGTGCGCTATGTGAGCGAGGGGGTGGCCCAAGGCTTCGCCGGCGGCGAGGAAACCGTTTTCGGCACAAGGGGCACCATCACCTATGTGAACACGGCGGTGGGTGGCTGGAATGTGGCCCACGGCAACGAACACGCGGCGGAGCATCTCACCGCCTTTGTGGAAAAATACGGGTGCGACCTGTTTGTGGTGGCCTTCGGAATGAACGATGGACATATCACGGCGGAGCAGGAGCGCGCGGGAGAGGAAGCGCTGATCGGCTGTATGCGGGAACAGGCGGCGGATACCGCCGTGGTGATTGTGGCGCCGATGCTTCCCAATCCCCAGGCCATCAATGGCTGGTTCGCCGCCCAGGCGACCTTTGAGCCGGAGCTGGCGGCGGCGGCGGACGCGTTGCAGGAGGGCGGCGTTCCCTGTGCCCTCTGCCCCATGACCAGCATGAGCCGGGCGCTGCTGACCCGAAAGCGTTTTCTGGATTGCACCGGGAACAACATCAACCATCCCAACGATTTTCTTGGTCGTTTGTATGCCCAGACGCTTTTTGAAACCGTGGTGGGCTACGATAGCCTTGCAGAATGATTTTGTGAGTGGGCTTTCGGCAAAAGTCCTGTCATATTTCCTCGCTCTGGACGCCATAACCAAAAATCCGGCACATACCAATGGTCTGTGCCGGATTTTCTTATGCTGTATGCGAAAGAATTATTTCTCTTTGATGAGAATACAGCTGTGAACCGGCATGGTGAAGGTCAGGCTGTCCACCGTTTCCGCCACGGTACCGTCGTGGTTCTCGTCCAGCCGATATACCTCGAACCGACCGTCCCGACCGAAATCGACGGCCACATCCTTGTCCACTTCGGTGTCGTTGTCGGAATAGCGGGTGATGACGGCCATCAGCTTTCCGTCCGGCTGCACGCCGCACAGAGAAAAGATTTCCGGCAGAGTGTTCTCGCTGGGGATTTCGTGGGTGCAGTCATAGAACATACCATACCAATACAGCGGATAATAGCCTTTTAGCGGCTCAAAGGTGTAATAGTCAAACACGCCGTTGAAGCAGGACATACGGGTGTCATAATACATCAGCAGGTCGATGGGAGAGTGCTGGGCGACGCTGATGCAGGCCATGGTGAAGGCGGCGCCCTTCATGCCGATGATGGAGCGCACAGAATAGACAAACTGATCCTCCCAGTTTTTGATATAGTTCCATTCGTTGAGGATGCTTTCCGCCGCGCCATAGCCGTGGCTCACCATCATCTGGTGAATCCGGTCGGCCTTTTCGACCATCCAATGCGGCTCATTGCAATAAATGTGCCAGGAGAAAAAGTCCATGGGCACCTGGCGCTTTTCCATTTCTCCAAGGAAATCCTCCGCCCAATCCTCGCGACCTGCCAGGGCCGGGCCGCCGATTTTCAAATGGGGAAAGCAGGCCTTCAGATGCTTCGCGGCGATTTCATACAGGTCGAAGAACTGCGCCTTTGTGCCGCCCCAGGTGCGTTTGTTGGGGCTGTCGTCCAGGTCCAAATCCGGCTCGTTCCAGATTTCCCAATACTGGATGTTCAGGTGCAGGCCGTTCGCCCAGCCCTCGTTATAGTGGCGGATGATGTGCTCGCAGATGACCGCCCATTTGTGAAAATCCTTCGGGGGTAGGGTGGCGTGCTTTTTGATTTGGTGCTCGATGGTTTGTCCCAGCCGGAAATAGGTCTCCGTGCCGGCATCCAGAGATATCAGAATGGCTTCATCGGTGCAGGCAAAGTCATAGGAAGCCGGGTCGCGGGGGTCGGCGTCGAAATCCGGGAAAATGCAGGAGACATCATGGCTGTACGGACCGCCGTAGATGGTTAGCATGGCCGAATCGTGATTGCGGCTATAGGGAATGCGAGCCGCCTTGTAGGCGTCCAGGTTGTCCCGCCATTGATCGTTGCAATGGCGCTTGTGCCAGGGGCCGCCGTTGGTGGCATTTAGTGGCTTGAAGACGCCGCCGGCTTTGGACAGGTCAAAATGCAGTGTTTCCATTTGAACACATCCTTTGTTTATGCTTTTCGAAGGGAACGGCATCCCTCTATGGGCATTATAGCAAGGACTCAGTCGAAATGCAATAGTTTCGGCGCCACGAAATTTTTCGTAGCGCCGGGCAGAAAAAAGCGGGCAAAAAACGAAAATCCTGCCGACAAAATCGACAGGATTTTCGTTTTGGTGAGCCATCGGGGATTCGAACCCCGGACACCTTGATTAAAAGTCAAGTGCTCTGCCAACTGAGCTAATGGCTCATTTCGCGCTTCTTCGCAAGCGCTTATCTATTATATCCAACAAGTAGGAAAAAGTCAACTGTTTTTTTCGGTTTTGCGGCAGATTGTCCCTCAAAACCGGAACAAATGGCGCACTCGGGCGTGAAAACGGGTCATATACAGGCCAATCAGCCGGGTCAGGCACCAGTCATACAGCAAAAACACGCCGTTCCCCAGTAGCAGGAAAAGCCAGGGGAGGGAGACGCCTCCGATGGTGAAGGCGTCGGTCTCCAGCTGGGCGAAGCGCAGCAATACCCAATAGCAGGTGATCATGGCGCCGTTGAACACCGCCAGCTTTATCCCCCATTCCAGTGGGCGGGGCAGGCATCGGCTTTCCAGTGCGGCTTTTCCCACGGAATAATAGCCGAAGAAGGCGATATACAGAGCCTTCGCCTCCATGGAAGGGGTCAACAGCAACGCCAACAGCGCCACGGCGATATAATGAAACAGCCCCGCCCGGCGTCCGGCCTCGATTACCACCGGCACGGCGACAATACCGGCCAGAGCGGCCAGGCTGATTTCGGTGATGGGGATGGCGGACAACAGCAGAAACAGCACAGCCAGAGCCGTCATTACGCCGCAAAAGGCCATTCTTCCGCTTTTTCCGCTTTGCCCACTTTGTCTGTGATTCATGTCCATGCTCCTCTGCAAGGGGATGTTTTCGCTGGGCGCGGTCAACAACAGCGGATGAAATCGCCGCCCATACATTCGCAACAGCAGTCGGTGCAATACAGCGCCGTGCACACATCGCAGGCGTCACAGCCGCCGGTGCTTTGACCGGCGGTGCGATAGCCGCCGGTGCTCCGGTTCATCTGGATGTGGTTGAGCGCCTGGCGATATTCCGGATTGGATGGCTCCATCCGGCAGGCGGTTTGGAAATGCTGGAATGCCTCCTCCAGCCAACCCTTTTTATACAGAACGCTCCCTTTGAGAAAATGCCATTCGGCGGAGCGGGCGCTGGCGGGCACCCCGTCCAGCAGCATTTCCGCGTCCATGATGCGGTTTTGCTGAATCATCCGGCGCACATCGGCAAAAGCGCCGGAGCCGCCTCCGGTATAGCCGCCGCGGGTATATCCGCCTGTGGCTGTGCTCCCGGCTGTGCCGGTACCCCCGGCCTTGCGGGCGCGCACGATGGCGTCATAGGCGTCATTGATTTCCTGCATCTTTTCCTGTGCCAAATCGGACAGGGGATTGTCAGCATAGTTATCGGGATGATATTTGCGCGCCATGGCCCGATAGGCGGCCTTCACCTGGTCGTCGGTGGCGTTGGGGCTGATGCCCAGCACTTCATAGGGGTCTTTGCTCATGGTGTTTTTCCTCTCCGGAGAGAACCTGCCGCTGAATCGCGGGCATTCCCTCCTCCAAAATATTGCGAAGAATGCCGTCCATGCGGCGGACGGTCAGCAGGGCATAGGCGGCGTTACATTCCGCCAGACAGGCGTTGAGTGCGCCGGCGGCATATTCTCTGGCCTTCCCAACGGCTAAATCATCGCCTTTTTGTATATTTTGTGAAAAAATATACGGATTGTATCGGCCTTTTGACAAATCATCGGCCAAATCATCGGCAGCGTCGATGAGATACACCCATCGCCCCAGACAGTAGCCGAAGCGGCCAAGCACCCGGCGGGCAGTCTCGTCCGCGGCGCTATCGGCGGCCAGCCATTCCAAAAGCTGGGCAAAAGGCTCGGCGGCGCGGTCGATGGAGGGGCAACGGTTCTGCTCCAGTCGGCTTTGTTCCTTCATCATGGCGGCGATGCGGCGGTCGGCCTCCGGCCAACGGCGCGCCGCTCGCTTGCGATCCAGGGCGGCCAGCGGCCAAAGCAAGGTCGCGCCCAGACGCGAAAAAAACGGCTCGTCCCGGCGGGTGTCCAGGAGCTTGTAATAGGTCAACAGGGCGGAAATGTCCGCCGTCCGATCCAGCGCCTGGGTGTTTTCACAGCACAGGCATTTTTTTGCCGGATTGAAGCTGCAGCGGCCGGGGCAAAAGCCCGGCGGCTCCTCGGAAAGAGCCATCGGTAACAGCGCTAGAAAGGTGCAGTCATAGCTGAGCGCCATCCGGGCGTGCAGGCCATACTGCTTTCCAAGCCGTCGGCAAAGGGTGCAGTAAATGCCACGATATTGTTCATATTCCCCCATGCGAATGGTGGGCTTATATAGGCGCACATAGCCGAACACGCGTCCCTCTCTCCCTCCATGCTCCTGCGGGAGCCTTGTGGTTATCATAACGCAAAGCGCCGGAGATAGTATGAAAGAATTGTAAATTTCGAGGAAAGTAGGGCGGCTTTTCGTGAAGCAAACCAAAAAAGCACCCTGCGTCGGTCAACGCAGGGTGCTGGCTTGGTTTTTCAGGGTAGGGGGGGAAGCCGTCCGCCCCTTTAGCCCAACAGCTTTTTCAGATAGCGGCCGGTGTGGGATGCGGGGCAGGCGGCCACCTCCTCCGGTGTGCCCGCCACTACCAGCTGACCGCCGGCGTCGCCGCCCTCCGGTCCCAGGTCGATGACATGGTCGGCCACCTTGATCACATCTAGGTTGTGCTCGATGACGATGACGGTGTTCCCTCCGTCCACCAGTCGCTGAAGCACATCAATGAGCCGCTGGACATCGGCGGAATGGAGGCCAGTGGTGGGCTCATCCAGAATATACACGGTGCGTCCCGTGGCCTGACGGGACAGCTCGGTGGCCAGCTTCACCCGCTGGGCCTCGCCGCCGGAGAGGGTGGTGGCCGGCTGGCCAACTTGGATATAGCCCAGCCCCACATCCAGCAGGGCGCGCAGCTTTCGTTCGATTTTCGGGATGGCGGAGAAAAAGCTCACCGCCTCCTCGACGGTCATCCCCAGTACATCAGCGATGGATTTTCCCTTATAGCGCACCTCCAGCGTTTCCCGGTTATAGCGGCGGCCGCCGCATACCTCGCAGGGCACATATACATCCGGCAGGAAATTCATTTCAATTTTAAGAATTCCGTCTCCCTGACAGGCCTCGCACCGGCCTCCCTTCACATTGAAGGAGAAGCGCCCGGCGGAATAGCCCCGCACCTTGGCGTCCGCGGTGGAGGCATACAGCTCCCGAATGTCGTTGAACACGCCGGTATAGGTGGCCGGGTTGGAGCGGGGACTGCGCCCGATGGGAGACTGGTCGATGGTGATGCCCTTGTCCAGCTGTTCCAGACCTTCGACAGCCTCATGCTTTCCGGGGCGGCAACGGGCACGGTTCAAATCCCGGCTGATGCGCTTGTTCAAAATCGAATTTACCAGCGAGGATTTTCCGCTTCCGGACACGCCGGTGACGCAGTTGAAGGCGGCCAGCTTGAAAGAAACATCAATGTTTTTCAAATTGTGCTCCGCCGCACCCCGCACGGTGAGCAGGCGTCCGTCACCCGGTCGGCGGGTTTCGGGAACGGGGATGGTTCTTTTTCCGCTGAGATATTGTCCCGTCAGGGAGTCGGCGCAGTCCGCGATCCCCGCCACCGGGCCGGAATAGAGAACATTTCCGCCATGGATGCCCGCGCCGGGGCCGACATCCACAATCCAGTCGGCCGCCCGCATGGTATCCTCGTCATGCTCCACCACGATGAGGGTGTTGCCCAAATCCCGCAGATGGCGCAGAGTGGCCAACAGCTTGTCGTTGTCCCGCTGGTGCAGGCCGATGCTGGGCTCATCCAGCACATACAGCACCCCCATCAGGCAGGAGCCGATTTGTGTCGCCAGCCGGATGCGCTGACTTTCGCCGCCGGAGAGGGTGGCCGCGCCTCGGCCGAGAGTCAGATAGCTCAGCCCGACGCTGTTGAGGAACAAAAGCCGTTCCCGGATTTCCCTCAAAATCCGGTCGCCGATGCTGTGCTCCCGCTCGGACAGGGTCAAATTCTCCAGCCAATGGAGCAAATCTGTTATCGTGTCCTCGCACAACTCCATGATGCCGCAGCCGCCGACGGTGACCGCCAGGCTCTCCGGCTTCAGCCGATGGCCATGGCAGGCAGGGCAATTCACCTGGCTCATATACCCCTCCAGCTCCTCCCGCGCTCCTTCGCTGGAGGTTTCGTTATAGCGACGCTGGAGGTTATTGAGAATCCCTTCGAAGGCGGTATAGTGGGTGCCGGAGCCATATTCCCGCGTATAGCTCATGGCGATTTTTTCTCCGTCGGTGCCATAGAGGAGAACCTTCTTCGCCTTCTCCGACAGTTCCTTCCAGGGCGTGTCCAGAGAAAAGCCATAGTGGGCGGCCAGCCCGTCATAATACATCTGGGCGATGGTTCCGCCGCTTTTATAGTTCCAGCCGGTGGCCTGAATTGCCCCCTGGCGCACCGACAGGGAGGAGTTCGGCACCACCAGCTCCGGGTCCATGGACATATACACCCCCAGTCCGCCGCATTTCGGGCAGGCGCCGAAGGGGTTGTTGAAGGAAAACATCCGGGGAGACAGTTCCTCCATGCTGATGCCATGCTCTGGGCAGGCATAGTTGCGGGAAAAGGTCAGCTCCTCGCCACCGATTACATCCACGGTTAGAAGGCCGCCGGATTGCTCCGTGGCGGTTTCCACGCTGTCGCTGATGCGGCGGTTCATATTCGGCCGAATCACCAGTCGGTCTACCACGATTTCGATGGTGTGTTTCTTGTTCTTTTCCAGCGAAATCGGGTCCATCAGGTCGTATAGCTCGCCGTCGATGCGGGCGCGGGCATAGCCGGCGGCCCGCGCCGACTCCAGTTCTTTTGTGTGCTGTCCCTTGCGGCCGCGCACGATGGGGGCGAGGAGCTGAAGCTTCGTTCCCTCCGGCAGGGCGGCAATGCGATCGACGATTTCATCCACCGTTTGCTGGCGAATTTCCCGGCCGCAGATGGGGCAATGGGGGATGCCCACGCGGGCATACAGCAGGCGCAGATAGTCATAAATTTCCGTTACTGTGCCCACGGTGGAGCGGGGATTCTTGGAGGTGGTCTTCTGGTCGATGGAAATGGCAGGGGACAGCCCCTCGATGGAGTCCACATCCGGCTTTTCCATCTGGCCGAGGAACATCCGAGCATAGGAGGACAGGCTTTCTACATAGCGCCGCTGTCCCTCAGCATAGATGGTGTCGAAGGCCAGCGAGGATTTTCCGCTTCCGGACAGACCGGTGAACACCACCAGGCTGTCTCTGGGAAACTCCACATCCACATTTTTCAAATTGTGTACCTGCGCGCCCTTCACGATGATGTTTTTGGATTCTGCCATTTTCTGTTCCTCCTGCAAGGCTCAAGCAACCGGTTTTTCACAAAGAACATTTGTTCAATCGGAGCTATTATAAGGCTTTTTCGGCCATTTGTCAAGGTGGACGAGCGCTTTTCCCCTTTCGGCTTTTTGGCGGCCCTTCGAAAAGAAAATCCCCCTCTGCAAAATGCAGAGGGGTGCAGGACAAAGAAAAAAATTATTTCACCAGCTGCTTCTTGGAGACAACCAGTCCGCCCAGCGCCAGCACGGCCAGCACCACCGCAAAGACGGCAGAGGAATCGCCGGTCTTGTCGGAGGTTTCGTCGAACATGGAGGTGGCGGTCTTGATGCTGGTCAGCTTACTGTTCCAGTTGGCCGCAATGATCAGGTCGGTCTTCGGCACGATGGTGATGGTGGTGTCGGTCAACAGCGTCTGACCCTCCAGAGTGGCGACGGTGGAGAACAGGGACAGATCCACGCCGGTGGTGTCCAGACCGCGCTGCGCCTTCACATTCAGCGTCTGCGCTATCACATTACTGGTTTTCTTGACCTCATAATCGGTGCCCTCGGTGGCTGCGGTGCCGTCCTTCTTATAGATGGACCAGCCGGCGAAAACATCATTTTCCGATGCTTTCTGCGCGGTGAGGGTGATGGAGCCGGCCGCGTCCGCCGTGTAGACAACATTGTGGGTTTCGGGCTTCGCGGAATCGTTCTGAATCGTGACAACCTTATGATAGGTGGTGCCGTTGGGGCTCTTGGCCGCAAAGGCGGTGACAGACAGGCCCATAACCAGGACCAAGGACAGAGCAATAGCCAAAATCTTTTTCATGATAAGTGACCTCCTGTTTTCCTCAAAAAATCTTTATTTCTATAGGCGCACCGTTCGGTTGCCTATACCGAATTTAGTATATCATCCATTTTTGTAATTGTAAAGGGGTTCAAAAAATATTTTTTGGTATTTTTTCGGAAAAATTCGTCAATAGGACGGAAAATACTGGATAAAGGGGAGACGATTTGCCCAAAATCGAACAATAGTTTTGGACTATTCCGACAAACATGGTCGAAAACCATTGCTATTTGACGGTTTTTGAGTATAATATGTAAGAAAAAGGTTACAAGGTTGTAACCTTTTCGCGGGACGCAATTCCCGGGGCTTTTGCTTATCACTCGGTTGCCCCTTGAAACAAAGGAGACACAGCTTTGCATATAAAAGGAAAAGAAAACTCGGCCGCGGGCGCTTCGTCGGAGACGAAAAAGTGCTCCTCCTTCGAAGCGCGGCTGTATCGGTATTTTTACGGCGTGGGTCTGCAGACCGCCCGTCTGTTGCATCGGGAGCGTCGCCGCTGGCGGCGGCGACTGATGCCGGCGGTCAATGGTGTTCGCTATTTTTGGCGTCTGCGGGTACGGCTTCCCCTCCATCGGCGCTGGCGGCGTCTGCGGGAGGTGTTTTTGCGTATTCCCCAGGCGTTCCAGGAGCTGGCCGCAGGTGCGAAAAGAGGTCCGCGGGCGTTTGGGAACAGTCTACGGGATGTGCTTCGCCGCGCCGGCGAGCATTATCGGGAGGAATTGCTGTCGATTTGGAGCCTTGTGGGGCCGGCGGCGGCGATTTTGGTGCTGGTGATTACGCTGTCTGTGTGGGGGAATACCCATTTTTGCTTGTCCTTAACCTATGGGGAGCAGGCGCTGGGCTATATCGACAACACGGGCATCTATGATGCCGCGGCGGCTTTGGCTAAGGGGCGCGTGGTGAATGTGGACAACTCTTTTTCCGTGGAGGCGGTTCCCCGGCTGGCGGTGACCATCCAAAACGGGAAAGAGGTGCTGGATGATGCCCAGCTGTGTGACGCAATTTTGCGTACAGCCGGAGATTCCATTGCGGAGGCTTCGGGGCTGTATGTGGACGGCGCTTTTGTGGGGGCAATGGAATCCTCCGCGGAGTTGGACAGCCTGCTGGACAGCTTGAAGGATGGCTATTATGATAAAAATGACCAGAACCAGCGGGCAGAGTTTGTCCAGAAGGTGGAGACGGTGGACGGTCTGTTCCCGGCGGCGGCCGTGATGGACGCGCCGGCACTAAAGGGAAAGCTGACCGCTGAGGCGGTGGTGAAGAAAACCTATCAAGTGCAAGCGGGTGACACCCTCAGCACCATCGCGGGGAAGAACGATATGACGACCGCCGAGCTGCGCAGCATGAACCCGGCCTTCGCCACGACGGATTTGGTGCATATCGGCGATGTGCTGACGGTGCAAAAGCCCCAGTCCTTCCTCCAGGTGCAGATGATCAAGCGCATCTATTATACGGAAAAGATTAACTATACCACGCAATATGTGAACAACACCAGCAAGCCCATCACCTGGTCCTATGTGAAAACAAAGGGTCAGGAGGGAAGCCAGAATGTGGTGGCGGAGATCACCTATGTGGACGGCTCGGAGCAGAGCCGCAAGGTGATTTCCACCGAGGTGACGAAGCAGCCGGTGACAAAGGTTGTGGAGCGGGGAACCCAGAAGGTGACCGCCCCCGGCGGCAACACCATCACCCAGGGTGACGGCGTCACCACCGGAAAAATGCTGTGGCCGGTGCCCATTTGCCACAATATGTCTCGCGGCTACGGTGGTCGGCACATGGGGCTTGATATTTGCAACGGCCCGGTGACGGTGCGCAACAAGCCGGCGGTGGCGGCCGACGGAGGCACGGTTGTTTCGGCGGGCTGGAACTCCGGCGGCTATGGTTATTGTGTGAAGATTCAACATTCCAATGGGCTATATACACTTTATGCTCATTTGAACGCTGTTTCGGTGGTGAAGGGACAGCAGGTTTCCCGCGGCCAGCAGGTGGGACTGATTGGCTCCACCGGAAATTCTAGCGGCCCGCACCTGCATTTTGAGGTTATCAGAAACGGCGTGCGTGTGAATCCGCTGAATTATGTGCGCCCCTGAAAAAAATCCACGCGGATGCGCTGAAAGCGAATAAAAACAGCTTCGAAGACATTTTTCGTCTTCGAAGCTGTTTTTCTGTTATATCCTGCCTCGGATGCGCAGGGATGCTTATTTCAGGCCGTTGGCGGCCTTGAAGTCCAGGAAGTCATCATAACTCATCATCTTATCCAGCAGCTTGCCGTTCTTCAGCTCCATGATGCGGTTGGCCACTGTCTGAATGAACTGGTGGTCATAGGAGGAGAAAAGCACATTGCCGGGGAAGGCGGTGAGGCCGTCGTTGACGGCGGTGATGGATTCCAAATCCAGATGGTTGGTGGGCTGGTCGAGGACGAGCACATTGGAGCCGTACATCATCATGCGGGACAGCATACAGCGCACCTTTTCGCCGCCGGAGAGCACTTTCACGGGCTTGAGAACATCGTCGCCGGAGAAAAGCATTTTCCCCAAAAAACCCCGCAGGTAGGTTTCGGTGTTGTCCTTGGAATACTGATTGAGCCATTGAATCAGGTTCAGGTCACAGCCCTCGAAGAAGGCGGTGTTGTCCTTCGGGAAATAGGACAGGCTGGTGGTGCCGCCCCATTTATAGCTTCCCTCATCCGGCTCCAGCTCGCCGGTGATGATGCGGAAAAGGGTGGTGGTGGCGATTTCGTCCTGTCCCACGAAGGCGACCTTGTCCTCCTTGTTGATGCGGAAGGACACATGGTCTAGCACCAGCACGCCGTCCACGGTTTTCGTCAAATTATCCACCGCCAGAATTTCCTTTCCGGCCTCCCGGTCCATCTGGAAGCCGACGAAGGGATAGCGGCGGGAGGAGGCGGGCATTTCCTCCACGGTCAGCTTGTCCAGCAGCTTGCGCCGCGAGGTGGCCTGGCGGGATTTGGATTTGTTGGCGGAGAAGCGCTGGATGAAGCTTTGCAGCTCCTTGATTTTTTCCTCGTTCTTCCGGTTTTGCTCCCGCATGATTTTTTGCACAAGCTGGCTGGATTCGTACCAGAAATCATAGTTACCCACATAAATTTTGATTTGGTTGAAGTCCACATCGACGATGTGGGTGCAAACATTGTTGAGGAAATGGCGGTCGTGAGAGACGACGATGACGGTTCCCTCATAGTCCATGAGAAAATCCTCCAGCCAGCGGATGGAGTCAATGTCCAGGTGGTTGGTGGGCTCATCCAGCAGAATGATGTCCGGATGGCCGAAGAGCGCCCGCGCCAGCAGGATTTTCACCTTTTCCTTGTCCGCCAGCGCGCTCATGGAATCATAGAGCCGGTCACCGGAGATGCCCAGTCCCTGCAAAATCTGGCTGGCCTCGGTTTCCGCTTCCCAGCCATTCATCTCGGCGAATTCGCCCTCCAGCTCCGCTGCCAGCGCGCCGTCCTCGTCGGAGAAATCCTCCTTGGCATACAGCGCGTCCTTCTGCTGCATGATTTCGTACAGGCGGGGGTTTCCCTGCAGGATGGTGTCCAAAACGGTGAATTCGTCATAGGCATAGTGGTCCTGCTTGAGCACAGACATCCGGGTTTTGGGGTCGGTGATGACCTCGCCGGCGGTCGGCTCCAGATCGCCGGACAGAATACGCAGAAAGGTGGATTTTCCGGCGCCGTTGGCGCCGATGACGCCATAGCAGTTGCCGCCTACGAATTTCAGGTTCACATGCTTGAATAAATCCTGTCCGCTGAAATTGATGCCAAGATCCGAAACGATAATCATAATGTCCTCCTCGATTCAAAAAATGCATACCAGCTAAGTATACAGGAGAATTCCAAAAAAAGCAACCCGAAAAGCTGTAATTTTTCCGGGATGTAAGGTTACAATAGATGTGAGACAAAAAGAGATAGAAAAAGTGATCGAGAACTGTTAAAATCAAGTTACCACACAATCCTTTAACAGAGAGGACTCAATCACCATGAACAGTATAACACAAAACAAGAGATATTGTCCACATGAAATTACAACAAAAATATATTCGGTTCGTTTGTACCGCGAAACAAAGGATATATCGTTCGTTTGCCGAAGATATAAAATATCAAAGGCATCCCTTATGCGGTGGAATAAGCTCTACGACGGAACAAGAGAATCGTTGCTCCCAAAATCACATCGTCCTAAAACCCCTCATCCAAATGCACACACCGAGGAGGAACTGACATGGATACTAAATGTGTTGGCGATTTTCTCAAGCACATAGAAAAGATTGTTTATTGTGAAGACGAAAAGGAAGGGCGTTTGCTCTTGCTTTTTGATTACGGCATTGACGAGTTTGTTTTACAGTTTGAAAGGGGAAAATAAAAAGCCCGTGAAAATCGGCGGATTGTAGTTCCTGTAACGCCCGGTGTAATCTTGAAATAAAGCAAGCGTCATAGTGCTGGGCCAAAAAATCACTTTATTCAAATTTGACAATCGGTAAAGACTGTTATAGCGAGGAAGGGTGTTGTCCATGCCAAATACGATTAATGAAAACACAAAAAGCGACACATACCTGGTTGTGAACACTGCGCTTAAAGATTCTTATAATGTAGTCTCCTACATTGAAAAGCGAAAGCCTTATTTGCAAAAGCTTTTAATGGCAGAGGGCGAAACGGATATTTCGGACAATTTGGAAAGTATAATTCGTTTGGCAAATGAGCATAAATACACTGTATATAGGCTGCAAAGATTGGATTTTTTGGCGAATGAGTGACGGTTAAATCCCTGCTTTTTCGTGTTCATTGGAACACCCACTTTTTCGTGAAGTATCGGCTGGCGCGGATGTGAAGCTTCGCGCACCGAAGGTGCTCTTATCGTGCCGCAAGGCATACTTAGTGCGAACAAAGCCACATTTGTCAAACAGACAAATGTGGCTTTGTTTTGTGGTGGTGATGAAAATTATCCTATCTGCATCTGCGGCTCGCGCGGTTGCGAGAGGAAAAGGCAGTGTGGACGAGCGGGCAGTCCTTCGAAAAAACGCAAAAAGCGCAAAGCGAAAAGGGCGAAAAATGACCGAAGTGGTGGTGGAAAATTTGAAAAAGCAAAAAAAATTCAAAAAAATGCCTTTTTTTCGCTTTTCTCTGCAAGTTTTGTAAATAAGACTTGCAAAATCGGTGAAGGCGGTGTATACTATGGGGGTATCACCGAAAAGGGAAGGGGCAGATGCCAAATGACCGTTTGCACGCAGAAGCCGGCCGAAATGACCGCGCAACAAAGAAAGGCTCGCTATGAGGAGCTGATGAACGTTTATCGAGAGTATCAAAAGCAGCAGCTTCAGCTGGATATGTCTCGCGGAAAGCCCGGTCGGGAGCAGCTGGATTTGACGCTGGATATGCTGGATTGCGTCAACGCCTGCGACGGCTTCACCGCCGAGAACGGGCTGGATGTGCGCAACTATGGCCTGCTGGACGGCTTGCCGGAGGCCAAAAGGCTTTTCGGCGATGTGCTGCATATGTCCCCGGAGGCGGTGATTGTCGGCGGGAACTCCAGCCTTAACATGATGTTCGACTATATCGCCACTGCCTACAGCCGTGGTGTGTGCGGATGCACGCCCTGGTGCCATCAGAGAAAGGTGAAATTTCTTTGCCCGGCGCCGGGCTATGACCGTCATTTTGCCATCACCCAATATTTCGGCATCGAGATGGTGACGGTGCCCATGACCCCCACCGGCCCGGAAATGGATTTGGTGGAGGCGCTGGTTGCGGACCCCCAGGTAAAGGGTATGTGGTGTGTGCCGATGTATTCGAACCCGGACGGCATCACCTACTCGGATGAAACCGTGCGGCGGCTGGCGGCGATGACCCCGGCGGCGGCCGATTTCCGGATTATGTGGGACAACGCCTATTGCCTGCACCATCTGGAGGAGAGGGGCGACACGCTGTTGGATTTTTACCCGGAGCTGGAAAAATGCGGGCATGAGGACTATGTGATTATGTTCGCTTCCACTTCTAAAATCAGCTTCCCCGGCTCTGGAGTGGCGGTGCTGGCGGCCAGCCCGAAGAACATCGCGGATGTGAAAAGCCGTATGACCATCCAGACCATCGGCCATGACAAGCTGAATATGCTGCGTCATGTGCGGTATTTCCAGAGCGTCGAGGGCATCCGGGAGCACATGAAGCTCCATGCCGCGATTTTGCGGCCCCGCTTCGAGGCAGTGCTGGCGGCGCTGGAAACCTATCTGGGCGAGCGGGGAATTGCCTCCTGGCACAGACCGCGAGGTGGCTATTTCGTCAGCGTGAATCTAGCGGAGGGCTGTGCCCAGCGGGCAGTGGAGCTGTTGCGTCAGGCGGGGGTGAGCATGACCCCGGCGGGTGCCACCTATCCCTATGGCGTAGACCCCCACGACAGCAATGTGCGCATCGCTCCCTCCTATCCCTCGGTGGAGGAGCTGCAGGTGGCCATGGAGCTGTTCTGCATTTGTGCGGAGCTGGCCTGCCTGGAGAAAATGCAGGGCTGAGCTTTTATCTGCAACCGAAAAATTCGAAAAAGTAACAATACTCGGAGTGAATTTTATTGTTGAATTTACTTCGGGTATTTTAATTTTGGCTATTTTCCGTAGTTTTTCAGCTCGTGCGGGGTACAGCCGAAGCGCTTTCGAATGATGCGGGCGAAATATTTCGGGTCGTTGAAACCGCTTTCCAGGGCGGCGCTTTCCACGGTGGCGCCGTTGAGCAGAAGGCCCTTGGCGTGCTCGATGCGCAGGGCGCGGATATATTCCACCGGCGCTTTGCCATAATGCTTTTGAAACAGTGCGCGGAAAGCGGTTTGGGAGAGGTGTCCCTGTTCGCAAATTTTCGGCACGGAAAGGCTTCCGTCGGTATAGTGGGCATGGATATAGGCGACGGCGTCGGTGAAGGCGGGTGGGAGCCGGTGGGGCTTGGCGCTATCCTCAAAAACGGTTTTTAGCAGGGTATACAGCAGAGCCATCAGCTCCAGCCGCCCGGTGGGGCTTTTGCGCTCCCATACGGCCGCCGCCTGCAAAAACAGCTTGTATGCCGCCTCCGGTTTTTCCAGCGAATAAATCATCGGTGCCGGGTCGTTGCGCAGGGTTGCGAAATGAATGACCAGAATTTCGGTGTCGGAATATTGGGCGGAATAGGGTACGCCCTGGGGCATATATAAAACGCTGTTTTCCTGGGCGGTATAGGCTTTTTCGCCGACGGTGATGGTGGCTTTTCCGCGGATACGAAAGGCTAGCGCCGCATAGGCTCGCGGGCGGATGACGAACGCTCCGCCGGTCCAGCACATACGCTCAACGCCGAGAATATCGGTGACAGCGTTGTCCGGAGAAAAAAGCATAAAAAATCCTCCTGTTCCCTTTTCCTTTACTGTATCCTTGTGTTAAAGCACAAATCCATCGTCCTTACCTTCCTCTGACCGTCAAGCTCGCGACAGATACCATGACTGTGTGATTGTTCTGGAGATTTCGAGGTTGTCTTCCGTGCGAATTTTGGTCTGTGCGAAGGTTTGTTCAAGCTCCTCTCCGTCAGCCGTTCGGCTGACACCTCCCCTCACCTTTGAGGGGAGGCTATTCGAGTTTGTTTCACGAATTCGGGTTTCCTGCGCAAGGTTAAGTTTTTGCGCGAATTTAGGTTTATGCACAATTTTCGTAAGACTTCCTCATTCTAGGGAGCCGCCCGTTTATATCAAGCCTTTTCGTTGGCGTCATAGGACAAGCTCACTTTATGTTCTCTTTGTATCACAAGCATACCACAAAGCGTTCCATTTGACAAGTGTTGAAAAATCCACCTTTTCGGTTGAAATGTGCGTTGTCAGCCCGGATTCTTCGGGCTATGATACAAGAGAGGTGATGAAATATGGAAAATCGCTATGTTGTACAGGAAAATGCAACGGTAACGGCCTATGCCGGGCTGGACAACCCCACCGTGCAAAGGCTTTGGAAAAGCTTTCAGCTGAACCGGGGAAGCCTGCGCGTTTCGCCGGTGGAGGACTATGTGTTCCGGCTGGGGGATGCGCCCCTTCCAACGCTGATGCCGGGACGGGAATTTGCGCTGGCGGTCGGCGCGCAGGGCGTTGCCATCGTCGGGGCGGATTTCGGCGGGCTGATGCGCGGATTTTTCTGCTTTCTGCTGAAACTGGAATATGAAAACGGCCGGACGCTGGTGGCGTATACTGCGGAGGAAAGCACCTATCGGCTGGCCTGCCGGATGATACACCTTTGTGTGTTCCCGGAGGACAGCCTTTACACGATAAAGAAGCGGGTTCGGCTGGCGGCTTTGTGCCAGTATACGCATGTGATTTTCGAATTTTGGGGGATGCTCCAATTTGACTGCCTGGCGGAGCTGGCCTGGCCTCATGCCTTCACGAAGGGGCAGGCGCGGGAGCTTATCGAGGAATGTCGCCAGCTTGGGATGGAGCCGGTTCCGATGCATAATCAGCTGGGCCACGCCTCCGGCGCCCGGTTTTCCATTGGAAAGCATGTGGTCCTGGATCAAAATCCGGCGCTTCAGGAACTGTTCACACCCGCCGGCTGGGATTGGGATATTTCCTCTGAGCGGGTGGTGAAGCTCTTGGAAGCTATTCGTCGGGAGCTGTATGACCTGTTCGGTGAAGGGGAATATATCCATGTGGGCTGTGACGAGGCCTTTTATATCGCCCGCTGTGAGCGGCTGCGTCAGGAGTTGCCCGATTATTTGCGGCGGCTTACCGCCCAGGTGGAGCGGGAGGGGCGTCGTCCCATGCTATGGATGGATATGCTGTTGGAAAACAAGGAGTCCCCTAACAGCTTCGCCGGGGGCGATTCGTTGGATTGGGTGAAAACGCTACGCGCCGCCGTGGCGCCCTCGACAGTGTTTGTGGATTGGCAATACGATCGGACGGAGGCGCCGCTTCCCTCGCTGGAGACGCTGAAGGACTGCGGCCATGACTGCATCGGCGCCGCCTGGTATGGAGAGCGCAACTGTGCGGCGCATATCGAAACCCTGTCCCGGCTGGGGATGTTCGGCTTTATGCTGACCACCTGGCACACCTTGTCTATGCACACACCCAGCATTTTGAAGGCGGCGAAGCTGTTCGGGGCGAAAGCCCTTCCCTGGAGCGAACTGGCCTTTTTCTCGGCGGAGGATGAAACCGCCCTTCTTCTGCGGCGGGTGAGCTTTGAGGGCAACGCGTATGCGGATTGCGGCTGGGCGAAGCATCAGATAAAAGCAGAGGGCTTTTACCGATAAAAACGGCGCCAATAATTGATATATAATTGCTTTGCAGAGGTGGTCTTATTGAAAAAGTTCAAAATTCCGTCTGTTCCGCCGATAACAAATAAATGCATACGCTTTCCAAACAATGTTATCGACGAAGTGAAAAATGCGATAAAAGGAATCGGCTGTACTTCTCTGCATTTGTTGTGGAGGCTGTTCGCATAGACTTGGAAAATTTGGAGGAAGAAGCGGAAAACGAGTAACAGTCCGCTGAATAGCTGTTGAGATTTTAATTCGCGAACTCACATGATACACGCAGAAATTTGTTTTTAATCGACAAATCACTTGTAAAACTGCGTTGAATATGATATATTTAATGAAATTCCCGCTACAATGCTGTGGGAAGGCCTTTTTTGCTTTCAAACGGAGCTTTCAGCGAAAACAAATCTCAAAGGAGACTTATCAAAATGAAATTAGGTATCGTGGGGTTGCCCAATGTGGGGAAATCGACCCTGTTCAACGCCATCACCAACGCCGGGGCACAAAGTGCCAACTTCCCCTTTTGCACCATCGATCCCAATGTGGGCGTGGTGGCGGTGCCGGACGAGCGGCTGGAGCGCCTGCAGGAGATGTACAGCGAGGGCGGAAAGGTGCCGCCGATTGTGCCGGCGGTGATTGAATTTGTGGACATTGCTGGGCTGGTGAAGGGCGCCAGCAAGGGCGAGGGTCTGGGCAACAAGTTCCTCGCCAACATCCGGGAGTGCGACGCCATTGTGCACGTGGTGCGTTGCTTCGAAAACCCGGACATCATCCATGTGGAGGGGAGCATCGACCCTCTGCGGGACATCGAAACCATTGATTTGGAGCTGGTTTTGTCCGATTTGGAAATGGTGGAGCGGCGTCTTGCCCGTGTGACAAAGGATTTGAAGGGCGACAAGAGCCTGCAAAGGGAGCAGGATTTTCTGAAAAAGCTGCAGAAGATGCTGGAGGACGGCAAGCCGGCTCGGTCGCTGGAATGTGACGAGGAGGAGCGGGCGATGCGGGACAGCGTGGCTCTGCTCACGGCGAAGCCCATCATCTATGCCGCCAACCTCAGCGAGGAGGATTTTTCCGGCGGCGAGCCGAGGAACAACCCCCATTATCAGGCGGTGGCAGCGCTGGCCGCGGAGCAGGGGGCGGAGGTTCTTCCAATTTGCGCCCAGATGGAAGCGGACATGGTGGACATGGACGCGGAGGAAAAGCTGTTGTTCCTGTCGGAGCTGGGGCTGGAGCGCTCCGGGTTGGATAGGCTCATTCAAAAGAGCTATCACTTGCTGGGGCTGATTTCTTTCCTCACAGCCGGCGAAAAGGAGGTGCGCGCATGGACGATTCATCGAGGCTGGACGGCGCCGAAGGCGGCCGGCCGGATTCACACCGACTTCGAGCGGGGCTTCATCCGGGCGCAGGTGGTGGCCTATAGCGATTTGATGGCCTGCGGCAGTCTGGCGGCGGCGCGCGGCAAGGGGCTTGTGCGTACCGAGGGAAAGGAATATGTCATGCAGGACGGCGACGTGGTGGAATTTCTGTTCAATGTCTGATACGGTTCGGGGTCTCGCTTTGGCGAGACCCCGATTGTATTTTTTTGAGGTGCTTTTTCCGCTTGTTCGCCCTTTTCGGCGCCGGGTTGCTGTTTTTTGGCGAAAATCGGCGAAAACACGGAATTTTTACAAAAAAGACATGACTTTTTCGACGGTGGCTCTTCCTTTTTGCCGCTGTTTGTGATAAAATATATAGGATATTTTGGAAAACTGTGCCCGAAACGGGGTGATGAAAGGGGAGGCGTGCAACATGGAGCAGGAGGAACGCTCGGAGCTGGATTTGGAAAACCGGCTTCTTTCGGCGGAATATATGCCGGAGGATGACGGGGACAATCCCCTGCGTCCCCGGTCTTTACGGGAATATATCGGCCAGGAAAAGGCGAAGGAAAATCTGTCCGTGTTCATCGACGCAGCGCGGGTGCGCCATGAGGCGCTGGACCATGTGCTGCTCTATGGCCCACCCGGATTGGGAAAAACCACGCTGGCCGCCATCATCGCCAACGAGCTTGGCGTCAGCTTTCGCATCACCTCCGGCCCGGCGCTGGAGCGACCGGGAGATTTGGCGGCGATGCTGACCAACATGGATGAGGGCGATGTGCTGTTCATCGACGAAATTCATCGACTGCCCCGTGCGGTGGAGGAAATTTTATATCCGGCGATGGAGGATTTCGCCATCGACATCATGAACGGAAAAGGGCAGGGGGCCAGCTCTATTCATTTGCCGCTGCAGCATTTCACGCTGGTGGGAGCGACCACCCGTGCCGGCCAGCTGTCAGCGCCGTTGCGGGACCGCTTTGGCGTGGTGATGCGGCTGGAGCTGTATACGCCGGCGGAGCTGGCGCAGATTGTGCGCCGCAGTGCGAAAATTCTGGAGGTTCCCTGCGATGAGGCCGGCGCTCTGGAAATCGCTTCCCGCTCCCGCGGCACCCCCCGTATCGCCAACCGGATGCTCAAGCGGGTGCGCGATTTCGCTCAGCTGCTCAACAACGGCGTCATCGACCGGAAAACGGCCTGCCAGGCGCTGGAGCGTATGGAGGTGGATGAGTTGGGACTGGATTCCGGTGACCGCCGGATGCTGACGGCGATGATTCGCCATTATCAGGGCGGCCCGGTGGGTCTGGAGACGCTGGCGGCGATGATTGGCGAGGAGGCGGTGACCATCGAGGATGTGTATGAGCCGTATCTTATGCAAATCGGCTTTCTCGGCCGCACCCCCCGCGGACGGGTGGTGCTCCCGGCGGCCTATGCCCATTTGGGCATGGAGCCTCATGGGCAGATGACCTTTTGACGAGGGAATGAACGCGTTTTGAATGGATTGAGGGAGGAAACAGCAGAATGGGACGGTTATTTGGAACAGACGGCGCGCGGGGAATCGCGAACAAGGAGCTGACCTGCGAATTGGCGATGGCCATCGGCCGGGCGGCGGCGACGGTGCTCATCGAAGCGGCCGGGAAGCGGCCAACGGTGGTGATCGGCAAGGACACGCGGGCGTCGTCGGATATGCTGGAGGCGGCGCTGGCCGCCGGACTTTGCTCGGTGGGGGCGGATGTGCTTCTGTTGGGCGTGGTGCCCACGCCGGCGGTGGCTTTTCTCGTCGGAAAATATCAGGCGGCGGCGGGCATCATGATTTCCGCCTCCCATAACCCCTGCGAATATAACGGGATCAAGCTTTTCGATGCCAATGGCTATAAGCTTCCGGATACGCTGGAGGCGGAAATCGAGGCCATCGTTTTGGACGGAAAGCACGCGCCGGTGTTGCCTGAAGGGGGTGCCGTGGGACGGATTTTGCCCCAGCGCCCGGCGGTGGATGACTATGTGTCTCATCTGCTCCAAACCGCGCCAGTCGAGCTGCGGGGGATGCGCATCGCCGTGGACTGCGCCAATGGCTCCGCCAGCGTCACCGCTCGCAAGCTGTTTTCGGCGCTGGGGGCGGACTGCGTTTTCATCAACGACCAGCCCGACGGAACGAATATCAACGAGAATTGCGGCTCCACCCACATGGAGGGACTCACCGAGCTGGTGAAGAAGCTTCACTTTCAGGCGGGCGTGGCCTTCGACGGCGACGCCGACCGGTGCTTGGCGGTGGACGAAAAGGGAAATCTTTTGGATGGCGACCGAATCATCGCCGCGCTGGCCTATCATTTTAAGGAGCAGGGGCACTTGCCTGGGGACACCGCCGTGGTGACGGTGATGTCCAATCTGGGTTTTTTCCGCTTCTGTGAGGAGAAAAACATCCATACCGTCTCCACGAAGGTGGGCGACCGATATGTACTGGAGGAAATGCGCCGGGAGGGCTATGGACTGGGCGGAGAACAGTCCGGCCATATCATTCTTTCCCAATATGCCACCACCGGCGACGGCCAGCTCAGCGCCATTCAGCTGTTGTGCATGGCGCGGCAACGGGGCTGGAAAATGTCCCGTGTGGGGGCACTGATGGAGCGGTATCCCCAGGTGATGGTGAATGTGCGGGCGAACGCCGCGCAAAAACAGCATTTCAACACCAGCAAGCCTCTGCAAAAGCGGATTGTCGAGGCGAACGAGGCTTTGGGCCGGGATGGCCGTGTCCTGGTGCGGGTTTCCGGAACGGAGCCGCTGGTGCGGGTAATGGTCGAGGGAAAGGACTTTGACCAGATTAATGAGCTGGCGCTGCAGTTGGCCAAGGAAATCAAGGCGGACATTCAGGCCGTCGGAGAATAAAAAACGGAAGGCAGACGGACATGAGAACAGCCGAAAAATGGAAGGATTATGCGTTGCTGGACACCTCGCGGGGGGAGCGGCTGGAGCGCTGGGGCGAAATTCTGTTGATTCGCCCGGACCCACAGGTTTTGTGGGACACTCCCCGGCGGGATCCCCGCTGGAAGCAGGCGCACGCCCGCTATCACCGTTCCAGCACTGGCGGCGGTCAATGGGAGCGTCTGCGCCCTCTGCCCGACAGCTGGACCATTCGCTATGGAGAGCTGACCTTTGCGTTGAAGCCCATGGGCTTCAAGCATACGGGGCTGTTCCCGGAGCAGGCGGTGAACTGGGATTTGATGACGGAGCTGATTCGCACGGCGGAGCGCCCAGTGCGTGTGCTGAACCTGTTCGGCTATACCGGCGCGGCGACGCTGGCCTGTGTGGCCGCGGGGGCGCACGCGACCCATGTGGACGCCTCCAAGGGGATGGTCGCCTGGGGGAAGGAAAATGCCTCTCTCAGTGGTCTTGCGGAGCAACCGATGCGCTGGCTGGTGGACGATTGTGTGAAATTCGTTCAGCGGGAGCAACGACGTGGCAATACCTATGACGGAATTTTGATGGACCCGCCCTCCTATGGGCGTGGCCCCGGCGGCGAGGTGTGGAAGTTGGAGGAGCAGATTTATCCGCTGGTGGCGGAATGTGTGAAGCTGCTCGGTGACCGGCCGCTGTTTTTCCTCATCAATTCCTATACCACGGGGCTGTCCCCGTCGGTGATGAAATATGTGCTGGGGTCGCTGTTGCCGCAGGGGATCGGTGGCCGGCTGGAGGCCGATGAAATCGGCCTGCCGGTGGAGGCCAGCGGGCTGACGCTCCCCTGCGGAGCGTCAGCCCTTTGGAGAGAATGAAGTCCGCGAAGGGAGAAAAGACAATGCCCATGCTGAAAGCGGAAAAGCTGTATTTTCAATATGAAGCCCCGGAAGGCGAACTGGCATCGTCTCCGGCGGTGCTGCGGGGAATTGATTTGGCCGTGGAGCGGGGAAGCTTTGTGGCCTTGCTGGGGCATAACGGATGCGGAAAATCCACCCTTGCGAAGCAGTTCAACGCGATTTTGCTGCCCACCGGCGGACGGATGCTGGTGGAGGAGCTGGACACCGCCCAGGAGGAAAACACCTATGCGGTGCGCCGCCGGGTGGGAATGGTACTGCAGAACCCGGATAACCAGCTTGTGTCCACCGTCGTGGAGGAGGATGTGGCCTTTGGGCCGGAAAATCTGGGCGTCCCGCCGGAGGAAATCCGGCGGCGGGTGAAGCGGGCGCTGGAAACGGTGGGGATGCTGGAATATCGAAAGCGCTCCCCCCATAAGCTTTCTGGTGGTCAGAAGCAACGGGTGGCCATCGCCGGTGTGCTGGCGATGCAGCCGGATTGCATTGTGCTGGATGAGCCGACGGCGATGCTGGATCCTCAGGGGCGTCAGGAGGTGCTGGACACCGTTTGTCGACTGAACCGGGAGCGGGGGATGACAGTTGTGCTCATCACCCATTATATGGAGGAGGCCGCCCGCGCCCAGCGGGTGGTTGTGCTGGACGAGGGAAAGGTGCTGGTGGACGGCACGCCGCGGGAGGTGTTCACCCAGACGGAGACTCTGCGGGCGGTGGGGCTGGATGTGCCTCAGCCGACGGCTCTTTGCGCCGCCCTGCGACAGGCGGGGGTGGATGTGCCCGCCGATGTGTTGACGCCGGAGGAATGTGTGGCGGCGCTGTTGCCGCTTTTGCGCGGCGAAAAGGCTTGATGTGAAAGAGAAGGGAGGAGCGGCGGATGGCCGTTCTGGAAATACAACAGGTATCCTATACGTATGCGGCCGGCTCTCCCTTTGAGCAGCAGGCGTTGGAGGATGTGTCCTTTTCGACGGTGCCGGGGGAGCTTTTGGGCATCATCGGCCACACCGGGTCGGGAAAATCCACCCTCATTCGCCAGCTCAACGGGCTGTTGCGTCCTTCCTGCGGCCGGGTGCTGTTGGATGGACAGGATATTTGGGAAAAGCCGCGGGAAATTCGCCAGGTGCGTTTTCGTGTGGGGATGGTATTCCAGTATCCGGAGCACCAGCTCTTCGAGGAGACCGTTTATAAGGATATTGCCTTCGGCCCGCGAAACAAGGGGCTGGTCGAGAAAGAAATCCGCCGCCGGGTGATGGAGGCGGCGGAGCTTGTGGGGCTGGCACCGGATCTGTTGGAGAAATCGCCCTTCGATTTGTCCGGCGGCGAAAAGCGGCGTGCGGCCATCGCCGGTGTGATGGCGATGGAGCCGGAGATTTTGATTTTGGATGAGCCGACGGCGGGGCTGGATCCCCGCGGCCGGGAACAGATTTTTTCCATGCTTCGCCGGTATCGAAGCCAGCGGGACACCACAGTCTTGCTGATTTCGCACAGCATGGAGGATGTGGCCCGTCTGGCGGACCGGGTGCTGGTGATGGAGCATGGCCGGGTGGCCATGCTGGACACCACGCCGCGGGTGTTCTCCCGTGCGGAGGAGTTAGAAGGGCTGGGGCTGACGGTGCCGGCGGTGACGCAGGTTTTGCTGTGTCTGCGGCGAGCTGGGGTGGAGCTTGGCACTGATGTGTATACGGTGGAGCAGGCGCGGGATCGGCTTCTGCCGCTGTTGAAGGGAGGTGTGGCCGAATGATGACCGATATGACCATCGGGCAGTATTATCCGGGCGACTCCTTTCTGCATCGGTTGGATCCTCGGATGAAGCTTGTGCTGACCCTTTCCTTCATTCTAATGATATTTTTGCCCCGGAACTGGGTGGGGCTGGGGGTGGCCGCCCTGTTTCTGGGGGCGGTGATTTTGGCCTCCGGTTTGCCGCTGCAGCTGATGTGGCGCAGTATGCGCCCGATTTTGCTCCTGGTGGCCTTCACATCGCTGTTGAATATGTTTTATGTGACCGGCGGCACGCCGCTTTTGGACATCGGCTTTATCCATATCACTAGCCGTGGGGTGGCCTCGGCCGCCTTCATCGCGGTGCGCATCATGTGTCTGGTGGTGGGCAGCTCTCTGCTGACCTATACCACCACCCCCACTGCGCTGACTGATGGGATTGAATATCTGCTCAAGCCTCTGCGGGTGATTCGGGTGAACGCTCATGACATCGCTATGATGATGACCATCGCCCTGCGCTTCATTCCCACCCTTACCGAGGAAACGGAGAAAATCATGGACGCCCAAAAGGCGCGGGGAGCGGATTTGGAAAGCGGAAACCTGGTGCAACGGGTGCGCGCGCTGGTGCCGATTTTGATTCCGTTGTTTGTGTCCTCCTTCCGGCGAGCCTATGAGCTGGCGATGGCGATGGAATGTCGCTGCTATCAGGGGGGCGAGGGACGCACGCGCATGAAGCAGCTACGCACCGCGCTCCGCGATTGGGTGGCGCTGGCCGCTTGCGGGGTGGTGGCTGTCGGCCTGTGGATGCTCAACCGGTGGTTCGCGCCGGTGATTTGAGGAGGATGAGGGATGCAACGGCTGTTGCTGACATTGCGCTATGACGGCACCGCCTATCACGGCTGGCAGGTGCAGCCCAACGTCCCCACCGTACAGCAGACCCTGCAAACGGCGGTGGAGCGAGTCACCGGGGTGCGCTCCGGGCTGACCGGTTGCAGCCGCACCGACGCGGGGGTTCATGCGGAGATGTTTTGCTGTGCGCTGGACACTGCTAGCCCTTTGCGGGGGCAGAAGCTGTGCAGTGCTTTGAATTTCTATTTGCCGCCGGATATTTCCGTTTATCGGGCGGAGCCGGTGGCTGCGGATTTTCATCCGCGCTATGACGCCTGCGGAAAGCGGTATGTGTATCGCATCTGGAACGGCGCCCAGCGCCATCCTATGCTGGAGCGCTATTCGATTCACCGAAACCGTCCTTTGGACGAGGAGCGCATGAATCGGGCGGCGGCGTTGTTCGTCGGCGCTCACGATTTCAAGGCTTTTTGCTCTGCCGGAAGCGATGTGCAGGGCACAACCGTGCGCACGGTGCGTGCCTGCGGCGTGGAGCGCCGGGGCGAGCTTGTGCAATTTTCGGTGGAGGCGGACGGCTTTTTGTATAATATGGTGCGCATCATGGTGGGCACCCTTTTGGAAACCGAAGAGGGGCGCATGGATGAGAAGCAGCTGACGGCCGCGCTGGCCGGCGGTCAGCGTACCCAGGCGGGGGCTACCGCTCCGGCAAAAGGGCTTTGCCTGGAGCGGGTGTTTTACCGTTCGCTGGGAGAGGGGGAGACCGATGAGGCGAAAAAAACAGACAAACGAGCCGGCCTTTGACTGGGCCGAATCGCCGAAATCTCGTGAGGAGCTGCGCCGACGGCGCAAAAAGCGCTCCCGCCGCCGATTTTGGCGGCGCGTGGGTGTGCTGGCGGCGCTGGTTGCGCTGGTGGCGGTGCTGTGGAATCATTGGGATACACTGGCACCGGATAAGCTGTTGGCACGGCTGCAGGATTCGATGAACAACACGGCGGGAAGCTATCCGGTGGATGTTTCCGGCTCGAATGTGCAGGCGCTGGTGCAGTGTCAGAGCTATACGGTGACGCTCAGCGACAGCTATCTTACCTATTACAGCTCCTCGGGCAGTGAATTGGCTCGCTATGGATGCACCTATTCCACGCCGCTTTTGTGCAGCGCCGGAAAATATGCGCTGGTGGCGGAGCAGGAGGGACATCGCTGGCAGCTGCACACCCGGTCGATGACGCTGGTGGAGGCCACCGCCTCCCAGTCGATTTTGGCGGCAGCGGTAAACGAAAAGGGCCAGGTGGCTTTGTTGACCCAGGGAGGACAAGGCTATGCGGTGGAGCTTTCGGTGTATGACCGCAAGGGAACCCTTCTGTATACCCGCAGTCGCAACCGGCAGGCGATGGGAGTGGCGCTTTCGCCAACCGGAAGCCAGGTGGCGCTATTGAGCGTGGAAGCGGTGAACGGAGTGCTGAATTCTGTGGTGGAGGCCTTTTCGGTCACCTCGGAGCAGACGGAGGCGCTGTATGCGTATACGGTGGCGGACACGCTACTTTTGCGGGTGGATTATCTGTCCGGAGAGCGGCTGGTCGCCTTGGGCGAGCAGGGCTGTTGGCTATTGGATGAAGCCACGGCGGCGTCGCCGAAGACAGTGACGCTGGTCGGTCAGCGGGTGCTGGGCTATGCGCCGACGGCGAACGGCTTTGCGCTGGCGGTGCGTAACTATGGCGATACCGGCGGCGAGGTTTTGGTGGTCAACAGCCGGGGCGAGGAATGTGTGCGGGAAGCCTTCCAGGGGAATTTTCGTCACCTTTCCGGCGGGGCGAAGGGCTTTTTGCTGTTGGCGGACGGATATGTGCAAAGCATATCCTATTCCGCCGCTGGCAAGCGTGTTCCGGTGGATGCGGACGGCCAACGGGCGGTGCGCGTTGGAGGAAACGCGGTGGTACTGGGGCTGAGCGTGCTTCAGTCCTATTCTTTGAACGGGTGACGGCGTTTGGCCGTTGCTTATTAGATAAAAGAAGCGGAGGGAATATAGAATGGCTTTGATTTTGGATTTGCTGGTGGTGGCTTTGTTTGTCCTATCGGTCTATTTTGGCTACCGGAGAGGGTTTGTGAAAACGGTTTCCCGGCTGGCGGCGCTGGTGCTGGCGGTGGCGGTGGCCCTTTTGTGCAAGGGAACGCTGGCCGCCTCGGTGTATGACCGGACGGTGATGCCGATGGTGGAGCAGACGGTATCCAAGGCGGTGGAGGAAGCCGGTGCGAACGCGGCCCAGGTGGCGGCGACGACGGTGGAGGGTCTGCCGGATTATGTGCGGAAAATGCTGGTGGCGCGGGGAATCGACCCCAACGAGCTTGTTTCGAAGATTGCCGCCGGCGGTCTGGATGCCAAGGCGATGGCGACCCAGGTGTCCGAAGAGCTGGTACAACCGGTAGCGCTTCCGGTGCTGGAGCTGGTGATCGGGATTGTGCTGTTTTTGCTGACCGCGGTGCTGGCGCTGGTGGTTTTGCGGCTGTTGGATAAGGTGTTTCGTCTGCCGGTTCTGCGGCGGCTCAACGGCGGACTCGGTCTGGCGACCGGCGCGGTGACGGGCGCTATCTGGGTGTTGGTTGCGGTGTCGATTGTGCAAATCCTTGCCTTCGTTGGCGGCGATGGAAGTCCGGTGAACATGTCTGTTCTGGAGCAGACCCATGTGGTGCGCTGGCTGAGCCAGCTGAACCCCTTGAGCGGTTCTCTGCAGGAACTGCAGGCGCTGATGACCAGCTGGAGCGTGAGCAAACAATAAATGAAGCTCCAAAGTGAGCATTGAGGTGTTGTATGAAAGCAATAAATATTTCCTGGAAGTGGAATGTGCCGAATACGCTGTCTCTGCTGCGGCTGGTGCTGGTTCCCTGCTTTTCGGTGCTGTGTTTATTAAAATTGGATATTTGGGCCTTTGTAGCGCTGGCTGTGTCCGGCATGACCGATTGTCTGGATGGCTGGATTGCCCGTCGGTTTCATCAAATCACCGATTGCGGAAAGCTGTTGGACCCGCTGGCGGATAAGCTGACCCAGGTGATGGTGGTGATTTGTCTGACCACCCGCTATCGGGAGCTGTTGCCGCTGACGGTGATTTGCTTCGCGAAGGAGCTGTGCCAGGCTATCGGCGGATTTATTCTTTTGCGCCGGGGCTGTGCCGTGCATGGTGCGAAATGGTTCGGGAAGGTGGCCACGATGGTGTTTTATTTGTGTATGCTTGTGCTGGTGCTATGGCATGATTCGCTGGAGGGCACGGCTTTTTGGGTGGTGGCGGCGCTGGTGGCGCTTACTTGCCTGACGATGCTGGTTGCGTTTGTCGGCTATCTGCGCATCTTTTTCCAGCTTCGCCGGGAAAAGTCGGTCCAGGAGTCCGCCGCAGATGCAGTTGAACCGTAATTGGAGAATTCGAGGTTAATGGAGCTATGATGATTTGTACCCGATGCAAGAAACAGCCGGCGGTGGTGTTTATCACCCGCGTGGAAAACGGCGAGAGCAAAAACGAGGGGCTTTGCCTGTCCTGCGCCAAGGAGCTGGGAATTCCTCAGGTGAATGAGATGATGCAGAAATTCGGCATCAGCGATGAGGATGTGGAGCAGATGAACCAGCAGGTGCAGGAGCTGATGGCGGAGATGGAGGAGTCCGACGGCGAGGATTTTTCGGCGGGCGGCGCGCCCTCTTTCCCCTTTTTGCAAAATCTTTTCGGCGGGGCGCCCCGGTCGGAGCATGCGCCGGAATCGGTGGAAAACGCTGCGGGCGAGGACAAAAGAACGGGAAAAGAGGAAAGAGCGCCCAAGCGGGGAAAGCGGAAGTTCCTTTCCCAATATGCCGCCGACCTGACCGCCCGCGCGCGGGCGGGGGAGCTGGATCCCACCATCGGCCGGGAACGAGAAACGGAGCGAGTGGTGCAAATTCTCTGCCGCCGCACGAAAAACAACCCCTGCCTCATCGGTGAGCCGGGTGTCGGAAAAACAGCCATCGCCGAGGGCCTCGCCGGGCGCATTGCCCGCGGAGAGGTGCCACCGCGTTTGCAGGACAAAGAGCTGCATTTGCTGGATATGACGGCGCTGGTGGCCGGAACCCAGTTCCGCGGCCAATTCGAGAGCCGGATTCGTGGGCTGATCGAAGAGGTGAAGGCGGACGGGCGTATCATCCTGTTCATTGATGAGGTGCATACGCTGGTCGGGACGGGGGATTCGGAGGGAAGCCTCTCCGCTGCCAACATCCTCAAGCCGGCGTTGTCGCGAGGCGAAATTCAGGTCATCGGCGCCACAACCTTCGAGGAATATCGCAAATATATCGAAAAGGATGCCGCGCTGGAGCGGCGGTTTCAGCCGGTAACGGTGGAGGAGCCGTCGGAGCAGGCCGCTTTCGAAATTCTGCAGGGCCTGCGAAGCTATTATGAGAGCTATCATGGCGTGACGGTTAGCGACGGGGTGCTGCGCCGGGCGGTGACGCTGGCGGAGCGGTATATCACTGACCGCTATCTGCCGGATAAAGCCATTGATTTACTGGACGAAGCCTGCGCCGCTACGGCGCTGGCCAACAAGAAGGCCTATGAATACGCGCGGCTTCTGGAGCGGGAAAACCAGCTAAAGGAGCAGGAGGAGCAGGCCATCGGCGTCGAGGAAGTGGATTATGAGGCGCTAGCCACCCTGCGCGCCGAGCTGTTGCAAACCCAGCAGGCGTCGGAGGAGCTGCGCCCGGCGGCCACTGAAGCTCCGGTGACCGAGGCCGCTCTGGCGAAGGTAATTGAGCTGTGGACGGGCATCCCGGCCACGAAAGTGCAGGAAAGCGAGCTGACGCGGTTGGGCCAGCTGGAGGAGCATCTGCGGGCGAGGGTTGTCGGCCAGGAGGAGGCTGTGCAGGCGGTGGCCGCCGCCATCCGCCGCAGTCGGGTGCAAATCAGCCCCCGTCGGCGTCCGGCCTCCTTCATTTTCGTGGGGCCGACGGGCGTGGGGAAAACCGAGCTGGTGAAGGTGCTGGCCGGGGAGCTCTTCGACACCCCGGAAACGCTCATCCGACTGGATATGTCCGAGTTCATGGAAAAGCACGCCGTGTCCCGGCTGATCGGTTCTCCGCCCGGCTATGTGGGCTATGACGAGGCAGGCCAGCTCACCGAGAAGGTGCGGCGAAAGCCCTATTCCGTCATCTTGTTCGATGAAATCGAAAAGGCTCATCCGGATGTGCTGAATATCCTGTTGCAGATTTTGGATGAAGGTCGGGTGACCGACGCCCATGGGCGCACGGTGAATTTCGAAAACACCGTTCTTGTGATGACCTCCAACGCCGGAAGCAGTTTGCGGGAGAATCTCATGGGCTTCGGGAAAACCGAAGGCGAGGCGCAGAAGGAGCGGGCGCTGAAGGCGTTGCAGGAATTCTTGCGACCGGAGTTCATCGGTCGTGTGGACGAAATTGTGTTTTTCCGGCCGCTGTCCCAAGAGGCCTATGCTCGCATTGCCGGCTTGATGCTGGAGGAACTGGTGGAGCCGTTGCGGGAGCGGGGAATTGCCCTCGAATATACCCCGGCGGTCTGCCAGTTGCTGGCACAGAAGGCGGACGGCGGAAAACGGGGCGCGCGGGAGTTGAGGAACGCCATTCGGCGGACGGTGGAAAATCGGCTGGCGGAGGAAATCGTTGCCCGTGGAGTTGCCCCGCTGGCGGCGGTGCAGGTGGACGCGGTGGATGGAGAGGTTTCCCTGCGGTTTGCTGAATGACGGTTTGATTGCTTTTTCGGAAACTGTCGGTTGTTTCGAATTGGAAACGACCGGCAGTTTTTCTATAAATTGACACGAAAACGGGCGAAGCGGCGGCACATACTACTGTTGCAAACGCAAAACAAACGGCGGCGAACCGCCGCGAGGATTGTGAGGTGTAAACAGCATGAACAGCAAGAACATCGTTCCTGAGGCGCGTGAGGGCCTCAACCGCTTCAAGATGGAGGCCGCCAACGAGGTTGGCGTGACTCTGAAGCAGGGCTACAACGGCGACCTGACTGCCCGTCAGGCCGGTTCGATCGGCGGCCAGATGGTCAAGAACAGCTGTCCCACACGAAACACGAAAACCGTCAGCTTTGAGCGTACAAATCGCATTGTCGATGGGCATAAAACCACCGTGCGTTACATAGCCGGAATTGCTGTTTGAGGGAGTAAATACAGATGAAAAGGTTAAAATGCGAGTTTAATATAGATACCGCCTGTGTGGAGCTGAAATTCTCAGACGGAACGATGATCGCCATTGATACTATAGCCGTAGAAAACGAGATTGCCGATAATATGTATCAGCGGTCGGAGCTTGACTATCTCATTTACAACAAGCCGCTTGAATACGCCCAACTTGTCCTTGGCGGCGATCTTGAGGGATACTTGAAGGGAACGCCTGAACATCGCTTGATGGATTAAAAAACAATTAGAACCTTCGGCAATGCCCATTTTCGGGTTGTCGGAGGTTCTTGACTTATCACAAGCATATCTGCTGAAATATGTCGGATTTTAATTTTTGTCAGTTATAACTGATAAAAATGCAATTATGTCTTGAATTTCAGCTGTAAATGTGGTATACTATAGTCAGCCACGAAAAAGGAGGCTGATTTCCATGATTAAAAGAGAACTTTATATAAAACGCATCCGTCCCTTTATCGGAACGGATTTGATTAAAGTAATGACCGGTATTCGCCGTTGCGGTAAGTCGGTTATGCTGGATTTGATTAAAGAGGAACTGGTGGAATCCGGCGTCAGTCCGACACAGTTCATCTCTATCAACTTTGAAGATATGAACTATGCCCATCTGCAAACCGCCAAGGCTTTGCACGATGAGATTGCCAAACGAACTGCGGATATTAACGGAAAGGTTTACCTATTCTTTGACGAAATTCAAGAAGTCAAAGATTGGGAAAAATGCATCAACTCTCTCCGTGTGACACTGGACTGCGACATCTATATCACCGGCTCCAATGCAAAGTTGCTGTCAGGCGAGCTTTCCACCTATCTGGGCGGTCGCTATGTGGAGTTCGTTATCTATCCCTTTTCTTTTGCGGAGTTTTTGGAGTTGTACCGCCCCATTGCGCCCGATGAGCCGGTGCAAAAAGCCTTTCAAAAATATCTTCTCTCCGGCGGTATGCCGTACCTTGCCAACATTCGCTATGAAGATGCTCCCTCTAAACTGTACCTGCATGATTTGTTTAACTCAGTCCAGCTCAAGGATATTGTAAAGCGAAATAAAATTCGGGATGTTGATCTGCTGGAACGCATTATTTCCTATGTGATTGCCAATGTTGGGACCACGTTCTCTGCAAACTCTCTTTCCAAGTTCCTAAAAAATGAGCAGCGTACCG
>CAZSTR010000012.1:0-42526 GCA_964609975.1 uncultured Ruminococcus sp. | reverse complement strand
GGGCTGTCATGGCGTCAGCCATGACTGGGGGATTGCTCCGGGGATTTCGAGGTTGGGTTCCTGCGCCGCCATACATACTTTCCCGGCGGCGGGGCACAATAGCCCCGGAGGCGATGGCATGGCGGTTTCAGTAATTCGCACATTGATTTTATATCTTCTCCTTTTGGGGGCAATGCGGCTAATGGGGAAGCGCCAGCTGGGCGAGCTGCAGCCCTCTGAGCTGGTAATCACCCTGCTGTTATCGGATTTGGCCAGCGTCCCCATGCAGGACAACGGCCTGCCTCTGCTCAACGGGGTGCTGCCGATTCTTTTGCTGGTGGCGGCGGAACTGCTGCTGTCCGGCGCGATGCTGAAATTTCCCGGCCTGTCCCGGCTCATCGGCGGCTCGCCCATCCCCGTCATCCGGGACGGGAAGCCGGACGCGGCCGCCATGAGGCGGTTGCGCATCACCGTGGAAAATCTGGTGGACACCCTGCGTCAGCAGGGGATCTTCGACCTGCGCCAGGTGCAATATGCCCTCGTCGAAACCAACGGCCAAATCAGCGCCTTTTGCTATCCCCGGTTTCAGCCGGCGACGCTGGGGGATGTCTGTCCCCGGCCGCCGGAGGAGGGGGCGCTGCCGGCGGTCATCGTCAGCGATGGCCGCCTTTCCCCCTGGGGGCTGGAATTTTGCGGACTGGACGAAAAATGGCTCAACGGAACCCTGCGTCACCGCAAATGTCGGCTGGCGGAGGTGTTTCTGCTCACCGCCACCCGCGACGGCCAGGTGTTTTTGCTCAAAAACGACCAAGTGAAAAATGAAAAATGCGGGGAGGAGACATCATGACGCGCATTTGGACGGCGACAATGCTTCTGATTGGGGTGGTCGGGGTTTGCTTCGGCGGGCTTTTTTATCAACAACGGCAGGTGCGGGCGCTGACCGCGGAGCTGGAAGAGCTGGAGGCGGCCTATCACGCCACGGGGTCGACAGCCGCGGCCGCGGCGGAGGATTTCGCCGCCGATTTTCGGCGGCGCACCCGGCTGTTTCCTCTGTTCATGAGCCACGAAGCTCTGGCCGCCAGCGAGGAGTGCGCCGCGCTGTTGCCGGTGCGGCTAGCCGCTGGAGGACGGGACGAGGGGCTGGCGGAGCTGAAGCGCTGTCGGGTGCTGCTCGATCAGCTGGCGGCGCTGGAGCGGCCGACGCCGGAGAATATTTTCTGACCTCTTCCATCTTTCCTTTTTCCATTTTCCCGCTTTTTCCTCTTGCTTTTTGTCCGGCGTCAGCTATGATAATAGCTGAAAATCGAAAAAACGGAAAAAGAGAGCTTCGAATTATGAAAGTCATCGACAGTCGCCCCCCAACCGTGTCCGCACCCATCAGGCTGTTCCGTGAGAACGGCGCCTCCTGGGCGCGACGGGAGGTGTGCATCCCGACGGCTGCTTCCTGTATAAAACCGCCGAACCGCCCTGTGGTGTTCCCACAGGGCGGTTTTTGCGCAAAATCCTCGTTCAAGCTCCCCTCCATCACGGCTTCGCCGTGCCACCTCCCCTCACCTTTGATGGGAGGCTTTTCGGATTCCTGCACACTCCCCGCAAGGCCCCCTTGTGTAAAGGAGGCTGTCATGGCGTCAGCCATGACTGGGGGATTGCTCCGGGGATTTCGAGGTCGGTTCCTGCGCAAAATTTGACTTTGCGCGAAATCCTCGTTCAAACTCCCCCTATCAGCCCCTCGGCTTGCCTGTCCCCCCGCCAACCTCAAAAAGCGGTTTCTTTCCCTCATTTTCAAATTTTTTCGAAATTTCGCAAAAAAACTCTTGCTTTTTCGGACGAACGCTGTTATACTATAACTAACGATTGTTAATTGATTGCTGTCCCACTGTCGCTCGGAAATCTCACGGCGGGACTACGAAAAACGTCAGACTCCTGTGCGGCTTTTCCTCAGGGGGGTGAGGAAAACCGCCGCAGGCGGCCTGCGAGGAATCAATGGCCGCCGTAAGGCTTCTTATAACGCGCCGCTTTCGGGACAGACCTTCCGGCGCCTCCTGCACGCATGGCAAAGGCATAAATGAGGGGGCGGACTTGAAGCGCCGGTGGTTTTCCGCGGGCAACGCACAGTGAAATCCCATCCTCGGTCATGCTGCGAGGATGGGATTTTGCAATATCCGGAAATATCCGAAAACCGTGGATACAAACCGAAAAACGGAGCGCCGACAGCCAAAAGACCATCGACGCTCCGTTTTCTTTTGTGTCATCAGCCGGTGATACCCACCCGGTCAATGCTTTCCACGAACCAATGCTGCACGATGACATAGAATATCAACGGCGGCAACACGAACATCAGACAGGCGGTCATCAAATAGGCCAAGCCCTCCGGTTTATCCGGAGACAGCCAGATGTTCTTATACTGCAACAGCTCCACAACCTTGCTCATGGACACACTCAAGGGATAATCCGTGTCCAGATACATGGTCGCCAGATAGGTATCGTTCCAGTGCCAAATCAGCGAGAACACCGACACCGTCAAAATCACCACCGTCGAAGACGGAACGGCGATAGACACGAAGGTGCGTATCGGGCCGGCGCCGTCGATCCAGGCGGCCTCCTCCAGCTCGCCGGGCAAACCCTTAAAGAACTGGATATAGATATAAATCATGATGCCGGAGCGCAGACCGCTGGCGAACAGGGAAGGCAGCCAGAATGTCCAGGAGGTTCCCAGCAAATCCAGCCGCAAATCCGGGCCGCCCACCGTTTTCACCAGCGAAAGGATGCCCAGAAAATCCAGATGGGAGAAATTCACCATCAGCGGAATCACCAGCATCGGCGCCGGAACAAGAATCGTCAGGAACAGCAACGCCGACAGCACCCGCTTCATGGGGAAGCGGAACCGGGCGAAGCCATAGGCCACGATGCCACAGGTCACAACCTCGATGAGGGCGCTGAGCAGCTCCGTGCGCAGCGTGGACAACAACGCTTTTCCGTAGTCCAGCACCTCATACATGAACTGGAAGTTATCCAGCGTCAGCTCGCGGGGAATCCAAACGCTGGTGGGGTCCAACAGCGACGCCTTCGTGCTCAACGAGGAGGTCACCATATAGAACAGAGGATACAGCACGATATAGCCGATGGCCAGCAGCACGAAAAAGCGCAGCACAGACACCAGAACCGCGGCAACGCCCCGACCGGCCTTCGAACGGGAGGCGGATTTCAGAGCGGCGCCGATTCTTTCTTCGTTTAGCTTCAATTCCATTTTTGCACCCCTCCTTATTCCCAACGCTTGACCAGTAGCTTGTTATACAGCAGAATCACCAGGCCCATGATAACAGCCACCGCGGCAAAATACAGCCACAGCATGGCCGAGGAAATGTCATAGATACCGGTGCTCATTTTTGCATAGGCCACATCAATCACCGGGCTGGTAGTGGCCGTGAACAGCTCAATCATCGTGAACACACCCACCAGCAGCGTCACGCGGGACAGCATGGGGAAGGTGATAAACCAGAAATCCTCCCATTTGGAGGCACCCTCCACCCGACTCGCCTCATACAGGCTGGACGGGATGGACTGCAGGCCGGCGATGAACAAGACAATTTGCACGCCGCACTGCCACAAAAGCGAGAAAATCTGACTGATGATTTTCTGCACCGTGGTGGCGATGGACGCCGGCAGATTCAGCACATTCATGATGTCCGAAACAGAGAACATATTCTCCGTCACGGAGGTAGCCACCTGACCGGCGGAATCCAGCTGACCGCTGATCAAATCCATAACCACGCCGGAGGCGATGATCACAGGCAGGAAATAGATCGCCCGGAAAAACAGACGGCCGCGGAATTTCTGGTTCAAAATCAGCGCCAGCACCAGGCTCACAATCAAAATCAGCGGCAGAGAATAGAGAATCGAGCTCAGCGAAGCAGACAGGTTGGTGGTATAATCCGGATCCTCATTTATGATTTTCAGGAAGTTATCCAGCCCAACAAACTCCAAACCGCTTCCGCTCTCCGAGCCGATGCTCACCGAGCAAAAGGCGTAGATGAAGGATTGGCAAAGGGGTAGCAGAAAGAACATCAGAAAACCGATCACCCAGATGGACACGAACATTAATCCGTAGCGGCTCTTCAACGCCTCAATGCCACGAAGCTTTTTGTTCTTTTTCATCCGTTCACCCCTCCGATCCGATAGCCCCATGCGGCCACAGAGCCCAGGGGAGATTCCTTCTGCGTATCACCGCGGTTCACCGCAACCGACACGCCATTGCTATAGGTGGTCACCCGCACGCCGTTCTCCAGCACCGTATGCTCGCTGATGGTGGCGCCGGCAATGGCTTTATAATAGGGAGTCAGCTCCTGCACATCCTCGATGATGGCGTCCTTCCACAAATCATAGACGCCGTTGCGCATTTCGTCGCTGGTATAGCTCAGCACCGCGCTGTCGCGGGTATACATGAGCGACCAGGAGGGTGCACAGCCAGATTCGACGGCGTTGAGCAGCGCATCCTGGGGATTCGTGGCCAGGTTCACCGGCGTCGAGGACAAAGCCACCGAGCCCTTGAACACCGCCGCATAGAAGGGCACATCCTCATCGAAAATGTCCGCCTTCGACGAATTCATCGGCACAGAGAACAGCTGGTTCGCCAGCACCGCCGCATAGGCGTTCGGCGATTCCAGACCCACATTCCGCCCGGCCTCCAGCACCTTCTGCAAGGCGGCGGCCGCGTCGGCGTCCATGTCCTTCTTGCAATAATACGCGTCGGAGCGATAGTCGGAATAGCTGGTGTTGCCCAGCGTGCTCAGCGCCAAGCCGCTCAGCTTCCAGTCACTGGTCTTGTCCAGCAGAATATCCACGCTCTCCCCCAGCTTCGCGCGGGTCAACAGCGCATATTTCGTCGAGCTGAGCTTATTGCGCATAGCTTTGTCGAAAAGCGTCGGATACAGGTTCTTCTTGTTGGCCGCCTGCGCCGCCGTGAACAGCTTCATCCAGCCATTGGTCGTCTTGGAGAAGGACATCACATCCGCCGTGAAATAAGCGGTCATGCTCTTGTCGGCGCAATATTCAGCCAGCGCGTTCAATCCCTTCACGCCGCCCAGGTTGCTATGCACCGTATACCCACCGGAAAGCTTTCCAATGGTGGTGCCGGTGCTGCCGAAGCCGTTGAGCAGAACCGCCGGGATTTCGCCGGAGCCGGAGGATAACTCCTCCAGCATCTGCTGGGCCTGCTTCGTAGTCGTCAGGGCGCTCAAATCCGAATAAGGAATTCCCAGGAAGGACTTTTTCGTCATGAAGCCGCCCTGCAACTGCACCGTATAGGTCGGGGCGTCCTTATCCGTTCCGACGAGCGCGCCGCCGGCCTTCAAATAGCTCCGATAGGTGTCCGCCATGCCGATATAGTCTGCGTTGTCGTCGGTGAGCGGCGTATAGGACACGGTGAAGTCGGTGTCCACAATCTCATCGGTGTAATAGTCGGTGACGATGGTGTTGCCCGTATAGGCCTGCACCCGCATCTCGGTATAGCCCCGCACGGCGAGGGTGGCATACACCGCCGAATAGCCATAGGAGCTTCCGCCCACTACAGCGTCAATCATGCTGCTTTCAGCGCCCTCCTCGACGATGGCGCACAGGGCGCTATCGCCCATCTTCGCGCCGAACACCGGCAAGCGCACCGGCTCCTCGAAGGAAAGAGCATCGTAAACTTCGATCATCTGATCCTCGCCATAAATCGCCTGGCGATAGGTGCTTCCGGTGGCCGAAAGGCTTTTCGGATACACCAGCGCGCCGGAGCCGGAGGGCACAAACAGATAGCCCTCCTTTGCATCGTTAGCCACAGCACACATAAAGGGAGCCAGAGAAATCTCCGCCAGCTCGCTCTCGCCCTCGCGAATGTCCTTCGTGCGCACGGTGACCGCCAGCCCGGTCTCCCGCAGCCGGTATTCCACCGGCACAGAAATCTGAGGCTCATCGAAATAATAGGTTACCAGCACACCGTCCTCCAGCGCCGTCGCGGAAACGCGTCCGCCGTTCACCGCATCGGCATAGGAGGTGGCTGTCACCAGATGGCCGGATGTGCCGTCCACATATTTGATCGTCAACGCCGAGGAAACCATCGGGTGCACCAGCACCGGCAGGCCGAACTCGTCATATTGCACCTCCGCATTGGCGGAGGGATTGGTGTTATAACGGCGGCCGGTTTGCATATCCACTAAATCCACCGATTTTTCCTCGTCGTTCCATTCCAGCCGGAAATGGCTGTTTTCCGCGACGATGCCGGAAGGCACCGTCTCCGGCACAGCCTGCGCATCGAAGGCCGCCGGAACCAAGCCGGTTTCCACGGCGCCACAGCCTGCCAACGGGGTCAGACAGAGACAGCCGGCGGCAATCGCCGCAATCAATCGTAACTTTTTCAGAATAATCCGCCCTCCTTGTTTCGTGTGCGTGGTCATACGAGCTCCAGGAACAGCGTGGCCAGGAAGCCCACAAACTGCTGAGAGAGGATGAAGACCATGATCACCAGGAATACAACAATGGCCATGCCACAGACCGTCAAAAGCGTGGTCCACAGGAAGCGTCCCATGCCATAGTCATGAATCCGCATCGTGCCCACCACAATCAGGAACAGGGTGTAGAGAAGCATGAAGCCGCAGAAAATGTTGAGAAAATCTGCCTCGTCCGCCGTCAGTACATTGCTCAACAGCAGATAGACAACCCGGCTGATAATCATCGGCAACAGGCTATAGGTGGTGATAACATAAATCTCACGTCCGTTGCCCTTGCCATCCATCAGCGAGGTGACCGCCTTGTTGCAAATGATCCACAACAGCACCACGCCCACGCTGCGCATCAGCACAAACAGGGAGTTATAGGTGGCCAAATCTATAAAGGTGAAGGAGAAGCCGCTGTGCAAATCCGTCAGCACCGTGAACACATAATAGAGCACCAGCAGCACCGTTCCGATGACCACCGAGCCTTGCTTCTTATCCTTGATGGTGCCGAAGCTGTCGAAGGGGTGCAGCAGGGTGTTGAACAACAGCCGCAGCTTTTCGTTCTTCACCAGCGTGACCTTCTTGCGCATGGAAACCACCATCAGCACCAGAATTGCGCCGATGACCAACACCGCCAGCGCCAAAATCCAGCCGAAGTTCCGGGAGATGAATTCCGTGCGCACCTTGGCGAAAGCGATGTCGTAGGTGTCCCGGTCATACCCCTGCTTCGCATAGGAGAGAGCCAAATCGTAGTTTTCCTCCGCCACATAGGCCCGCGCCAGTCCGCTATAAGCCAGCTGGCAGTTGGAATCCTGCCGGAGAACCGATTGCCAAAGCTCCTTGGCGGCCACATATTTACCGGACAGCGTCAGCGCCTGCGCCTCCATGAGCTGGGCGCCGAATTCGGTGATGCCGAAAATGGTGAGGGTGTTCTTGGACTCATCGGTGACCAGAAGGTCGGAGCCGTTGAGCGCCAGGCAGGAAGCCTGCTTGAACAGTCCGGACTGCACTCCGCTGCCGGCGCCGCCGCCGAAGGCGGACAGCAGATGGCAGTCGTCGTCATAGATGTACACACGGCCGAAGGCCACATCCAGACAGTACACGAAGCCGTTGGAATCCACCGTTAGGGCGCTAATGTCCTGGCGCATGGTCGAACCGACGCGGATGGTCCAGTTGGTGCCGTCGTCGGTGAAGTTGACGCTGTCGGAGTCCATGATGTTGGTGCCGTTTCCGGGGCTCAGCTTCTTGATTTGTCCGCTGTTGCTGGAAACATCCGTATAGCCGGTGGCTGTATAGATAAAGTCCTTGTCGTTGATGCAAATGTCCACAAAGCAATAGGGCAGGGTGCTCTCCGACACGGATTTCTTCGCGTTGTTGACGAACAGGCGGCTGAACATCGTCGCCAAAGCTTGCGTGACAGTGTTTTTCACCTTGTTCGCGCCATAGAACCCGCCGAATTCTCGTTCGGGGGTATAGAGAATCGCTCCGTAATAGGAGCCATCACAAAGCACATAGATATAGCCGTTGGAGTCCACCGCGACCGACACCGGCGCGAAGTTGAAGCCCTCCGGAATCAGGTTCGATTCGGGCAGGGTGAGAATATCCTCCAGCTTGCCGTCGCGGTTGCCGATGAGCACCCGCTTGCCTTCGGTGTCGGAGATATAGATGGTGCCGTCCTTCCCGACGAACACATCCTTCGCTCCGTTGAAGGTGACAGGCGTGCCGTTGTCATCGAGGGAGTTGAACTCCCGCACCAGCTGATAGTTCTTGTCCAGAATCACCAGCCGGGAATTGGCGTTGTCCAGCATATACACATTTCCGGCGGTGTCGGTGCACACATCGGAAAGAGAGCCGAAAAAGGAAACGCCCAGCGTGTCGGCAGAAATCACCGACTTAACCTGATACATTGGCTGTGTATACACAGCCTTTCGATTGCTGGAGCCGACCTTCTCCCAGTAGGTATAGCTTTCCACCGGGATATCGTCGTAGGTCGACTGAGCCTTGACCGGGAACGAGGCAAGGAACATACAGAGAATTCCCGCCAGAACCAAACCGGTTTTGAAAAAACGCTTCAAATTACAATCCTCCTTACAAGGGCGGCAGTCAACCGTTTATTCTTTGATACCGACACTGCTCATGGACTCCAGCACGTTGCTCTGAGAAATCAGATACACAATTACGGGCGGAATCAGCATAATTACCGTCACCGCCATGGCGCTGCCGGAACGGGCGATACCGCCGGCCGCCACCTGGGACATAACCATAGGCAGAGTCTTGATTTGCTCGGTGAAGATCGTTCCGCCGGGCACCATCGCCCAGCAATCACGGAACGAGAACAGCAAAAGGGTCAAAATCGAGGGCTTCACCAACGGCAGGGCAATCTGGAAAAACACCCGGAACAGCCCGGCACCGTCGATCTTCGCCGCCTCCAGCAGCGCATCCGGCAAAGCACCCTCCATATACTGCTTCAGCAGGAAAACACCCAGCGTGCCCGCCAGCATAGGCAGAATATACGCCCAATAGGTGTCCACCACATGGAGCTTCGACAGGATGATATACTGGGGAACCGCCAGCGTATAAGAGTTGAACAGCAACGCAAACTGCACAATCATGAACAGGGTGTTGCGGAAGGGCAGCTTGGATTTGCACAGCGCAAAGGCGGCCATCGCCGAAATCACGATATAGATAATCGTGGTGCCCAGGCTGGTGAACAGGCTGTTGAAAATATAGCGGCTCAGCGGAATGAACTGATCCGACAGCAGACTACCCAGCGCCGCATAGTTTTCGATGGTCGGCCGACGCACGAAAAACTTCGGCGGGAACAGCAGCAGCTCATCCAGGGGCTTGAAGGATGTTGCGATACAGTAAATCAGCGGCAGCATCGTGAACATTCCGGCCAGGAAGATCAGCAGGAAGCACATAAAGTTGCCGAATTTCGAACGGGTAAAGCGGCGGCTGCCCATCTGCGAGCTAACGCGCAGGCGGAGACGCCGATTCTTATTTATCGTTTCTACGCTCATGTTGCCTCCGTCACTTTCCCATGGCATCTAACATTTTTCCAAGCAGGATTCTTGTCCCCGCCATGATGAGGAACAGAATCACGGCCACCGCCGAAGCATAGCCCATCTCGTAACGCACCGTGCCCACATCCATCATGTGAGACACGATGGTGTCCACGGAGTTGCCCACGCTGGGATAGCCGGCCAACTCTGTGGTGATGGCGCTGATGGAGAAGCTACTCTGAATTTGCATGACCACGCTAAACAGAATCATGTGCTCCATGGAAGGAAGGGTGATATACCACAGCTCCTGCCAACGGTTGCGCACACCGTCGATGGCGCCGGCCTCATACAAATCCCGGCTGACATTCTGCAAGCCGGCGATATTGGAAAGGAAGGAAATACCCATGCTCTGCCACAGCTGAACCATGATGATGATGGGCATCAAATATTGGGCGTCGCTGAGCCACGTAATAGGCTCGGTGATCATACCCAGGCTCAACAGAAAGCTGTTCAAATAGCCATAGCTATCACCGCTGAACAGGATTTTCCAGATGAAATAGGCGTTTCCGGCCAGTGAGGGCGCATAGAACATAAATGAAAGCAGAGTGCGCACCTTCGGAGAAAACTCATTCACAAGCCACGCCAGCAGGAAGGCCAGCAGAAAACCCACAGGGCCGGTCATAATCACCAAAACCAGCGTGTTTTTCAGCACGGTAAGGAACATATCGTCGCTGACGAACATCCGGGCATAGTTGTCGATGCCCACGAATCGAATCGGGTTGAGCATATCATAGGAGGTGAAGCTCAACGCTACCGAGGAAATGATGGGAACCACCGTCAACACGAAAAAGATGAGAAAGAACGGGAACAGCATAACCAGCATGGGCCATTGCTCCGACATAAGCGCTCGCCGGGAGCCAAGTTTCTTCAATTTTGGTTGCATCTTATTTCTCCCCCTGCAAATACTTATATTCGTCGGCCTTATACTTCAGCTCTTCGTTGGCCACATCGCTCCATTTGTTCACCGCGTCTACGCTGTTCTGCTCGCCGTTGATGACCGCCCAATAGGCCTGATCCAGAGAACGGGAGACATAATAGCTGCCGGGCAGCTCCGGAATCTCCTTGACCTGTGCCCATTGCTTCAGCATCTGCGCCTTGTCCTCCTTTTTCCAAGAAAGGGCGGAGAAGGCCTCCACATTGGAGGTGGACACGCGGCCCACCAATCCGAGAACCGATTCCACATTTTTCGAATAGCGGGTCTGGGTGTCTGCGCTGGTCCACCATTTCAAGAATTCCCAGGCCTTGTCGGCCTTGTTGGTGGTGGCCAGGATGGCACAGCCCGTACCGCTTCCCGCAGCATAGTGATTTTCCCCGTCAAAGGAGGGGATCGGCGCCACGGCCCAACGTCCGTCGATTTCGGCAGCGGTCTGCACAAGGTTCAGATAGGTCCCCATGGGGGCAATGCCCAGCGGCATGGCACCGGTGCGGAAGCGGTTATAGAAATCCGCCTCCTTGAGGAACAGATAGTCGGTGTACATTTCGGTCCATTCGTTGAACACATCAATGCACCTTTCATCGTTCATCACGGTCTCAGTCAACTCGTCATTATACAGCGACAAGCCGTTTTGCAACAGGAAGGTGGGATACAGGTTCAGACTTCCAATGCCGGTGTTGACCGTGGTGCTTGTGGTAATCTTCGTATAGGGCAGATATACCTGCATGTTCCGCCGTTGGATGATGGTGGAGGCATGAATGAACTCCTGCCAGGTGTTGGGCACCGACAGCCCCAGCTGGTTCAGAATATCCGTGCGATAGAACATCATGTAATAGGACTGGGTGTCCGGCAGAGCATAACACTTTCCGTCATAGCAATAGGGAATCTCGGCGCCGGACTGGAAGCGCTTGAGTACATCCTTATAATCCGAGAAGGTGGATAAATCATACAGGGCGTTACGCATACCCAGATTTACCGGTTCTGCGCGAGCCATGTTGATAGCCATATCCGGCGCGTTGCCGGACATGATGCCCTGCGCCAGCGAGGCGTTCACCATCTCCACAGAAACCTTTATGCCCGTCTGGGAGGTGAAGGAATCCTGGATCAGTGTGCTCAGCACCCGCGTCTGGTCACGACCCATGGTCACCCACAGCCGCAGAGTGTCGTCCTTCTTGGCGGCAGTGCTCCCGGAGGTAGCGGTGTCGTCCGTCACCACCGTGTCGCTCTGGAAGGAGCGGAAGAACCGCTCCACGCCGAACCAAAAGCGCTTGAAGAAAGATACCTTTTTCGCGTCAAAGCTCTGGCCGACGGGCACAATCTGCACCTCGTCCAGCGACAGCGGCATGGAGGACATATCGTTCATCCAGGCGCTGACCGAGCAATAGTTGGTGTAATAATCCGACAGATACTGGTGGGCGATATAGGGGCGCTCCACCATCAGCCGCAGCACGCGGCGCATATTCTGCATAGAGGCAATCGCCTGGGTGCTCTTTTTTCCGGAAATCGCCTGCAGCTGCTCCACCAACGAATCCAGAGCTTCCATGTTCTTCGTCAGCGTTTCCTCGAATTCGGGGATGGCGCGGAACAGCTCATAGTCCCGGTTGGCATCCGGCGATTCGCCGGTAATCATCACGATGCTGGTATATGTATCACCCAGGCTGTTGACAACCTCGGACAGCTGACCGTAGCAGTCCGCCGTCACGCTCATGGTCGCCGCCATCTCCAGCGTATGGGGGCCGGCCTCCAGCCAGATGGAATAGCTCTCGCCGTTCACATCCGCCAGCGGCTGGAATTTCCATTTCGTCGTATAGGGGAAAGCGATATCCATGGCCTCCGCGAAGGGTGTTTTTCCGTCGATGGTCAGCCAGCGATAGGTCTTCGCGTTGATAACCTGATCTTGCTTATAGTGGAAGCCGATCTGATAATAGCCGGCGGTCTTCACATTGAAGCTCCAATACAGCGTCTCGTTGGCACCGGCCCAGGAGGAGCCACCGATATAGTTCAGCTTCACCCGCTTGGAGTCGGAGGGGGTCATGGTAACCTCTGTGTTGTCACCCTTCGGAACCATGCCGGATGAGGTTTTCAGCTCCGCCGCCTCGCCCTGGATGACAATCGGCTGGGCCGAAGCGGCCGGGTTTTCCGCCGTCGGCGCCTCATAGGCGCCCACCGACTCCGCTCCCGCGAGGATCAGCGCCGTCAGCACAAAGGGCTCGTCGCCCGCCTCCAGAGTGAGCGTATGGGTACCGGCGGTGAGCAGAAACTCATAGGGCTTCACCGTCACGCCCAGCTCATCCCGAGCGAACCACTCGGAAAGCCCGCAATGCTCCGTCTGTTCGGGGGTCAGGTCGTTGCCGCTCTCGTCCTGCTGCCAGGTGTTGGTGGAGTTTTTCCACAGCCGGGGCAACACAAGCTCCGCCGCCTCATCGAAGGGGTATTTCCCGTCGATGCGCAGACCGTATTCCAGCTCGGCGCTATTGCCCGTGGGCGCGCCGTATTGCAGTTTCAGCGTATACAGAGCCGTCTGCGGAACCGACACCGTGTATACCAGCGTAGCGGTGCGGTCCTTCAGCAGAACCCCGTTCCCGGCATCCTCCTCGGCGAAGGTCGCGTCCTTGGCATAGCTGCCGGACGCCTCCTTGAATGCGCCGGCCTCCAGCTTCAGCTCCGTCGAAGCGGCGGCATAGGTGCCGAAGCCCTGCGCATAGGTCTTATAGCTCTGTTCACCGTCTGTCGCCGTCGAAACCGGCACCGTTCCCGCCGAGCTTGTCTCCTCCGCCGCAACCGACACCGCCGACACGCCGAGCATACTGCACATGAGCGCAGCTCCGGCGAACACCGAGCAAAGCCTCCTGACACATTTCATAACCATAAACCCTTTCTTATCGTTCTACACACATTCTCCGCGACCACGGAACGATTCAAGGCCGCAGCAAAGCCCGCCGACCTCGGCCAGCTCGCCCGCTTGAATTTCCCATTTGTGCACATTCCACAGACCACGCAGAATTTCATAGTCTAATTTTACATGACTCTCGTTCAATATGCCATGCAAAAATCTTTCAAAATGATGTCGAAATCATTCAATTCGTGCATAATGGCCAATTTTTTTCACTTTGTTATAGGAATTCCGCCCTTTCAGCTACGCAGGCGTGCCTTTCCTGCCGCCCGAAAAAAGATAGCGAAATTCCCCATCCTCTCTGCTTATTTTTTCATCTTTCTTCGCTTTTTCACGACTTTTCTCCAAAAAAGCCGCGGAAAAGGACAAAAAGAGAACGGCTCGCCCGTTTCCTGCCCTTCCGAAAGCCAGCTTCGGAAGGGCGTATCAGCCAGCCGCTCCTGTTTTTTGACTTTTCATTCATTTCGATGTCGGCGGAATTCCGAGGGGGTGACGCCGGTGATTCGCCGAAAGGATTTGGAGAAATAATATTGGTCGGCAAAGCCGCAGGAAAAGGCCGTTTCCTTGATGGATAAGCCCGCCTGCAGCATCTTGCACGCCTGTTGCACCCGATAATGCTGGAGATATTCGTTGGGGGACATCCCACTCCGAGTTTCAAAAAGCCGGTATAGGGTGGCGGGGCTAATGCTCAGCTCATCCGCCACATTTTTCACCATAAAACCCCGATGATGAAAGCCCCGCTCCACCGCCAGCACCGCGCGAGCATACAGCACCTCAGCCGCCGCCCGCCGCCGCTGGGGATAGGTGTCCAGATAGACCCCGACGATGGTGTGAGCCAAGCCATAACGGGTCATGGCGGCGTCGGCATAGTTCCCCGCCGCCACCAGATTGCTGTAATAGGGGAAAATCAGCTCCGAGTCCACATAGCCGAGAACGATGTCGTCCTCCTTATAAATCAGCCGCTCCATCATGGCCGACACCGAGGAGGAATCAATAATCACCCAGGCATAGCCCCAGGGATCATCCGGGTCCGGCCCATAGCTCACCTGGCGATAGGGACGGATGATAAAGCTTTCTCCTGCCGAAACGGTATAGGTCTTGTCCTCATAGGCGACAAAGCCTTTTCCGTGGGTGACATAATGGATAATGGTTTCGGTGCGCACACCGGGGCCCCATTCCTCCGGCTCCTCGTCCGCTCCGCCGAACACAATTTCCTTCGCCAGCTCCATCGTCTCGCCTCCGCTCCTCCACTTTGCGCCATTTTGGGGATAACCGCTTCTATTTTTTGTGGATGCGCTTATTTTACCATTCAATCCGCGAAAATGTCAACAGTTTTTGTCTCAACCGACGGAAAATTCCTGCTTTTTTCGTACTTTTTGACCGGCGGGGCGGTTTTTTTGCTTTCGATATTGTGCCTGCGGCTTTTTTGTGATAAAATAAATATATTATGTTATGAAAAGCTCCCGTTGCATGGGCTGTCCTTTGCCCAAAAGCCCGCTTTTTTCCGACGCAGAGAGAAAAAACGAAAAAAGTGGGCCGAAAAAACAAAAAAGCGAAAAACGAAAAAACGGAGAAAATCATGGAAATTGCATTTCACACCCTCGGTTGCAAGGTAAACCAATATGAAACCGAGGCCATGCGGCGGCTGATGGAAGCCGCCGGCTACACCACCGCCGACTATCCCGGCGCCACGGCGCCGGATGTGCTGGTCATCAACTCCTGCACCGTCACCGGCGAAAGCGACCGAAAGCTGCGCCAACTGCTGCGCCGTTGCCGCCGGGAACAGCCACAGACGGTGCTGGTGCTCACCGGCTGTATGCCCCAGGCCTTTCCGGAAAAGGCTGCGGCGCTGACCCAGGCGGACATCGTGCTGGGCAACGCCGCCCGGCGCGCCCTCCCTGAACGGGTCGAGGAATTCCTTCGGCATCATCGGCGCATCGTGGACATTCCGCCCCATGATAAAAAAATGGAGCCACTGTCCATCGACCGCTTCGAGGGACGCACCCGCGCCTTTGTAAAAATTCAGGACGGATGCAATCGCTTCTGCTCCTATTGCATCATTCCCTATGCCCGCGGCCGCGTGCGCTCCCGTCCGCCGGAGGAAATCCGCCGGGAACTGGAGGCGCTGGCGGAAAAGGGCTATCGGGAGGCGGTGCTGGTGGGCATCAACCTCACCGCCTATGGACAGGATTGCGGGCTGAACATCGCCGACGCCGTGGAGGCGGCCGCGTCGGTGCCCGGCCTAAGCCGGATTCGCCTCGGCTCGCTGGAGCCGGATTTCATGACGGAGGAAATTCTGACCCGTCTGGCCGCCCAGCCAAAGCTGTGCCCCCAGTTTCATATAGCTCTGCAAAGCGGCTGTGACGCCACCCTGCGGCGGATGAACCGCCACTATACCACCGCTGAATTCGCTGCGCTGTGCCGGCATCTGCGAGCGTTATTCCCCGGCTGTTCCCTGACAACCGACATCATGGTGGGCTTCCCCGGCGAAACCGCCGAGGAGTTTTCCGATTCGGTGGCCTTCGCCAAAGAAATCGGCTTCGCCCGCGCCCATGTTTTCGCCTATTCCCGTCGCCCCGGCACCCCCGCCGACCGGATGGTGAACCAGATTTCCAACGGCGAAAAAAGCCGCCGCAGTCGGGAGATGATTGCCGCCTGCGAGGAAAGCGCCGCCCGCTATGCCGACGGCTATATCGGGCGCCGGGTGGAGGTGCTTCTGGAAACGCCCCAACCTGACGGCACCGTGCTCGGCCACACCGGCACCTATCTTTCCGTTCGCTGTGTCACCCGGCGAACGCCGGGAGAGCTGGTGACGGTGGCCGTCACCAGCCGGGAGGGAGACACCCTTCTCGCTGAAGAATAAACTGAAGCTCCCGCTGAAAAGGAGGTTTTTCCATGCCCCTTCGTCAAAGACGCCGCCCCGGCCATCCCTTCGACCGCTGGGTTTTCCCACTGGCGCTGGTGCTTCTGCTGGTGGCTGTTGCCGGAACAGCTCTGTGGATTGTTGTGAGTCTGCACCAGCCACCGGAGCCGTCGGACACAGACCCTGCTTCTGCATCCTCCAACCCGGTGGACCCCGATTGGACGCCGGCCTACTTTCTGGCGGTGATTTCTGATGAGGATCGACTGTGCGCCTGCTTGATTCGCTCCGACCCGGTGGACGGCACCCTGCGCGTCACGCCCCTCTCACCTCAAATGACGCTGAAAGGAGAAAACACCCTGGAAAAGCTGTATCGCAGTCAGGGCGCGGCGGCCGTCTCGGCGGCTCTGACCGTCCGTCTGTCCATCGACAGCCCCCATTATTTCGCGCTGACCTTCTCCGAGGCCGAAAAATGGTTCAACTATCTGGAAAGTGGTTTGGAATACACGCTGGAGGAGCCAGTGGAATATACCGACGCCAACGGCCTATCTCTGCGACTGACCGCCGGCGACCATAACCTGACCGCCCTGCAAACTGTGGGGCTGTTGCGCTATACCGGCTGGAGCAAGCCCGCCCACGCCGACGAAACGGCCGCGGAACTGGCCTGCCAGATGCTGAATCAGTATTTTGTGGCCGGCCGGCGGCTGGAAAACGACTTTTCCGCCCTGTCGAATCTTTGCCGCACCGATTTGCGCATCGGCGATTTCACCGCCGCCCATCCGCGCATGACCTATTTGGCCGCTCAAAACACCGGCACGCTTTGCCGGGTGGTGACGCTGGATGGGCTTTGCCGCTGACCGCAGAAAAGGAGCTGAATTACCAGTGAAAAAACGCATTGGTCTGTTTTTGCTGACCGTCGCATGGCTGTTCAGCCTCGCCGGCTGTGCCGGCCTTTCTTCCCTTTTCGCCGGCGAAGTCACAATCCCCAATCCGGATAAATATCGGGCGGAATTTTCCGAACGCTGGTGCTATTCCCGGCTCAACGGGCGTCTGCGCACCGGATACGGAATTCTTTATACCGCCCTCACCGATGGCTTTGACCGGGAGGATGTCATTGCCTCCGGGGAGGCTTCGGAGGAGGGAGCCAAAAAAACGTCGGGCATCGCCATCCCCCTCGGCCAGTCCATGACAAAGGATGAGCTACGCACCATGTATGAGGCGTTGCTGTTAGACAATCCGAATTTTTTCTATATTCACAACACCTATTATCTCTCCCCCGGCGAAGCCGATGGCGATGGCTATACCCATATCCTTTTACGCTATACCATGAACCGTGCCACCCGCATGGCAGCGCGCCGGGCGCTGGAGAAGGCCGCCGACGCCCTGCTGGACGGCTTGCCGGTTAGTGCCGACGAATATGAACGCGAGCTGTTTCTCTATGAACGGCTGACCCGCCATTGCACCTATGACCGGACCGCCGCCGGCGAAGGCTATGACCGCCACCCCACCGCCTATACAGCCTACGGCGCGCTGGTGGAAAAGCAAGCGGTGTGCGAGGGCTATGCCCGCGCCTTACAGCTGTTGCTCAACCGCGCGGAAATTGCCTGCGTCCCCGTGACCGGAAAAAACCAGGCGGATGAAACCGGGCATATGTGGAATCTGGCCCGCATCAACGGCGCGCTGTATTATCTGGACGCCACCTTCGACGCCGACGCCGATGCCCCCCGCCATGACTATTTCAACATCACCACCGAGCAGCTTCTCTTCACCCACCGGCTGGATGACAGCCCCTTTTGGGGCAAGATCTGCGCCGCCACCGAGGCCAATTATTTCGTGCGCCAGGGCACCAGCATTGACACCTATACGCGCACCGACATCGCCCGTGCCATCGCCGACCGGGTGCGTCGGGGCGAGCAGATTGTGGAGCTGCGCTTTGCCCCGGATAAATACGCCAACGGCCTTTTGTTTTTGAAAAACAGCCAGCTGACCTGCGATTATGTGAATGCCTGCTTGGCGGACAGTCCCTATCGGCTGTCCGAGTATCGCCTGTTCAGCCGGGAGGAACAGCGGGTGCTGATTCTCCGCCTGTCCTGAAAAAACGAAAAAAAACGGCCGGCTTGCGCCGACCGGCTCCTGCGGGGAGAAGTGCCTTTCAGCACTTCTCCCCGCGCTTTTTGATTTCTGCGCTTTTTCTGTCCCGCCCCGCTTCCAAAAAGCGCAAAATATCCGCACAAAGGAATTGCAACCCAACGGAAATTGTGCTACAATGAAAGAAATGTGAGGAGGGAAGCACTCATGGACATTCGATTGGGCGATATTCTGGAAATGAAAAAAACTCATCCCTGCGGGAATGCCCGCTTCGAGGTGCTGCGCATCGGCATGGATTTCCGTCTGCGCTGTCTCGGCTGCGGCCACGAAATGATGCTTCCCCGCCTGAAGGCGGAAAAAAACATTCGCCGCGTGAAGCGGACGGAGACAGAAAAGTAGCAGGTGTTTTCCGATCTACAAAAATTTTCATCGGAAAGCGAGAATACTATGAATAGAAAACTCACCGCTCTGTTTCATCGTTATGAGGAGCTGAGTCAAAAGCTGTATGACCCCACTGTAGCCGCCGACCCGGAGCTTTTCGCCGGCGTCATGAAGGAGCACACCGCGCTGGAGCCAATCGTCGAAGCGGCCAAGGCCTGTGCGACAGCCCGGCAGGCGCTGAATGAGGCCGCCGAGCTGTTGCAGGACAGCGGCACCGACCGGGAGCTACGCCAGCTGGCTGCCCAAGAATATGCCCATCAGAAGGCACAGCTGGAGCAACTGGAAAATCAGCTGAAGCTTCTTCTCCTGCCCAAAGACCCCAACGACGACCGCAATGTGATAGTTGAGCTACGCGCCGGCGCCGGCGGAGAGGAATCGGCGCTGTTCGCCGCCGCCCTGCACCGGATGTATTCCATGTATGCGGCGCGACGGGGCTATATCTGCGAGCCGCTCTCCGCCTCCCCCACTGAGCTGGGCGGATACAAGGAAATCAGCTTCATGATCACCGGCGCCGGCGCCTTCAGCCGCTTAAAATTCGAGAGCGGTGTCCATCGGGTACAACGGGTTCCCGAAACCGAAACCGGCGGACGCATCCACACCTCCACGGCCACCGTGGCGGTGCTGCCGGAGGCGCAGGAGGTGGAGCTGGAAATCGACCCCGGCGATCTGCAAATCGACACCTTTCGCGCCAGCGGCGCCGGCGGCCAGCACATCAACAAAACCGAATCCGCCATCCGCATCACCCACCTGCCCACCGGCACGGTGGTGGAATGTCAGGACGAGCGAAGCCAATACAAAAACAAAGACAAGGCCATGCGAGTGCTCCGCTCCCGTCTGCTGGAGGAAAAGCAGCAGGCCCAGCGCACCGCCATCGCCGCCGATCGCAAGGCGCAGGTGGGCACCGGCGACCGCAGCGAACGCATTCGCACCTATAATTTCCCCCAGGGGCGCGTCACCGACCATCGCATCGGGTTGACCCTCTATAAGCTGGACGCCGTCATAAACGGCGAGCTGGACGAACTCATTGATGCCCTCATCACCGCCGACCGCACTAAGAAGCTGGAGCAGGCGGCGGATTCTTCACTTTGAACGAACGAGGTTCTTGTATTTATGAACACACAACTGCTTTCCCCCACTCCCCAGGGCATCGACGAGGCCGCCCGGCTGTTACAGCAGGGGGAGCTGGTGGCGATTCCCACCGAAACCGTTTATGGCCTCGCCGCCGACGCCCTCAATCCGGCAGCGGTGGCTTCGATTTTCGCGGCCAAGGAACGCCCCATGGACAACCCGCTGATTGTGCATATCGCCGACGAGGGATCTTGGGCACCGCTGGTGAAGGAGGTGCCGGATATGGCGCGGCGGCTGGCGCAGGCCTATTGGCCCGGCCCGCTGACCATAATTCTCCCGGCGGCGGACTGCATCCCCGCCGAGGTGCGGGGTGGGCTGACGACGGTGGCAGTGCGCTTTCCCGCCGACCCGGTGGCCCAGGCGGTGATTTTACAGGCGGGTTGTCCGCTGGCCGCCCCCTCCGCCAACCGCTCCGGCGCGCCGAGTCCCACCAACGCCGCCCGCGTCATGGAGGATATGCAGGGGCGCATCGCCGCCGTGCTGGACGGCGGAAGCTGCAGCGTGGGGGTGGAATCCACCGTGCTGGATTTGTCCACCGGCACCCCCCGGCTGTTGCGTCCCGGCGGCATCACCCCGGAAATGCTGGAGGCGGTCATTGGCCCGGTGGAAATCGACCCGGCGGTGACCCATGCCCTGCAGGCGGGCACCGTGGCCGCCTCACCGGGGATGAAATACAAGCATTATGCGCCGAAAGCGCGCGTACGACTGGTGAAGGGCACCGCCGAAAACTATCGCGCCTATATCCGCGCCCATAAAAAGCCGGGCACGGTGGCTCTTTGCTTCGACGGCGAAGAGGAGGGGCTGGAACTGCCGGCGGTGACCTATGGCCACCGCGACGCTCCTTTGGAGCAGGCTCAGCAGGTTTTCGATGCCCTGCGTCAGCTGGACGAAATGGGCGCCAAAACCGTTTTGGCCGCCTGTCCCCAGCCGAAGGGCGTGGGGCTGGCGGTGTATAACCGCATGATTCGCGCCGCCGGCTTTGATGTGGTCAACGCCATCCGCGTCGTCGGCCTCACCGGCCCCACCGGCGCCGGAAAATCCACCGTCGCCGACGAATGGCGGCGACTGGGCTGGCCGGTCATCGACGCCGACCGGCTGGCGCGCCGGGCGGTTGCCCCCGGAAGTGCCTGCTTGCAAATGCTGGCCGATGCCTTCGGCGCAGACATTCTGGACGCCGATGGCCGCTTGAACCGCTCGGCGCTGGCCGACCGCGCCTTCGCCTCGCCGACGGCCACCGAACAGCTCAACCGCATCACCCACCCGGCAATTTTGGCGCTCATCCGGCAACAGCTGGAAGCGCTAGCCGACGCCGGAGAGGGGCTGGCCGTTTTGGATGCGCCGGCACTGTTCGAAGCCGGCGCCGACGCCCTTTGCCACATGGTCGTGGCCGTTCTCGCCCCTGCCGAGCTTCGACTGAAGCGTATTCGCCAGCGAGACGGCTTGGATGAGGAGGCCGCCCGACGGCGCATGGAGGCGCAACCGACAGATGCCTTTTATGCCCGCTCCGGTGTGCTTCCGCTGAATAACGACCAAACGCCGGAGGCTCTCCAAGAACAGGCGGCGCGCCTGTTCTCTGCGCTGAAGGGAGGAGAGGTGCCATGAGCTCTGCTTCCCGACTCTTCTTCGGGCGAAAAAATCTGCTGTGGTTGGCGGGCACGGTGGTGTTTCTGGCTACGGCCGTTCTACTGCTGCGCCATAGCTACCGCCACTATTTATCGAAGGTTTATCCCATGGAGCACGCGACGCTGGTCAACGAAGCGGCGGCGGAATTCGACCTGCCGCCCTCGCTGATTTTCGCCGTCATCCACACGGAAAGCAGCTTTCAGGAGGAGGCCCTGTCCCCCGCCGACGCCAAGGGGCTGATGCAGCTCACCGACGACACCTTCCGCTGGGCGCTCAGCCGGGCGGGAGAAACAGGCCGCTACACCGTCGAAGCACTGTATGACCCAGCGGTCAACATTCACTATGGTGTGTATGTGCTAGCCCTTTTGGGGGAACAATTCTCCTGTCGGGAAACGGTGCTGGCCGCCTATAACGCCGGGCAGGGACGGGTCAGCGGCTGGCTTCAGAACGAAGCCCTCTCCGATGACGGAGTCACGCTGAAATCCATCCCTTATCCGGAAACGGCAGCTTATGTTTCCTGCGTCCTGGATGCCCAGGAGCGCTACCGTTCTTTATACAACATACAGTAAACTATCGAATATTTTATACAGAAAGGAATTGCTTTTCATGGAAAACACCAACAAAACCGTCACCGAGACTCTGCGCGAGCAGCTGTTCTATGCGCCCCGCAGTGCCGCCGCCACCCTCGCCGAGGAAAGAATCGCCGCCGCCGACCAATATTGCGACGGCTATAAGCGCTTTCTCGACGAAGCGAAAACCGAACGGGAGGCGGTCACCGTCGCCGTCGCGTCCGCAGAAAAGGAGGGCTTCGTGCCCTTCAAGGCGGGCATGACGCTTCGTCCGGGCGATCGGGTGTATGTCAACAACCGGGGGAAAGCTCTTCTGCTGGCGGTCATCGGCTCTCGCCCCATCGCCGACGGCGTCACCATCGCCGCAGCCCACATCGACTCGCCCCGTCTGGATTTGAAGCCGAACCCGGTGTATGAGGACGCTGAGCTTGCCTATTTCGACACCCATTATTACGGCGGCATCAAAAAATATCAATGGACCGCCATCCCCATGGCTCTGCACGGCGTCGTCGCCCGTAAGGACGGCACTGTCGTCACTGTGAACATCGGCGAGGACGACGCCGACCCGGTTTTTTGCGTCACCGATTTGCTTCCCCATCTGGGCGGGGAGCAAATGAAGCGGCCGGCGCCGGAGGTTGTGCGGGGCGAGGATCTCAACCTGCTCATCGGCTCTCGCCCCTTCCGCGGCGACGAGGGAAGCGAAGCGGTGAAGCTGAATGTTCTGCACATTCTTTTTGAAAAATACGGCATCACCGAGACCGATTTTCTGTCGGCGGAGCTGGAGCTTGTGCCCGCCTTCAAGGCGCGGGATTTGGGGCTGGATCGCAGCATGATCGGCGCCTATGGCCATGACGACCGGGTGTGCGCCTATCCGGCGCTGACGGCACTGATGGCCTGCGGCACCCCCGCCTATACGGCGGTCACCGTGCTGGCGGACAAGGAGGAAATCGGCTCGGTGGGAAGCACCGGTATGCAGGCCGCCTTCCTTCCCAATTTCATCGACGACCTGGCCGCCTGCTTCGGCGAAAAGGGGCATCATGTGCTCAGCCGCTCCATCTGCCTCTCCGCCGATGTGAACGCCGCCTTTGACCCGATTTATCCCGATGTGCTGGTGCGCTCCAACGCCGCCAAGCTGAACTATGGCGTGTGCATCACAAAATACACCGGCGCTCGCGGAAAGAGCGGCACGAACGACGCCTCCGCCGAATATCTGGCGCAAATCCGCGCCATTCTCGACGGCGCCCAGGTGCCCTGGCAAATCGGCGAAATGGGCAAGGTGGACGCCGGCGGCGGCGGAACCGTGGCCATGTATATCGCCAATTTGGATGTGGACACGGTGGATTTGGGCGTGCCGGTGCTGAGTATGCACGCACCCTTTGAGGTTGTATCGAAAATTGATGTGTATGCGGCTCATGAGGCGTTCCTCGCCACCATGCTTCGCGCTTGAGTCTCGACTATATGTGTATGATTCCCATACTGTATGAGGACGACGCTCTGCTGGTGGTGGAAAAGCCGCGGGGACTTTCCGCCCAAGAGGTGGCTGGCGGGATCAGCGTGCCCCAACAGCTGGCTCGGCAGGGAAAGCCGGTTTTCCCCGTTCATCGGCTGGACAGGGAAACCGCCGGCGTGATGGTGTATGCCCGCACCCGCCCAGCGGCCGCCGCGCTGTCGGCGCTGGCCAGCCAGCACACCATGTTTTCCAAGGAATATCTGGCGCTGATTTCCGGCTGTCCCGAACCCGCGGACGGCGATATGGAGGACTGGCTGTATCACGACGCGCGCCGCAACAAATCCTGGCTCGGCAGGGAAAGCCGGTTTTCCCCGTTCATCGGCTGGACAGGGAAACCGCCGGCGTGATGGTGTATGCCCGCACCCGCCCAGCGGCCGCCGCGCTGTCGGCGCTGGCCAGCCAGCACACCATGTTTTCCAAGGAATATCTGGCGCTGATTTCCGGCTGTCCCGAACCCGCGGACGGCGATATGGAGGACTGGCTGTATCACGACGCGCGCCGCAACAAATCCTATCCCGTTCAGCGCCCACGCAGGGGCGTGCGGGATGCGCGGCTTTCCTATCGGCGGCTGGCCACCTTCTCCGAAAACGGCGAAACGGTGAGCCTGGTCGCGGTGCGCCTGCACACCGGCCGCACCCACCAAATCCGGGTACAGTTCGCCTCCCGGAAAATGTCTCTGCTGGGGGACGCCCGCTATGGCGGCAAGCGCGACTGTCCGCTGGCCTTATACAGCTGGCGGCTGTCCTTCCCCCACCCTCTCACCGGTCAGCTCATTTCCGTTCGAACGCTCCCCAGCTGCGCGGAAAGCCCCTGGAATCGGTTTTCGAAGGAGGAGCTGGAGGGCTGGCTGACCTAATCCGGCAAAAAAGCTCCGGCTGTTCAAATGAACAGCCGGAGCTTTTCGGTCTTTCGATTTTTGGGGGTTGGCAAACAGCGAATTTCGTGGTATACTGCTGTTATACCCATAAAAAAACAAGGAGGAATTGCACTCCATGGATAAAAAAAACGAAGCCGCCGCCGGCGCGCGCTATACCAAAAGAGGCCGCCGCCGCGGAAAATACGGCTATGCCGCGCCCCTGGGCGTGTGTATCACACTGTTGAGCCTTGTGGGCGTTGCCGCCATCGTCGTTGGCGCTGTGGCGGCCGTCCGGCGCGCCACCGACACCTCAGCGGTGAAGGAAGAACTGTATTATTTTCTGGAGCCGCTGATGCTGTATAATCCGGACCCCTTCGACAATATTGAGGAAACGGAGCAGGACGCCTTTCTGAATGCCGCCGCTTATAAGATTTCTCATGCCGAGCAGGTGCGTATGCTGCGGGAAAACGACGAAACCTGCCGCTATAGCGTCGATGACCAAGGGCGTATTGCCGTGCCGGTGGCGGAAATCGAGGAAGCCTATAATGCGCTGTTCGGCGCCGCCTCCCCCTTGACCCATCGGTCGCTGGAGGAAAGCGGTCTGGTGTTCAGCGAAGCCGATGATTGCTATTATGTGCCCTTCGAGGCGCTGATTTCCGGCTATCAATATGTGGTCGATTCCGTCCATCGCGCCGGCCGCACCTATACCGTGCGGGTTGGCTTCGTGGCCAACAAGGACATTCTGCTGGATGAGCACGGAAACGAAATGCCGGCGAATGTGAAGGACGCCACCTATTTCCAGACCTATACGCTGACGAAAACCGACAACGGCTATTTCGTTTCCGCCTGCGCCAACTCCTGAAAAATCGGAGAAGCCGTTGACACCTTACTGACTTCGAATAGAAAACGCCCCTGCACCCAACTGGGTGCAGGGGCGTTTTTTCATTCATTCCAAAAGAGAAGCTCAGTCCTTGGACACCTTCAGCACCGAAATCGCATCGGTGATGGTTTTTTCGAAGGCCTCCATGCCGTATTTGTCCACCTCGGCCTTGTTTTTGTTGCCGTGAGTCAAGCACCCGGCGCCGCCGATACAGCCGCCGATGCAGGCCATGCCTTCGATGAAGTTTTCCGTCAACAGGCCCTTGCTTTTCTTCAGCAACGCAATCTTGCAGGCCTCGATGCCGTCGCAGGACACCGCCTTCAAATCGAATTCGGTTTCGCCGTGCTCCTTGAGAGCCTGCGCCACTGCGTCGGAGAGACCGCCGCAACGGGCAAAGATCCGTCCAAAATAGGAGGCGTTATCCAGCGGCTGCTCCGGCAGGGTCGTGATGTCCATATCTCGGCTGTCGAACAGCGCCTGCAGTTCCTCGAAGGTCATGGCCGAATCCACAAAGCCCTTCACATGGTCCAGCTTGACCTCGGCCTTTTTCGCCGTGCAAGGCCCGATGAACACCACCTTGCAGGGAGCTTCGTGCTCCTTGATATAGCGGGAAATCGTCGCCATGGGAGACAGGTTGTGGGAAATATACGGCACAAGCTCCGGGAAGGCCTGGTGAATATAGGTCACGAAGGCCGGGCAGCAAGAGCTGGTCAGAAAGCCCTTTTCCACCAGCTCGCGGGACTCGGTGTCCGCCACTATGTCCGCACCCAGCGCCGCTTCAATCACCGTGTGGAAGCCCAGCTCCTTGAGGCCGGAAATAACCTGTCCCAGCTTCGCATAGGTGAACTGGCTGGAAATCGCCGGAGCCACCACCGCGAACACCTTATATTCGCCCGTTTCCTTGCTCTCCTTCAGCATCCGGATGACATCCAGAATATAGGACTTGTCCGTGATAGCGCCGAAGGGGCACTGATACACGCAGGCACCGCAGGAGATGCACTTGCTGTGGTCGATGGAGGCCGCCTTGTTTTCGTCCATAGTGATGGCGCCCACCTTGCAGGCGTTCTCGCAGGGACGACGGCGGTTGATAATCGCGGTATAGGGGCAAACCTTGGCGCAGGCGCCGCATTCCTTGCATTTGGTTTTGTCGATATGGGCCACATGGTCCCGGTCGAAGGTCAGCGCGCCGAAGCGGCAGACATCCTCACAGCGGTGCGCCAGACAGCCGCGGCAGGCGTTCGTCACCTCATAGCCGCCCATGGGACATTCGTCGCAGGCGATTTCAATGACATCAATCACATTCGGGTCCTTCGGGTCTCCGCCCATGGCAAGCTTCACCCGCTCGCCGAGAATCGCCCGCTCCTTATACACGCAGCAGCGCATAGTCGGCTCCCGGCCGGGGACAATGGTTTTCGGAATGTCCATCACGTGCTCCATGAGGGTGTCGTCCCATGCGTGGCGCGCCACCTCTCGAAGCACCTTATACTTCAAATGCTGTACCTTGGTATCAAACTTTCTCATGCTTTTTTCTTTCCTCCATTAGAAATAACTGACCTTGATGCGCTTGCCCATCCGTCTGAGACAGTCGGACAGCTGCTCCACCAAATTCATCTTGATGTTAAAATTGATGGGCAATTCCGGATTTTGGTGTGCCGGGTTGATCGCCCGTCCCACATAGAAGTTGATATCGGTGGCCTCCTCAAAAAGCAATCGGCAAATCATGGATGCGCCGTCCCGCTTGAAGCCCCATGTCTCATAGGCTTCATTCTGATCCAGCGCGTCCTTGGCATATTCGATCACCTTGTTCATGGTGATGACGCCCTCCGTCACCAAATCCACGCCCTCGATTTCTGCCGTCGGCGGCACATCGCCGGACTCGAAGCACAGGCTGGCCTTCAGCGGCTTTCCAAGATATTTCGCCACGATGGACGAGGTGGTGCCGCCGCAGACGATATGCTTCCCCTCCTTGGAGAAAAACAGCGACATCATCCGGTCGCAGTCGTCCGGGTTGCGGGGCGGGCCAAAGAGGATGTTCACCGGCTCCCGCCGCCGAATACGCACCACGCAGGCCGTGGCGTCATCGCCAGGCTTATGCTCATACAGCTTGTCACATTCGTCCAGAAGCATCGTCGCCAGCGTTTTCGCCGTATACCCCACATGAGCGAAGCCCTTCATGAAGTCCGCGATGTCCTCCCGCTTCCAGCCGAAGTTATAGGCAATACCGATGCCCGCATGGGGACAGCCGTCGCTCATGGCGATCAGAATGTCGTTTTCCTGCAACGGAATCACCGATTTATAAATCAGCTTTCCGTCAATGTTCAGCTCACTGCGGGGATATTCATAGCTTTCGCAATCCCGAATAAGAATCACATGGGGGTTATCGTACTGAATCAGCTCCGCCGTCTCGTTGTTCACCAGATGAATGATGGTGAAGGTAGAATAGGCCACCCCTCGCACCGAGCAGATGGGAAGGGTTGCGGCGATGGTGGACACACATTCCTCCAGGGACAGCCCCTCAGCCATCATCGTGGAAATGATGCGGGAGGTGAGCGTGGACAGGATGCTGGCCTTCACGCCGCTTCCCAATCCATCCGCCAGCACAATCACCGTGGAATCCTCATCCCGCTCCACGATGTCCACATGGTCACCGCACAGCTGCTCGCCGTCATGGTTTATGCTTTTCCAGCCGATGTCTGCGCACAGATTATTCATTCTGGATCGACTCCTTCAGCTTTGTCAGGGCGATCTTCGTCTCCGCTGCCGTTTCGCCCAGCAGCGAAGCGATTTCCTGCACGATGCGCATTTGCTTATCCACCACCCGGTCGGCGATTTCCACCGTCTGGCGGCTAATGCTCTCCTTTTTCTCCCGCTGGGACTGCTCCTCGGTTACATCCCGCAGAATACAGACAAGTAGCCGGTACTCCCGGTCGTATACGATGGTCTCCTCCACATATTTGTCGTATTCCACCAGATAGGTGCGCTTGTTATGGATGGCCTTTCCCTTGCTGAGCACAGCCAAAAAGTCCGCCGGCTCCAAAATACGCACCACCTGGTCGCCCAAAATATCAGAGGCGTAGCGAATATTGAGAATTTTCTGCGCCGCCTTGTTGATTTTCTGCACCTCCAGCTTCTCGTTGAGCACGATGAGGCCGTTGGGGGTGCTGCGCACGATGGTGTCGGAGAAGCTTTCCGCCTTGTCCTTCAAATAGGGCAGGCACATGGAAATTTCCGCCTTCCCCTGACAGACGGCGATAGCCTTTTCCCGGCAGGTGTCATAGCCACAGGAGCCGCAGTTCAGCTCCTGGGAGGGCTTCACTTTCCCCATTTGGCGAAGAACATCCCGGATTTCCTCCTCGGAGGGAGGCTGCAGCTTATGCTCGATAGAAACGAACTCCTTGTGCAACGCCACCGCCTCCGGCTGATCCACCCGGAAATCCCGCTCGCCAGCATATTTCGCCACCGCCGCATAGTCCTGAACCGGGGAACGGTGGAACTTTTCCATCACCGGGCCGCCCACACAGCTTCCCACGCAGGCCGACATCTCGATGAAGCACCGATGCACCTTTCCGCTCTCGATGTCCCGCAGAGCGGCCATGCAGTTTTCCACACCATCCACCGCCATATAGGTATAGTGGGGATTGGTGTGCGCCAGAGATTTGAGGATTCCGCCGGCGGTGGGGAAAAACCGGGCACGGCTTTCCTCCTCAGCGTCCAGCTCCGGCTCCAGCTCGATGTTCTCTGCCTTCAGCCAGGCCGTCAGCTCGTCATAGGTCAACACCGCATCCACCAGACCCTCATAATGCTGTGCCTCATCCTTCTTCGCCACGCAGGGGCCGATGAACACCGTTTTCGCCTGAGGATAGCGCCGCTTGATGTCCTGGCAGTGAGCCTGCATCGGCGACAGCACATCCGCCAAATTCGCCAGCTGAGCCGGAAAATACTTCTGTATCAGCAGATTGATGGAATGACAGCAGGAGGAGATAATTACATCCCGCGTTTCCTCGTCGATCATGCGTTCATATTCAGTTTTCACGATGGTGGCGCCCAGCGCCGTTTCCTCCACATCCGCGAAGCCCAGCTTTTTCAGTGCCCGACGCATGGCCTGAATCCCGATTCCGGGATAATTGGCAATGAAAGAAGGAGCCAGACTGACAATCACCGGTCCGGCGCTTTGCAGCAGCACCTTCACCTTTTCCGTTTCATCCACAATCTGCTTGGCGTCCTGGGGACAAACCACAAAGCATTGGCCGCACATGATACACTCGTTGCCGATGATATATGCCTGGTTGCCGGAAAAGCGAATGGACTTCACCGGGCAATAGCGAATACATTTATAGCAGTTCTTACAATTGGACTTTTTCAAGGTCAGGCAATCCATTCTGTACTCCCCTTTCTGTTCCGTTTTGAAAAATCCGCTCTTTTACGCGCGGGGCAGAACGATCTCGGCGAAGAACGCCTCCACCGTTTCCGGTGTCACCGAATAAAACTCGCCGTCCACCGTCACGCAAACCCCCTGCTGGCATTTGCCCATGCAGAAGGTGCCGGCCAGCTCCACCTTGTCGGCCAGCTCATGGGCCGCCAACAGCTTTTGCAGCTGATCCACCACGCGGCGCGAGCCTTTAATGTGGCAGGAGGAACCGATACAAACTGTGATTTTCATAGACACTTCCCTTTCCTCATTTTCCGTGACCGTCCAGCGATTTATACCGCCGCGGCCGCCTTGTCCGCCGCCTCGTCCAGCTTCTTGTTACGGAAATACAGCGCCACATCAATGGAGATTTCCACAAAATTCAGCACATAGAAGAAGAAGCTCAGATAGAACAGGAAATCCCGGCTGGTATCCGGATTCATCAGCAACAAAATCTTGCGCACGATTCCGCAGACATAGCCGATCAGCAAAAACACCTCAAAGAACAGGCTTTTTCCTTTCGCCGTCCGGGAAACCCAGGATTTGCGAATGGAAATCGGCCAGGAAAGGCCGAAGCAGAAAATCATAAGTGCTTCCAACAGGTCTGTCATATTTCATTCCTCTTTTTCAATTTATTCTTTCTTATTTCTTTCGACGATAATCAGGCAACAGCTTCGGAGAAACCGCCTCGGTCTCCACCCCAGCCGCCGCACGCTCCGCGTCGAATTTAGCGATATGCTCCAGTGTCAACGCACCCAGCTGTACATCCTTTGCACGGGCGGCGGCGCTTTGACCGGCGGTGCGTCCGAAAACGATGATATCCAGCAAAGAGTTACCCATGAGCCGGTTGCGTCCGTGGATGCCCCCAACCGCCTCGCCGGCCACATACAGGTTCTCCACATTGGTGGTCATGCCATCCGGCGTGATGTCCAGACCGCCATTCTGATAATGCAGGGTCGGATACACCAGAATCGGCTCCTTCCGGATGTCGATGCCATAGCTTCCGAACATCCGCATCATGGCGGGGATACGCTTCTCGATGGTGCCCTCGCCACCGATTTTTTCGATCATCGGGGTGTCCAGCCAAACGGCCGCGCCGTTGCCGGTTTCCACACCCTCACTCCGGTCAGAGCACTCCCGAATGATGGACGCGGCCGCCACATCACGGGTCTCCAGCGGGTGCATGAATACCGTACCGTCCCGGTTCACCAGCTTCGCGCCCAGCGAACGCACCTTTTCGGTCACAAGAGCGCCGAAAATCTGCTGGGGATAGGCCGCGCCGGTGGGGTGATATTGCAGGGTTTCCGCATACAGAAGCTTCGCTCCGACTCGATAGCCCAGCACCAGTCCGTCGGCCGTCGCGCCATAATGGTTGGAGGTGGGGAAGCCCTGATAGTGCATCCGTCCCGCGCCGCCGGTGGCGATGATGACCGTCTTCGCACGGGCCACCATCAGCTCTCCCGTTTCCATGTTCATCAGCACCGCGCCGGCCGCACGACCCTTTTCGTCCAGAATAAGCTCGATGGCGGCGGTAAAATCCACCATCGGGATTCCCCGGTTCAGAACCTCATCCCGCAGGGTGCGCATGATTTCGGCGCCGGAATAGTCCTTCGCCGCGTGCATCCGCTTGCGGGAGGTGCCGCCGCCGTGGGTGGTGACCATAGTGCCGTCCGGCGCCTTGTCGAATTCCACGCCCAAATCGTTGAGCCACTGGATGGCCTCCGGCGCATCGCACACCAGCTTCGCCAGCAGCTCCCGCTTGGCGGCATAATGGCCGCCGCCGAAGGCGTCCACGAAGTGAATCGCGGGGGAATCGTTGGGCTTGTCCGCCGCCTGAATTCCGCCCTCCGCCATCATCGTGTTGGCGTCGCCGATGCGCAATTTCGTGACAATCATCGTCTTCGCCCCGGCCTCGTCGGCCTCGATGGCCGCCGAAGCGCCGGCGCCGCCGCCGCCGATGATGAGCACATCCACATCATAGGCCACATCGGTCAAATCCACATCCGCGGCCGAAATCCGGCTGTGTGCCTGCAGCATTTCGCACAGCTCATGGGGCACCTTTTCTCCCTTGTTCGGGCCGATTTGCAGAGTGGAAAACTCGCTTTTCTTATAATCGGGATGATAGGCAGCCAAAAGGGCCTCTTTTTCATCCGCAGTCATACGGGCCGGCTCATAGGCAATGTTCGCCTCGCGAGCCGCCTCCACCGCCTTCAGGGAAGCTTCAAATTCTTTTGGATACATCCGACAGCCCTCCTTATTTCTCGATTTCCCGGTTGTTATACAGCTCCTTCAGCTCGCTGATCGGCTTATCCATCAAGGCCTCGATCAGCTCCGTGAAGGTGCCGTCCTGAATTTCCTGCACCCGCTCGGCCAGATGAGCCGTCTTGGGTGCCAGATATTTTCCGTTGAGCCGACGAGCTAGCATAGCCACCTGGGGATGAGAAATCCCCGCCGGGCACCGGGAGGAGCACACACCGCACATCACGCAGTCGAAGGACTCCTCGGCGCATTTGTCGAATTCGCCCCGCTGAGCATAGGCGATATACTGCATCACATTCAAGCCCTGGGTGCAGCTCTTCGTGCAGGCGTTACAGCCGACGCAGGCATAGATTTCCGGATACAGCTGCATCATAATCTGCTCGGTGGGCTGAATTTTCTCGATGTCGTACACCTGCTTAACCAGCGGGAAAAAGGGCAGGGTCGCCACATACATATCATTTTCCACCTTCGTCTGGCAAGCCAGGCAGGTGTGCAGCGTGCGGTCGCCCTTAATGCGATAAATCGTGGCGCAGGCGCCGCAGAAGCCGTTGCGACAGCCACAGCCGCGCACCAGCTGATAGCCGGCATATTCCATCGCCCGCATAATGGTCAAATCGTCCGGAACGCTGTATTTTTTTCCAAACAGATAGACATTCACCATGTTTTCCATATATATCCGTCTCCTCCGCTTTAATACTCGTCCGGCAGCTCGTCCAGCTCGTCGCAACGGAACACCGGGCCGTCCTTGCAGACATATTTGGCGCCCACATTGCACCGGCCGCATTTGCCGATTCCGCATTTCATTCGCAGCTCTAGCGTGGTATACACCTGGGTCTTATCGAAGCCCAGCTCCTGCAGGCCGGCCAGCGTGAACTTAATCATAATCGGCGGGCCACAAAGAATGGCAATCTTATCGGTGGAGAAGCCCAGCTCCTTCACATAATTGGGCACAAAGCCCACATGACCATCCCATTCCGGCTGTTCCCGGTCAATGGTCAGGTGCACATTCACACCAGCGTCGGTGGACCACTCGTCGATAATTTCCTTGTAGTCCACCAAATCCTGCATGCTGCGGGAGCCGTACACGATGTCAATTTTTCCGTAGCGATCCCGATAATGGCGGCAATAGTTGATCACCGAGCGCAACGGCGCCAGGCCGATACCGCCGGCGATGAACAACATATCCTTCCCGGCGAACTCCGTGTCCACCGGGAAGGGGCGTCCATAGGGGCCACGAATGGTGATTTGCTGGCCCACCTCCATGGCGTGCAGCCATTCGGTGACACAACCGCATTTTTTGATGGAAAACTCCATGAATTCCGTGTTCGTGGGGGAAGAGGTGATGGAGAACATCGCCTCACCCACGCCGGGCATGGACAGCATCGCACACTGGCCGGGCATATGCTCAAAGGCCTTTTTCCCGTCCGCCGTGACCACCCGAAAAGTTTTCACATCCGGCGTATCCATTCGGATGTCCGTGACCTCACCGATCACCGGCATCAGAGGTTCTTTTTCAAGCATCCTGCGTGCCTCCTCCCAGTTTTTTCATCACCTTGACAATGTTCATGCGAATGGGGCATTTGTTGAGGCAACGGCCACAGCCCACGCAGGAAAACAAACCGTCGTTGTTGGTGGGATAATACACCAGCTTGTGCATGAACCGCTGACGGAACCGCTCCAACTGGGTCAGACGAGGCTGACCCGCCGACATTTTGGTGAATTCGGAATACATACAGCTGTCCCAGCAGCGGAAGCGCTCCACACCGTGGCCGGTGTTGAAATCCTTGATGTCATAGCACTGGCAGGTGGGGCACACGAAGGTGCAAGTGCCGCAGCCCAGGCAGGACTCGGACAGCTCCGCCCATTCGGGGGCATTGAAGAAAGCTTCCGTTTTCCCGGGACCGAAGGCTTCCGCGGACAGGGTCGCCAGCGGCAACGCCGCCAGCCGCTCTGCAATCTGCTTTTTCTGCGGCTCGGCCTCCGCCTCCTCGGCGGCCTCGGTGACCGATTCCAGCTGAGCCAGCAGAGCGGCACCCTTTTCGGTTTTTCCCTTCATGAACAGGGTGTCCGCCGTTTTCCAGCAGACGATATCCCCCATCGGGTCGGCAGCGTCAATGCCAAAGGTGCCGCAGAAGCATGTCTCCGACGGGCGGTTACAGGCCATGGAAATCACCGTTCCGTGGGCGCGGCGGTTTTCATAATAGCTGTCCTTCGGCTCCGCCAGGAACACCCGATCCAGCACCTCCATCGCCTGCACATCACAGCCACGCACACCAAACAGCACGAAATCCACCTGCTCCCGACGGGTGTCCTCGATAGCCACCTTCTTGCCCTCGGTTTTGAAGGCCATCAGGTTTTCCGTCTGGGGGAAAAAGAAATCCTTAATTCCGCGGCCGGTGTTCAGCGCATCCGACAGCGCCTTTCCGCTTTCCCAGCGGTCGAATTTTGCGCCGGCAGCGGTGTCCACCGGCACATACAGCGTGCCGGTCTCCGACAGAGCGGCGAAAAGCCGCTCAAGCTCCGTCAAAGCAATCTTACGCATGGCGGCTCCCCCTTTCCACAGCCTCCGCAGGCTCCGGATCCTCCGTCGTATAGTTCACAATCGGGGCGCGGCTGCCCACCTCGGCGCCGGCCTGATATTCACCATACAGACCGTTGATGTCCTTGATGAATTTCCGGTTGAGCAAATGCAACGGAATATGCTGGGGACAGACGCGGGAGCATTCGCCGCAGTCGGTGCAACGACCGGCCACATGGAACGCCCGGATGATATGGAACATCTGCTCCTCAAAGGAGTTGGAGGCCGCCTTGTTCTCCACGCCCGATTTCGGGTTGTCGAAAACGCATTTTTCGCAGGTACAAGCGGGACAAACATCCCGGCAGGCGTTGCAACGGATGCACCGAGACAGCTCATTCTGCCAGAAGGCATAGCGCTCGTCCGGCGTCATCTGCTCCAGCTTCTCCACCTCGTCGAAGCGATGGCTGTCCAGTACCTCGCCGTCCTCACCCATCAGTTCGTCATAGGCCACATGCTTTTTTGATTTGCAATGGACACAGCGGTCGGGCAACAGCGCCGCCCGCTCCAGCCGCTTTTCGCCGTCATACAGCGTCTCCACGACGACGGCTTCGCCCTCCTCGCGCACAGCGCGCAGCTCGCCGGCCGCCTTTTGCACCAGGCCGGCATCCAGCATCCCGTCGCAGGGCACGCCCACCGCATACACCCGCTCCCGATCGAACCGATGCTCGGTCAAAAGCTGGTTAAAGCTATAAGTATCGCAGGGCTTCAGGAACACCAGCACACGCCCTTCGCTTTTTCCGGTCTCCGCGATCAGATATTTCGAAAAATTCGCGCCGCAGAAGCCGTTCCACACAAACGCCTGCTCCAACTCCTCCTGAGAACGGAAGAGAGCCGGCGTCACATCATAGCCGAATTCTCCGGCCTTCCAGCCCAAAACCCGATCCACCATGCCCTCCGAAAGCAGGGCGGCGGCACGGGAAATGAGCGCTTCCCGCGTTATCGCTTGCATCGCAGATCCTCCAATCGCTTGTTTTCTCCCAAAGCCGCCACCGTGGACACAAAATCGTTCATGGTTTCGGCAAATTTCGCACCTTCGGCCGCGCTGACCCATTCCACACGGGTGCGCTCCCGCTCAATACCCAGATAATCCAGCATCGAGAACAGCAGCGACATCCGGCGGCGAGCATAATAGTTGCCGGAGGTATAATGGCAGTCGCCGGGATGGCAACCGCAGAGAATCACGCCGTCGGCGCCCCGCTGGAACGCCCGCAGGATGAACATCGGGTTCACCCGGCAGGAGCAGGGCACCCGAATGATTTTCACATCGGCAGGATAGGCCAACCGGTTGTTACCGGCCAAATCCGCACCGGCATAGGAACACCAGTTACAGCAAAAAGCCACGATTTTCGGCTTGTATTCATTCATCGGCATATTGCATCCACCTCCGCAAGGATCTGTTGATTGGTGAAGCCGCGCAAATCCATTGCGCCGGACATACAGGCCACCGTGCAGGCACCACAGCCCTGGCACACAGCCTCATTCACCACGGCCACACGGCGCACCTTCGTGGTGCGGTCAGGCATACGGAATTCCTTGTCCTGATAAGTGATCGCGCCATAGGGGCACACCTTTTCGCAGGTGGAACAGCCGTTGCACATCATTTCGTCGGAATGAGCCACGCAGGGGTTGCCCACCAGCTTGTCCTTCGCCAGCAGGCCGATCACCTTCGCGGCGGCGGCGCCGGCCTGAGACACGGTTTCGGGAATATCCTTTGGGCCTTGGCAGGCGCCGGACAGGAACACACCGGCCGTGGGGCTTTCCACCGGGCGAAGCTTCGGGTGCGCTTCGGTGAAGAAATCGTTGGTATCCATACTGGCAGTGAGCATGGTGGCCAGCGGACGAGCCGATTTATCCGGCTCGATGGCGGCGGCCAGCACCACCAGGTCGGCGTCGATATGCATCTGCTTTCCGTCCAGCAAATCCGAGGCCTGCACCTTCAGCTTGCCGTTTTCGGGAGAAACCTTACCCACCATGCCCTTGATATAGTGAACGCCGTATTCCTCCACTGCCCGACGATAGAACTCGTCGAAGTTCTTTCCGGGGGTACGCACATCAATATAGAACACATACACATCCGTATCCGGATATTTATCCCGGATGAGCATGGCGTGCTTCGCCGTATACATACAACAGATCTTCGAGCAATATTCCTTGCCCTTTTCCGCGCAGGCGGCGCAACGAGAACCAACACACTGAACAAAAACGATCGTGTGGGGATGCTCTCCGTCCGAGGGACGCAGCAGCGTGCCGCCGGTGGGGCCGGCGGCGTTCATCAGCCGCTCCAGTTCCAGAGAGGTGATCACATCCTTCGACTGAGAATAGGCGAACTCGTCGAATTTCTCCATAGAAATAGGGTTAAAGCCGGTAGCAGCCACAATCGCGCCATACCGCTCCTCTACATATTCGTCCTTCGCCTGATAGTCGATGGCGCCCACGGTGCACACCTTCGAGCAGACACCGCATTTGCCGTTTTTCAGCATCATGCAATAGTTGGGATCGATGGTGGCCACCTTCGGCACCGCCTGAGCAAAGGGAATATAGATGGCGTGCCGGTTATCCATGCCCAGATTGAACTCGTTGGGCACCTTCTTCATGGGGCATTTTTCCGTGCACAGACCGCAGCCGGTGCACACATCCTCCTTCACATACCGAGCGCGGCGCTTGATGGTCACATCGAAGTTGCCCACGAAGCCCTTCACGGCCGTAACCTCGGAATAGGAGAAAATGCGAATTTTGTCGTTTTGTGCCACATCCACCATCTTCGGGGTCAGGATGCAGGCCGCGCAGTCCAGCGTCGGGAAGGTTTTATCCAGCTGGGCCATCTTTCCGCCGATGGTGGGCTTCGTTTCCACGATGTCCACAGGGAAGCCCGCGTCGGCGATGTCCAGCGCTGTCTGGATGCCGGCGATACCGCCGCCGATAACCAGCGCCCGCTTGGTGACCGGGCTTTCGCCAGGGGTTAGCGGCGCGTTGAGCTGCACCTTGGCCACCGCCGCCTTGGCGAGGATGATAGCCTTTTCCGTGCCAACGGGCATATCCTTATGCACCCAGGAGCATTGTTCGCGGATGTTAGCGATCTCCACCATATAGGAGTTGATGCCCGCGGCGGCCGCCGTCTTGCGGAAGGTCGCCTCGTGCATCCGGGGAGAACAGGAGCACACCACGATTCCGGTCAGCTTGTGCTCGGCCACCGCCTGACGGATCATATCCTGTCCGGCCTGGGAGCACATATAGGGATAATGGGTGGAGACCACGACGCCCGGCTCGTTTTTCAGAGCCTCGGCCACCGCCGCCACATCCACCGTTCCAGCAATATTGGTGCCGCAGTGGCACACAAAAACACCGATTCTTTGCATAGCGGTTTCTCCTTTCTCACTTAGAATATTTGCGCATGGCGCTCATCAGCGCCTGCTGGGGCAGCTCGTCATCCACCAGAGCAGGGATGTCGTCCGCCGTCATGTGGTTTCCGTCCTTTTTCCGCAGAACCACCTGGCGCACCGCTTCAATCAGCTTTGCCGGCTCCACGCCCCGCGGACAGCGGTCCACGCAGGCGAAGCAGGAAAGGCATTTATAAATCGACTCGGAGCGGAGCAATGCCTCCAGCTCGCCCTTTTCCACCATATAGACAAACTGATGAGGATGATATTCCATCTCATTATAGGACGGGCAAGTGCCGGAGCATTTGCCACAGCGCATACATTTGCGCGGCTCCACGCCGCTTATGCGCAAAATCTGTTCTCTGGTGCGTTCTTTATTCTCCATGAGAATCCTCCTTCAAGCCAAGCGCCTCAGCCAACAGCTCTGTGAAATACAGCACCGGCAGGCTGCTGCCGCTTTTTTCCAGATTGTACCGGCACAACGGACAGGCGGTCACAATCGCCTCGGCTCCATGTGCGGCCGCGCTGAGGCTGACCGCATTGGCCCGTTTGGACGCCGCCCGGCCGTCCTCCAGCACCGTATAGCCGCCACAGCACTCGTTACGCTGGGAATACAGCACCGGTTCCGCACCAAGCGCCCGAATGAAATCCTCCAAAATCTGCGGATTTTCCGGATCGTCGAAGGCCATCACCTTTCCGGGGCGCAGCAACAGACAGCCGTAATAGGCGGCGATTTTCCGCCCGGTCAGCGGCTTTTTCACCGCCGCCTTTACCGCATCGAAGCCCACGGTGTCCCGCAAAAGCTCCAAATAATGCAGCACCGGCGTCTCGCCGTAATACTCCGTCGGCTCCGGGTCCTGCGCCATATAGGCGTTCACCCGCGCCGCAAAGATTTCGTCGGCTTGCATGGCATGGTTGGTCTGCTTTATCACATTGTGGCAGGCGGCGCAAACCGTCACCAGCGGCTGGCCGGCATCCCGCGCCGCCGCCAGCGCCCGCACGCTGGGCAGCTTTGAGGCATATTCATCCTCCGCGTGCACATACACGCCGCCGCAGCACTGCCAATCCCGAAGCTCACACAGCTCAACACCCAACGCCGCCGCACATTCCCGCGCATAGCGGTCCAGCTCCTTGGCCTTTGTGCGCAAGGTGCAGCCGGGAAAATAACTGACTTTCATCCTGTAGCCTCCCTGTGTTTTTCGGTCAAACCATTTCTTCGGGGTGGAAAACCTCGTCGAAGCGCTCTGCCGTCAGGAAGCCCAGCTCCACGCAGGCCTCCTTCAGCGAAATATTGTCCTTGAACGCCTTTTTGGCCGTTTTGGCCGCGTTCTCATAGCCGATATACGGGTTCAACGCCGTCACCAGCATCAGCGAATTGTGCAGATTGTGGTACATTTTTTCCCGGTTCGCCGTGATACCCACCGCGCAGTTGTCGTTGAAGGAGACAATCGCCTCCGCCAACAGCCGGGCAGACTGCAGAAAGTTATAAATCGTCACCGGCATGAACACATTCAGCTCGAAGTTTCCCTGAGAGGCCGCCAGCCCCACAGCTACATCGTTACCCATCACCTGCACCGCCACCATGGTGACCGCCTCACACTGGGTGGGGTTCACCTTTCCGGGCATGATGGAGGAGCCGGGCTCGTTTTCGGGGATATGAATTTCGCCGAGGCCATCACGGGGACCAGAAGCCAGCCAACGGACATCGTTGGCGATTTTCATCATGTCGCAGGCGGTCGCCTTGATAGCGCCATGGGCGAAAACCAGCTCATCCTTGGAGGTCAGCGCATGGAACTTGTTGGCCGCGGTGACAAAGGGCTTTCCGGTGAGCTGGGCCGCCTTTTCGGCCACAAGCTCCGCAAAGCCGGCCGGAGCGTTCAGCCCCGTGCCTACAGCCGTGCCGCCCAGCGCCAGCTCATATAGCGGTTTCACCGCCATGCGCAGCAGCTCCGCATCCCGCTCCAGGCTGGAGCGCCAGCCGGAGATTTCCTGGCTGAAGGTGATGGGGGTGGCATCCTGCAAATGGGTGCGGCCCGACTTCACGATTCCCTCATTTTCCGCCTCCAGGCGACGAAGAGTTCCGATGAGCTTCTCCACCGCCGGCAGCAGCTTATCCTCAATCGCCAAAACGGCCGAGATGTGCATAGCCGTGGGGAAGGTGTCGTTGGAGGACTGGCTCATGTTGATGTCGTCGTTGGGATGGCACAGCTTCTTTCCGGCAATCTGGTTCGCCCGGTTGGCAATCACCTCGTTGGCGTTCATGTTGGACTGGGTGCCGGAGCCGGTCTGCCAAACCACCAGCGGGAAATGGCTGTTCAGCTCCCCGGAAATCACCTCGTCGCAAGCGGCCGCAATCGCCGCCAGCTTTTCGCCGGTCATTTTCTCCGGCTTCAGATCGGCGTTGGCCATAGCCGCCGCCTTTTTCAAAATGCCGAAGGCATGGGTGATTTCCCGCGGCATGGTTTCGATGTCCACGCCGATTTTGAAGTTTTCATGGCTACGCTGAGTCTGAGCCGCCCACAGACGGTCGGCCGGAACCTGCATTTCGCCCATCGAATCGTGTTCAATACGAAATTCCATTCTTCTATCCACCTTTCCTATGCTCAAAACTGAATGCTGCCGATGACGCCCTTGAGAGTGTCGGCGCTGAAGCGCAGCTTCGCCACCTCGTCGTCGTTCAGCGGGATGTTCACCTTGCTGCGCACACCGTCGCGGCCCACCACATTCAGCGTGCTCAGGCAGACATCCTCAATTCCGTATTCGCCGTGCATCATGGTGGACACGGTCATAGTAGTGTTGATACCGCTGAGCAAGCACTTGCAGATGTGGCAAACCGACATGGAAACCGCATAGAAGGTGGCTCCCTTGCGGGCGATCACGCGTCCGCCAGACTTGCGCACATAATCCTCAATCTCCTTCAAATCCAGCACCGGGTTTTCGATGCCGGCGCCGGTGAACACCGACTGGCAATCCTCGATGGGCACATTGGAGATGTTCGCCACCGACCAGGGGATAAAGGAGGAGTCGCCGTGCTCGCCAAACACATAGGCGTGCACATTGCTCTGGCTGATGCTGTAATATTCCGACAGGCGGGCACGCAGACGAGCCGTATCCAGGATGGTACCCGAACCGATGATGCGGTTCTCCGGCAAGCCGGAGAACTTATGGAAGGTATAGGTCAGCACATCCACCGGGTTGGACACAATCACATAAGTGGCGTCCGGCGCATATTTAGTGATTTCGGGGATGATGGACTTAGTGATGTTCACATTGATCTGCGCCAGCTCCAGACGGGTTTGGCCGGGCTTGCGGGCCACACCGGAGGTGAGCACCACGATGTTCGAGCCGGCCGCATCGGGATAGTCGCCCGCATAAATCGAGCAGGGCGCGCAGAAGGGGGTACCCTGGCGAATATCCAGCGCCTCACCCAGGGCCTTTTCGCTGTTGATGTCGATCATCACAATCTCCGAGGCCATGCCCATCATAGCCAGAGAATACGCAATGGTCGAGCCGACGCTTCCGGTTCCGATAATAGAGATCTTGTTCATTTGTTTGCACCATCCTATTTGTTTGATAAGTTTTTAACAATTCGTTCCATTATACCACACCGCCCCAAAAAGCGGTATTGCCTTTTTTACATACCCATCATATCAAACGCGATATGCTTCGGGGGGTTATTTTTGGCTGAGATATTCGTCGATGGCACGGGCGGCGGTTTTTCCGGCGCCCATTGCCAAAATCACCGTGGCCGCGCCAGTGACGGCATCGCCGCCGGCATACACGCCCTCCCGCGAGGTGAGGCCGGTGGATTCCTCCACCACAATGCCGCCCCACTTCTGGGTTTCCAGCCCTGCGGTAGTGTTCTTGATGAGGGGGTTGGGCGAAGTGCCCAACGCCATGATCACACAATCCGCCTCCAGCACCTCTTCGCTGCCCGGCACCACCACCGGACGGCGGCGACCCTTTTCATCCGGCTCGCCCAGCTCCATGTGGACACATTCCACCGCACGCACGCATCCGTTCTTCGGGTCGCGGTGATTTTCCGGGTTTTCATGGCCGAGAATTCGGGTGGGATTGCACAGAAGCTTGAACTCGATGCCTTCCTCCATGGCGTGCTCCACTTCCTCGCGACGGGCGGGCAGCTCCTCCATCGACCGACGGTATACCACCGTCACCTGACCACCCAGCCGCAAAGCCGTACGCGCCGCGTCCATGGCCACATTGCCGCCGCCCACGACGATCACCCGGCCGCCCTTCATAATCGGCGTAGCCGAATCCTCCCGATAGGCCTTCATCAGGTTACTGCGGGTGAGGAACTCGTTGGCGGAATATACTCCCTTGAGCCCTTCGCCGTCAATGCCCATGAACTTCGGCAGACCGGCGCCGGAGCCGATGAACACTGCCTCGAAGCCGTCCTCGAACAGCTCGTCCACCGTCAGGGTTTTTCCGATGACCACATTCGTTTCCACCTGCACGCCTAGCGCCTTCAGCGAATCCACTTCCTTCGCCACAATAGACTTGGGCAGACGGAACTCCGGAATTCCATAGACCAGCACACCGCCGGCGGTGTGTAACGCCTCATACACAGTCACCGCATAGCCCTTCTTC
>CAZSTR010000011.1:0-47922 GCA_964609975.1 uncultured Ruminococcus sp. | reverse complement strand
ACCACCTGCACCACCTGCGCGTTCACCGCGCCAGCGATTTCCTCCGCCAGCTCGCGGGCCGTTCCCGGCGCCGTTTCCAGCACCCGGCCCTTAATAAGCTCCCGCGCGGCCAGGGCGTCGTTCGCTTGACGAATGAGCGTATCCGAAACGCCGCCCTTTCCAGCGTGCAAAATCGGCTCCATGGTATTGGCCAGTCCCCGTAAATAGGCTCTCTGCTTGCTTGTCAACATAATCATTCCTCCCGATCCCGCAGGATCTCCATTTCGATACAGTTCCATTTCTCGCCCATCAGAGAAAACACCTGAGGCGATGCTTCGGTGGGGCGAAAGCCCACCGCTTCATAACAGCGGCGCGCCGCCGGATTTTCCGCGAAAACGCCCAGCTCGACACTCTGCGCCCCCAACAGCTCAAAGGCATAGCGCAGAGCCAGCTTCAGCATACTTCGGGCACAGCCCGTTCCCCGCCGCTCCGGCGCCACAATAATATACCCAAAGCGGATGCGCTGTTTTTCCGCATCCTTATAGCGCATCACCAAATGTCCCGCAAGCCCCTTTTCGTCAAAAGCGGTCATGGGGAAAAAGTTATCCGGCTGAGTGCAATCGCCGTTTTGGTCGATATACAGGCGGTTCAAATCCGCCCCGGTGATGGGAAACCGGGGATAGCGATCCGCCGACCAGAGGCGAAAGCCCCGTTCCTCGCTACACCAGGAGGCTATCGCCTCCCCGTCCACCGGCTTATAGGGTCTCAAGCACAGCATAGCTTCCCTCCACCGGCCTCATCGGTTCTCAAGATAAGCCTTCAGCTTTTCGGAAAACTCCGACAAAGCGCGGCCGCGATGGCTGATGGCGTCCTTCTCCGCCGGAGAAAGCTGTGCGGTTGTGCGGCTGTCATAGAGAAAAATCGGGTCATAGCCGAAGCCGTTTTCTCCGGCGGGTGCAAAGGCAATCGACCCTTCGACCTTTCCCTCCGCCCGCAAAACCGTTCCCTCCGGGAACACACAGCAAATCGCCGCCACAAAGCGTGCCTGACGCTTCTCCGCCGGCACATCCTTCAATTCGGAAAGCAGCTTTTCGTTGCGGTCGGCGTCGGTGGCGTTTTCGCCCGCATAGCGGGCGGAATACACGCCCGGCGCGCCATTCAGCGCGTCCACCGCCAACCCGGAATCATCCGCGATGGCCGGCAGGCCGGTGAAGGCACAGGCAGCGGCCGCCTTCAGATAGGCGTTTTCCGCAAAGGTGGTGCCGGTTTCCTCCACCTCCGGCAAGACAAGCCCCAGCTCCCGGTCGGTGACCGCGGCGATGCCGAACGGTTCCAAAATCCGCCGGATTTCCGTCAGCTTATGGGCGTTATGGGTTGCGATGATAAATTTCACAGCGATTCCTCCTCGACAAACAAACCGGCGGCGAAGGCCTCCGGGTCAAAGGGCTGGAGGTCGTCCACCCCTTCGCCCACTCCGACGAACTTCACCGGCACCTGCAAATCCTCCCGAATCGCCAGCACAACTCCGCCGCGGGCGGTGCCGTCCAGCTTCGTCAGCACAATGCCGGTGATGCCGGCCGCCTCCTTGAACTGGCGCGCCTGGTTGACCGCATTTTGACCGGTTGTGGCATCCACAACCAGCAAAATTTCCTTATCTGCGTCGGGCAGCTCCCGGTCGATGATACGGCCGATCTTCGCCAGCTCATCCATCAGATTTTTCTTGTTATGCAAACGGCCGGCCGTGTCGCAAATCACCAAATCGGCACCGCGCGCCTTCGCCGCCGACAGTGTGTCGAACACCACCGCCGCCGGGTCTGCTCCCTGGGTATGCTTCACAATGTCCACCCCGGCGCGGTCAGCCCACACCTCCAGCTGTTCAATCGCCGCGGCACGGAAGGTGTCGGCCGCGCCGAGAATCACCTTTTTTCCCTGTGCCTTATACCGGGCGGCCAGCTTGCCGATGGTGGTGGTTTTTCCCACTCCGTTGACGCCAATCACCAGCACAACCGAGGGCTTCGTCTCGATATGCAGCTCCTGGCCGCCGGCCAACAGCTCCGCCACCGTTTGGCGCAACAGCGTCCGCACAGCCAACGGATCGGTGACGCCCTCCTCCTTCACCCGCTGACGAAGCTGTTGGCAGATACGAGACGCCGTCGAAGCGCCCACATCGCCCATCACCAGAATTTCCTCCAGCTCCTCAAACAGCTCGTCGTCGATGCGGGTGAAGCTATGCAGCATCCCATTCACTGAGCTCATCAAGGAGTCTCTGGTTTTTTTCAGTCCCGCTCCCAGCTTCCCGAACAATCCCATGGTTTGGCCTCCTTATTTCTTTTCCTCGCCGTCCAGCTTCAGTCCCAGACGCTGTTCCACCTCGCTGGCGCGCAGCTCCAACAGCTTGGACACACCCCGCTCCTGCATCGTCACACCATACAGCGTGTCGGCCTCCTCCATGGTGCCGCGCCGGTGGGTGATGGCGATGAACTGACTGCGGTCGCAAATCCGCCGCAAATAGCGGGCATACCGATCCACATTCACATCGTCCAGCGCCGCCTCCACCTCGTCCAGCACACAGAAGGGCGAGGGCGTCACCTTCAAAATAGCGAACAGCAACGCCGTGGCCGCCAGCGCCTTTTCGCCGCCGGAGAGAGCGTCCAGATTGAGAATCACCTTTCCCGGCGGCTGGATATACAAATCAATGCCGGAGCCGAGAATATCCTCCGGATCGCTCAGGCGAAGCTCGCCCTTTCCGCCGCCGAACAGCTCGGAGAAAACGATACCGTATTGATAGTTGATCTGGCGGAAGCGCTCGATGAACAGCTCCCGCATCTGGCCGGTCAAATCGCCGATTTGCCGCAGAAGCTCGTCCTTCGTGCTTTCCACATCCGCCACCTGAGTTTTCAGGAACTGATAGCGCTCATTCACCTCTTTGAACTCCTCGATGGCGTCCACATTGACACTGCCCAGCGCCCGAATCTTGTTTTTCAGCTCCGTCACCCGGCGTCCGGCCGCGGCCGCATCCTCGATGGGCTGCGCCACCGCCTCTGCCTCCAAACGGGTCAGCTCATATTCCTCGAACAGACGGCGGGTCAAATCGTCCACATCCTTTTGGATGCCAACGGTTTTTTCCTCCAAACGGGCAACCTCCCGTCCCAGACGCTCCCGCTCGTCGCCCTTTTCCCGCGACTGAAGACGCAGCTGGGTTTGCCGAGCCTCGCCGGCTGCCCGCTCCTGCACCAACGCGGCAACGGTCTCGCCGGCCGCGGCGCTTTGCGCCCGCAAACCGGCCGCCTCCTCCCGCGCGGCACGAATCTGCTCCTCGATGGCGGTATTCGCCGCCTGATAATCGGCGATTTGCTTTTCCAACAGAAGCTTGTGTCCGGCCGCGTCCTGCTGACGGGCGCGCAATTCGGCAATGCGCTCCTGCAAGCCCTGAATTTCATTTTCCGCGCTGAACACCGCCAGCTTCTGCTCCGCGATGGCGTTGGAAAGCTCCTCGCGCCGCTGAGAAAGCTGTTGGCGACCGCCGGTGAGCTTCGACAGCTCCGCTTCCAGCTCCTGCTGGTCGGCGGTCAGGCGCGCCGTTTCCTCCGCCGCCTGCCGAATCGCCTCGCGACAGTTTTTCGCCCGTCCGTCCAACGCGGCGATTTCCGCGGCCGCCTCCTCGGCGGCGCAGGCGTTCTGCTCCTTTTGCTCATGGAGACGGCGCACCTCGCCCTCCAGTCGAATTCGATCCTCCTGGGCGGTGGTCAGCTCGCCTCTGGCGCCGGTCAGCTGTGCCTCCACCGACGCCACATCCTGTTGCATCAGCCGGAATTTCTGCTGCTCCGTTTCCAGCTTCTCAGCCAACGCCTGTCCCTCCTTGCGCAGACGGTCAATTTCCGCCCGCCGGGACAAAAGCCCCGCTCCCTTGATGCTGGAGCCGCCTGTCATGGAGCCGCCGGCGTTGACCACCTGGCCGTCCAGCGTCACGATGCGGAATTTATACCCGTTTCGGCGGGCGATGGACACTGCATAATCCAAATCCTCCGCCACCACCGTGCGTCCCAGCAGACTGCGGGCGATGTCGGCATATTTCTCCTCGCAATGCACCAAATCGCAGGCCAGCCCGACAAAGCCGGGGTCCTGCTCCGGCACCTGCGCCAGACGGTTGCCCCGCGTCGTGGCCAGAGGCAGGAAGGTGGCGCGACCAGCCTTGTTCTCCTTCAAATAGGCAATGGCGCGCTTCGCATCCTCCTCCCGGTCACACACCAGATTCTGCGCCGCCGCGCCCAGCGCCGTTTCAATCGCCAGCGCATAGGCTCCTTCCGCCCGCACAAGACGGGAAACCGGGCCGTAGATGCCGGAAAGCGCACCCCGCTCCCCCTGCTTTATGACCATCTTGACGCTTTGCTGGAAGCCATCTAGATTGCGTTCCATCTCCTCCAGCATACGCACCCGGCGCTGTTTTTCCTCCGCGTCCAGACGCAGACGATCCAGCGCCTCCTTGGCCGCCACCAGCTTTTCAGAGCGGTTTTTATAGCGATATTCATAGCCGGACAGGGTATTTTGCAGACTCTCCACCCGCTCGGTGCAAGCCTGGAAAGCCTCCCGACTCTCCTTCAACTCTGCCGCAAGCCCCTCGGCCTGCGCCGCCTGCTGGGCCGCGCTGGCGGCCAGCTGAGCCAAACGGAGGGTGATTTCCTGGAGAGAGGACTCGTTGGTGACCGAGCGCACGCGGGTTTCCGACAGCTCCAGCGCCAGCGCCGAGGCCTGCTCGGACAGCCGGTCGATTTGGCCGGTGGCCTCCTCGGTGCTGCGAGAGAGGGCTTCCATCTCCTCTGTCAAACGGAGCTGTTCCGCCTCTGCCGCCCGGATATGCTCCTTCTTCGCCCCGATTTCGTCGTGGCGGGCGCCGATGTCCTCTTCGATTTGCGCGTCGCCGGTGTCGGCGGCGGCGATCTCCTCCTGCACCCGGCGGATGTTTTCGCTGTTGTGGAAAATGTCATTTTCCAACACCGCGACCCGGCTGTCGCAGGTCGCCGCCTGCTCCTCCAGCGCCGCCGCCTGACGGCGCACGCCGTCCATCTCCACCTCCAGCTGTTGCGCCTTCAGGGCGATACGCTCCACCTCCTCGGTGAAAGCGTCCACATTTTCGCCCGCCCGGTCATATTGAAGCCGGGCGTTTTCCAGCTTCGCGTCCAAATTCCGCAGCACGCCGCGGGATTCGTTCATCGTGCGCAGCCAGAGACCGATTTCCAGCATTTTCTTTTCGCCGGCCAGCTCCAAAAACTTTTTCGCCTTGGCGGCCTGCTGTTCCAACGGGCCGACCCGATCCTCCAGCTCCTGCAAAATGTCATGCAGGCGATCCAGATTTTCTTGGGCTTTTTTCAGACTGCTCTCCGCCCGCTCCTTTTTATAGCGGTATTTGGCGATGCCGGCGGCTTCCTCCAAAAGCTCTCGCCGGTTTTGGGAGCGGGAAGTGACGATTTCGTCGATGCGCCCCTGTCCGATGATGGAATAGCCGTCCCGGCCGAGGCCGGTGTTCATGAACAGCAGTCGAATGTCCTCCAGCCGCACAGTGGCGCCGTTGAGCTGATATTCGCTTCCGCCGGAGCGATAGCAACGCCGGGTGACCCGCACCTCGTCGCTGTCACATTCCAGCATCCGAGTTTCGTTGTTGATAACCAGCGTCACCTCGGCATAGCCCATGGGACGACGCTGCGCCGTGCCGTTGAAAATCACATCCTCCATCTTGGAGCCGCGCAGGCTTTTGCTGGACTGCTCGCCCAGTACCCAGCGAATGGCGTCGCTGATATTGGATTTTCCACTTCCGTTAGGACCGACAACCGCGGTGATCCCGCCGTTGAAATTCAGCACCGTCTTATCCGGAAAGGACTTAAAGCCATGCAGCTCTAAGGATTTCAGTATCATGCTTCACGCCTCCCTCATTCATAGCCCATCAAGCGGAGAGCCTCACGGGCCGCCTCCTGCTCGGCTTCCTTTTTGCTGTGTCCGCGTCCGCGGCCAATCACATTGGAATTCAAATGAACCTCCACCAAAAACACCTTGTTATGATCCGGACCGGACGCCCCTTTCAGGACATATTCCAGCTGTTCTCCGGGATTTTGCTGGACGATCTCCTGAAGGGCCGTCTTGTGATCCTTGAAATGGCGGCGGCGCTGATTTTCCGCCTCCGGGATGATGAAGCGCAAAACGAATTTTTCCGCCGGCTCCATTCCTCCGTCGAGGAAAATTGCCGCCAGCACCGCCTCATACATATCCGCCAAAATGGACGGGCGCTGATCGCCGCCGTTGCGTCGCTCACCGCGCCCCAGCCGCATATACCGGCCGATGCCCAGTTCCCGCGAATAGGAGCAAAGCGCCTTTTCGCACACCACGGCCGCCCGTAGCTTCGTCAGCTCGCCCTCCGGCCCCCGGTCCTTTTCGAAAAGATACTGCGCCGTGATGAAGCCCAGCACAGAATCCCCCAAAAACTCCAGCCGCTCATAACATTCGCAGGTGGCATGGCCTTCGTTTGTATAGGAGGAATGGGTCAGCGCCTTTTCCAACAGCCGTATGTCCTGAAACTTATAGCCAATCGCCCGCATCAGGGGCGTCAAATCCGTTTGCACCGTTCGTTCCCTCCCGTTCAATCAGTCGATCCTCCACGAAGGCGACCACATCCTCCACCGTGTCACAATCCTTCGCATCGGCGGCGCTCATGTCCAGGCCGTACAAATCGCTCAGCACCAGCGCCATATCCTCCCGCTCATGGGGCGCGAGGTTCAACTCATCCAGGCGGGCGGCCATCTCCACATCCTCCGGCTCACAGCCGTATTTTCGGCAAAACAGCTCCCGCAAAACCTCGATCACTCGCATGAGCCGTCTGCCTCCTCTGCGGTGGTCTGCGCCGCCGCCTTTCGCGACGCCATGCTCTTCTCAATGGCTTCCACAACCCCGCTGGAGGCGAACTCCGCCGCCACACGAATCGCGCTGGCGATGGCGTCGGCCTTGGCGTTGCCGTGGGCCTTCACCACCGGCCGGCTGACGCCCAGCAAAACAGCGCCGCCATGCTCCGAGGTGGACATTTTCTTTTTCAGCGTTTTCAGTCCGGGCATGAGCAGAACCGCGCCCAGCTTCATGCGCAGAGAGGACAGGAAAATCTCCTTCAGGTTTTTCATCAGCATCCCGACGGTGCCTTCCATGGTTTTCAACAGCACATTCCCGGAAAACCCGTCCGAAACCACCACATCCGCCGCACCGGCCGGCACCTGTCGCGCCTCCACATTACCGATGAAGCTCAGCTCGCTTTCCTTCAGCAGTCCGAAAGCCGCCTGCTGCAGCTCTCCACCCTTGGTGTCCTCTGTACCCACATTCAGTAGTCCCACACGGGGCGCCTCAAGCGAAAACATCCGCTGCATATAGATGCTTCCCATACGGCCAAACTGCAACAGCATCTCTGGGCGACAATCCGCGTTCGCGCCGCAGTCGATGAGCATATACGGCCCATTATCCGAGGGCAAAATCGGCGCCAGCGCCGGGCGGGAAATTCCCTTGATACGCTTGAGAATGAAGGTGGCACCCATCAGCAGAGCGCCGGTGCTTCCCGCGCTCACCACCGCCGCGCCCTTTCCCTCGGCCAAAAGGCGCAACGCCACCGCCATGGAGCACTCCTTGTGCTCCCGCAGAACACTGCGGGGATGATCCTCCATCCGAATCACATCGGTGGTGTGCACAATTTCGATGCCCTCCAGAGACAGCTTGTGCTCCGCAGCCAGCTGGCGCAGCTCCGGCTCGTTTCCGGTCATCAGAATTTCGTATCCGCCGGCCGCCGCCAGCACTGCCCCCTTCAAAATCTCCAACGGGGCATAATCGCCGCCATAGCCATCCACAATGATTTTCATAGCGTTTCTCCGTCCTTTCTCATATACAGCTCAAGGCTCTCCAAAGCCCGCGCCGCCAAAGCGGCATACCGTTCCTTTTTATCCCGAATATGCGGCTCAATCGAAGGCAAAATGCCAAAATTCGCCCCCATGGGCTGATAGTGTGCGTTCGGCTGGGACACATGGCGCTGAAGCGCCCCCAGCATAGTGTCAGCGGGGAGCACCAGCGGCGCCTGACCCCGCATCTGGCGCACCGCATTCAGCCCGGCCAGCAGACCGGAGCCGGCGGATTCCATATACCCCTCCACGCCGGTCATCTGGCCGGCGAAAAGCAAATCAGGGCGCTCCTTGAAGCGGAAGCCAGCATCCAACAGCCGCGGCGCATCCAAAAAGGTGTTGCGGTGCATCACGCCATAGCGCATAAACTCCGCCTGCCGCAAGGCGGGAATCATACCGAAAACCCGCTTTTGCTCGGAAAATTTCAAATTTGTCTGAAAGCCCACCAAATTCACCAGCGTGCCGGCGGCGTTTTCCTTGCGTAGCTGCACCACCGCCCAAGGGCGATGGCCGGTGTGCGGATCGCGCAGACCCACCGGCTTCATCGGACCGAACCGAATGGCGTCGGTGCCCCGTGAGGCCAACACCTCAATGGGCATACAGCCCTCATACACGGTCAGCTCGGCGGGAGCGTCAAATTCATGCAACGGCGCCCGCTCGGCGGTCACCAGCGCCTCCCGAAAGACCTCATACTCCGCCTTGCTCAAGGGGCAGTTGATGTAATCCCCCTCGCCACTCTCCTCCCGGTCATAGCGAGAAGCGCAAAAGGCACTGGACATATCCACGCTTTCCGCCGTCACAATCGGCGCCGCCGCGTCATAAAAGCTCAATCCACCGCCACACAGCCGGGCAATATCCACCGCCAGCGCATCGGCGGTCAACGGACCGGTGGCCACCACCGTCACCCCGGAGGTGGGCAGGTGGGTTACCTCCTCCTGCCGCACGGTGATGCGCGGATGGTTGCGCACAGCCTCGGTGACGCGGGCGGAAAACATATCTCTGTCCACCGCCAGCGCGCCGCCCGCCGGCAAAGCACAACCCCGCGCGATAGGAACCGTCAAGCTTCCCAGCCGCGCCATCTCCTCCTTCAGAAGTCCGGCGGCGCTCTCCAGGCGTTGCGCCTTCAGCGAATTGGAGCAGACCAGCTCCGCGAACAGCGGCTGATGATGAGCCGGCGTATATTTATTCGGCTTCATTTCCAAAAGAACCACCGATTCGCCCGCCTGCGCCACCGCATAAGCGGCCTCACAGCCGGCGAGACCGGCTCCAATCACCGTGATTGCCATCGACTCCGTCCTTTCCGTCAATCCTTTTTCTTCTCAAAGCCACAGCCCTCGCCCAGGCAAACAAGACTTCCGCCGCTTTTCCCGCCCCGGCGGAACAGGGTTTTTCCGCACCGGGGACAATTTTCCTTCGTCGGCTCGTTCCAGGTGGCGAAATCACATTTCGGATAGGTGCTGCACCCGAAGAACTTCCTCCCCCGCTTGGATTTTTTTCCAACCAGCGGCTCGCCGCATTTTGGACAGGTGCCCTCGACGATTTCCACAATCCGTTTCGTGTTTTTACATTCTGGATAACCGGGGCAAGCGAGGAATTTTCCATAGCGGCCCGTTTTTATGACCATGCGGCGGCCGCAAAGCTCGCACACCTCGTCGCTTTCCTCCACCGGCACCTCGACCCGCTGGGAATCCTGCTCCGCCTTGGCCAACGCCGCGGCAAAATCGCCGTAAAAGCCGTCCAAAACGCTGACCCATTCGGCCTTTCCGCTTTCCACGCCATCCAGCTGCTGCTCCATGTTGGCCGTGAAGTCGATGTCCATGATTTGAGGGAACTGATCCTTCATCAACGCCGTAATCACCTCGCCCAGCTTGGTGGGCTTGAGTGTCTTACCGTCCCGCTCCACATATTCGTGGCTGAAAATGGTGCTCACGGTGGCGGCATAGGTGGAGGGACGGCCGATGCCGCTCTCCTCCATCGCTTTAATCAGCGTGGCCTCGTTATAGCGCGCCGGCGGCTGGGTGAAATGTTGATTTCCCGCCAGAGAGCAGCAAACCAGACTGTCCCCTTCGTGAATTTCCGGCAGGGGCTTGTTTTCCTCGTCCTTTTCGTCCCGACCCTCCACATACAGCGCCGTATGCCCGTTGAAGCGCACCATATAACCGGAGGCCTTGAACAGATACTCGCCGGCGGTGATGTCCACCTGGCAGGTGTTGCGAATTTCATCCGCCATCAGGCTGGCTATAAACCGCTCCCAGATGAGCTTATACAGCTTATATTGATCCTGGGACAGTGAGCCCTTCACCTGGTCGGGGGTCATGGAGGGCACCGAGGGGCGAATCGCCTCATGGGCGTCCTGGGCGTTGTTCTTCTGCTTATAAATCCGCGGCTTCGCCGGGAGATAGTCCGCGCCGAACTGCTCCCGGATATAGGCACAGCCGGCCTGCCGAGCCTCATCGGAAATGCGCAACGAATCGGTACGCATATAGGTAATCAAGCCGGTAGCGCCGATGCCCTCCAGCTCCACACCCTCATACAGCTCCTGGGCGGTTTTCATAGTGCGCTTCGAGGAGAAATTCAGCTTCCGGTTGGCCTCCTGCTGCATGGTGGAGGTGGTGAAGGGCGGCGCCGGTGCCACCCGGCGGGTGCCCGTTTTCACGCCGGAGGCTACAAAGTCGACTCCCTTCAGCTCTGCCAGAATGGCGTCTGCCTCCTCCTTTGTGGAAACCGCCAGCTTGCGGCCGGCGGTTCCGTAAAACTTCGCCGGGAACTGACGCCCCTTTTCTGTCAGCGAAAGCTGGGCATCCAGCGTCCAATATTCCTCGCTGACAAAGGAGCGAATTTCGTTTTCTCTATCCACAACAAGGCTGACTGTCACCGACTGCACCCGACCGGCAGACAGCCCCTTGCGCACCTTTTTCCAGAGAAAGGGACTGAGCTTATAGCCGACGATACGATCCAGCACCCGGCGCGCCTGTTGGGCATTTATCAAATTCATATCCAGTGCACGGGGCTTTTCCATCCCCGCTGCCACGCCGGTGCGGGTGATTTCATTGAAGGTGACCCGGTTTTTCTCCTCCATAGGCAGCTGCAGCAGCTGTGCCAGATGCCAGGCGATCGCCTCTCCCTCCCGATCCGGGTCGGTGGCAAGATATACCCGGTCGCTGTCGGCAGCTGCCGCCTTCAGCTGGCGAATCAGCGCGCATTTTCCGGGAATATCCACATAACGGGGCTTGAAGCCATGCTCAATATCCACCCCCAAAAGGGTCTTCGGCAAATCCCGAATATGTCCCACCGAGGCAATCACTTCATAGCCATTCCCCAAATACTTTTTCACCGTTTTCGCCTTGGCCGGGGATTCCATAATCACCAAATTCGCCATATTTCGACTCCTTTCTATCACAAACGACAACGCGCGCGTCTCAGCCTTTTTTCAAATACTGCTGACCGGCGCGGTTTTCCGCCGCACCGAGCATTTCCAGCTCCGTCAGCGCCGCCAACAGCCGGGGAACGGGCAGAGCGGTTTTCTGCGCCAACTCATCCACCGGGCAGGGAGAGGCGGTCAGCGCCTTCCAAACCGCGCGCGCCGTTTCCGAGGCCAGCTCCGGACACTCCGCCGCCGGGGCGGTCGGCGGTTCCTCCCGCCGGGCTTCAGCTTGTGTCTCCGGCTGTTTTTTCTTTCGCCGAGGCTCTCGCTTCTTTTTCGGCCACTCCGGGCGCTCCGCTTCGGAAGCCGCGGCGCTCATCCACCCAGCCCGCTTTTCCGCCCGCTCGCCCTCCTCCGGGCTCAACAGTCCCGGAAAACGGGGCACATATTCGCGCAATATATCGCCGGCGCCCATCACCAACGCCGCACCATTTTGAATTTCCCGGTTGGCGCCGTCGTTATGATGCCCGGTCAATGCGCCGGGCAGAGCGAAAACCTCAATTCCCTGCTCCCGCGCCAAACGGGCCGTGATGCGGGCACCGCTGCGCTGGGGCGTTTCCGCTAGACAAACGCCCTCACTCAGCCCCACCAGCAAACGGTTGCGCACCGGAAACACACAGCGATAAGGCAGTCCCGGCGGATATTCGCTCAACAGCAAACCGCCTTCGGCCACCACCTGGCAGCGCAAATCCTCATTTTCCTGGGGATAATGCTCATCCAGCGGACAAGCCATCACCACCACCGTCGGACGCTTCGCCGCCAGCGCCCCTCGATGCACAGCCGCATCGATGCCGGCGGCGCCGCCGCTGACCACGGTCATCCCGCCCGCGGCCAACCCGGCCGAAAGGGCAAAGGCCTCCTGCGCGCCCTGGGGTGTTGCTCGGCGCGTGCCCACCACGGCGAAGCCGGGAGACACAGACAAATCCGGCATCGTCCCGCGGCAATAGAGCACCGCCGGGCAACCGGAAAGCTCCCGCAGGCGTAGCGGATACAGCGCATCCTCCGGCGTCAGCATCCAATCTCCCCGTTGGCCGACGGCTTGAAAAATCCACCGTGCCTCCTCCAGTGACCGTTCCGTCAGCTTTTTCACCAAGGAGGAGGGCAAAGACAGAGCGCACAGCTCCTTTTCGGTGGCCGCATACACCCCGGCCGCCGAGCCGAAGGCGTCCAACAGTGCGTTCATGCGCTCATCGCCCGCCGGCACCGCCTGCGCCAGCCAAATCCAATAGATTCGGCTATCCATCCCGCAACCTCTCCCTCCTCCATCTCCGGCGCTTCTCAGCGCACCATTTCCCACATCACAAGCCCCGCGGCCAGCGACGCGTTCAGCGACTCCGCCCGCCCGGCCATCGGGATCGTCACCCGCCGGGCGCAAGCCGCCACCGTCTCCGAGCGCAGGCCGTTTCCTTCGTTTCCGATCAGGCAGAAAGCCCCGGCGCCGAACGACGCCAACTGAACCGGTTCCGCGGCCGCGTCCACCACGCAGGCGAAGCCCCGCATCCCCTTTTTCTGGAGCTGTTCCACCGCACGCGGCGCATCCAGCGCCAAGCACAACGGCAAGCGGAACACGCCGCCCATGCTGGCGCGCAAAACCTTCGGATTATATACATCACAGCAGCCGGCGGACAGCAACAGCCCGTCCAGCCCCAGCGCCTCCGCCGTGCGGATGACCGTTCCCAGGTTTCCCGGGTCCTGCATATCCTCCAAAAAGCAATAGCGCCCCGCTGTATTTATTGTATCCAAAGAGAGCGGATTGTCAAGGTATTTTGTGATACAGAATATTCCCTGGGGCGAGGCGGTATCCGCCATGTAGCTGGCCAACTCCGGGGAAATTTCCACCGTTTGCTCCGCCGCCGCTTCCAGCCGCGCCGCCGTTTCCGCATACGCCCGGCGTGCCGCCGCCGTCACAAGCAGAGTGCGGGGCTTTTGGCCCGAAAGAAGGGCATCGGAGCAAAGACGCGCCCCCTCGATGGCGAAAAATCCGCTTTCCCGCCGCCGCTTCGATTCACGGCAAAGGGCGCGCCATTCCTTCACCAACGGATTCTCCTTGCTGGTCACTGTCACGGCATTTTCCTCCCTTTTCTTCGGCGTCATCCCTCGCCGGCTTTTGGCAACACAAAGCAAAAATGCGTCCGCCGGGAACCGGCGGGCGCAATTTCAGCTTTTTACAGAGCCGCTTTGGCCTTCTCCACCAGAGCGGTGAAGGCAGCCGCATCGGACACCGCCAGCTCAGCCAGCATTTTGCGGTTGAGGCTGACACCGGCCTTCTTCAGACCATTCATGAAGGTGGAATAATTCATGCCATTCATTTTCGCCGCCGCGTTGATGCGGGCGATCCACAGACGACGGAAATCACGCTTGCGCTGTTTACGGCCGATATAGGCATACTGGCCGGACTTCATCACCGCTTCTTTCGCGGTCTTGAACAGCTTGGACTTGGCACCATAGTAGCCCTTCGCCAGCTTCAGAACTTTCTTTCTTCTCTTGCGCGTCATCATTGCGCCTTTAACACGAGCCATCTTTCTTTACCTCCGTATCTCGTCGATTCCCGATTATTTGTAAGGGATCATGCGCTTGATAGCAGACAGATTCGTCTTATCCGCCGTCACGGTCTTGCGCAGATTTCTCTTCCGCTTCGTGGTCTTTTTGTTGAGGATGTGAGACTTGTAGGCGTGTCCACGGATCGCCTTGCCGGTCTTGCTCAGCTTGAAACGCTTTTTCGCACCGCTGTGCGTTTTGATCTTAGGCATATTGTATGTCCTCCTTAATAACTTTTTGTGTAAACAGGCAGAGCCTGTGTCAACCGAACTGTTATTTCGCCGCCTTCGGAGCCAGGAACATCATCATGTTCCGTCCCTCCAGTTTGGCGGCCTTTTCCACCATCGCCAGCTCATCCAGAGCCTCGGCGAAGCGCCGCATCGGCTCCAGCCCCATTTCGGGATGCGCCATTTCGCGACCGCGAAAACGGATGTTGACCTTCACCTTGTCGCCATGCTGCAAAAACCGCGTCGCCTGCGCCACCTTCGTGTTGAAATCCCCCACATCGGTGTTCAGCCCCAGACGCACCTCTTTGATTTCCACCACGCGCTGGTTCTTTCGGGCTTCTTTTTCTTTTTTCGCCTGCTCGAAGCGATATTTTCCGTAGTCCATGATCCGGCACACCGGCGGCTGAGCCGTGGGCGCAATTTTCACCAGATCCAGCCCGGCTTCATCCGCCAGGTTCTGCGCTTCGCGGGCAGACATCACGCCCAGCTGGTCGCCGTCGGCTCCAATGACACGAAGCTGAGCGTCCCGAATCTGTTCGTTTATCTGCAGTTCTTTCTTGGCTATGGGAAAGCACCTCCATTCGTTTCATAAAACAAAAAGCGGACAGCGCAAGCTGCCCGCAAAAACCGCACGCCGCCAGTCTCGCGACGCAAGCAATCGGTCATATCAACCCTTTGGAACGGACTCCGGGGGTGAGAGCGGGCAAACGCTCTGCTTGATTTGTCCCGTTGATTATACCAGCCTTTTTTCTCCTTGTCAAGCCCTTTTTTAATTTTTTTGACCGTTCGGTTTTCAGCCACCGACAAACACCAGTGCGCTGAGATAAACACTCACAATCAATAGCGTTCCGTTCCCCCGCCCCGCCAAAGCCATCCACAGCGCCGCCGTCGCCAGCGGAAACAGCACCACCGCCGACAGCCCTCTCAGCCAACGCTCCGCCCGGTCGGGCGCCCAGCACATGCAGAGAATCGCCCGCAAGGCCTGTCCTCCGTCCATCGCCGCCGCCGGCAGCAGGTTGAACCCGCCCAAAAGCCAATGCATCGTCGCCGCCCGCCGACAGCCCAGCGCCCACAAAGCGCCCGCCGCCAAAAGGTTGACCCCCGGCCCCGCCAGAGAAATCGCCAACTGGCCTCTATAGCCGGGCAAGCGGCCTTCGTTCGTCACGATGCGCGCCCCAAAGGCACCAATCACACAGCTGTCCGCCGGACAACCCAACAGCCCCATCGCCAGCAAATGGCCGCCCTCATGCAGAAGCGAGGCCAGCAAGCAGGACACAGCCGTCCCCTCCGGCTGGCACAACAGAAGCCCTGTCACCAGCGCCGGAAACAGCAGGCTCATCCGCACCCGCACCGAAAATAGCCGCCATTCAAGCATATCGCTCCACCGGCACTGTCCCGCAGGGATTATACACAACGCCATCCCGGCTCAGCTGAATATGCACATGGTTGCCGGTGGCATCCCCGGTCGCTCCCACCAGCGCCACCGTCTCTCCCGCGCGCACCACCGCCCCCGTTTCCACCAGCAGGCTTTGACAATGACCATATAAAATCTCCACACCGTCTCCGGGACACAGCCGTACAAAATTTCCAAAGCTCCGGCTCGTCCCTGCCTCGGTCACCCGGCCGTCGAACATCGCCCGCAGAGGTGTCCCCGCCGGAGCGGCGATGTCCACGCCCCGATGGAACTGTTCCCCGTTGTCCCCGGTAGGACTTTGCCGATAACCAAAGGGGGAGGTCAGGGTTCCGGCGGCCAAGGGCGCCACCGCCGCCCGGTTCACCCGCAAAGCCACCGCCATCACCCCCTCCGGCGGCAGCCGCCCTGTTTCCGCCGTTTTCAGAGAAACCCCGGACGCGTCGGCGGCACTTTCCGGCGAAGCAGACTCGCTGGCGGTGGAGCCTTCCTCGTTGCGCCGCTCCAGTTCCTCCGACACCTCCGCCGCCACATCCCCATCCCAAAAGGAAGAAAACGCCGCCATCCAGTCGTTGCGTAGCATCCCCTGGCGAAAGCTTTGGCGCAAGGCTTCATAGGCGGTTCCGCCGGCCGCCCGCAACAGCACAGCCAGCAAAATCAGCACCGTGCAGGCAATACACTGCACCGCCAGCACCCGCCCCGTGCCGATAGGCTTTTTCTCCTCCCTCGGCAGCCGCTCCCGGCGCGGGCCTCCAACCGGCGCCTCTGCCCGCCCGGCCGACGCCCAGCTGTTCCCAGCGGAAGCGGAAAGCTCTTCGCTTTCCCATTTCGGCGGTTCAATCACCCCATCGCCCCCTTTTCTTATACAATGATGCAAATCAGGCCGTTACAGCCCTCGTTGATGATGCGCTCCACCGTTTCCTTCAGCTTCTGGCGGGCATCCTCCGGCATATGCAAAAGCTTATTGTGCAAGCCTTCATTCACAAGACCATACAGAGAGGTCCCAAAAATATTGGACTCCCAGATCTTCGAAGGATTTTCTGCGAACTGTCCCAGCAGATAATTCACCAAATCCTCGCTTTGCCGCTCGCTTCCCACAATCGGGCAAACCTCGGTGGTAATTTCCGCGCGCATCATGTGAATGGACGGCGCAGCCGCCCGCAAACGCACACCGTAGCGACCGCTTTGGCGAATGATTTCCGGCTCCTCCAGCGTCATTTCCTCCATCTCCGGCATCACAATTCCATAGCCGGTGGCCTCCACCTGCTCCATGGCACTTTCCAGCTTCCGATATTTTTGGGCGGTGGCGGACATTTCCAGCATACAGCGCATCAGCGCGCCTTCATCCGCGATTTCCAGCCCGGTGACCTCCTCCAGCACCCGATAAAACAGCTCCGGGCAAACCTGCACCGTCACCTGCGCACAGCCAAGCCCCAAATCCACCCTCTCCAGCGTCGCCGTTTCCACAAAGGGACAATCCGCCAGCTCGTCGGTCAACGCAGACAGCTCGCTCACCCGTTGCACCTCGCCAGCGGCGCGGCGCACCGTTTCCATTACGCCGGCACGCACCGGATGCTCCCACTTCAGCTCCATCAGCCACCGGGGCAGACAAAGCCCCACCTCCCGCACGGGAAACTGCGACAGCAGCGCCTCCAGCGTGCGGAAAATCTCCGTTTCATCCATCCTCTGGCAATTCACCGGAACCACCGGGACACCATAAAGGGCGCTCATCTCCTCGCAAAGGGCGCGCGCCTCCCCTCTCTCCGGCGCTTGGGTGTTCAACAACACTGCAAAGGGCTTGTTCAGCTCCTGCAGCTCTCGTATCACCCGCTCCTCCGCCTGGCGATATTCCTCCCGCGGGATGTCGGTGAAGCTTCCGTCGGTGGTGATTACCAGCCCCACCGTCGAATGGTCTGTGATGACCCGGCGCGTGCCCTCCTCCGCCGCCATATTAAAAGGAATCTCCTCTTCATACCAGGGCGTTTTCACCATGCGGGGCTGTTCCTCCTCGATATACCCTAAAGAGGAGGGCACAATATACCCCACACAATCGATCAGCCGTACTCGCAAATCGGCCACCCCATCCAGTGTCACCCGCGCCGCCTGCTCTGGGATGAACTTCGGCTCTGTGGTCATAATGGTACGCCCGGCGGCGGATTGGGGAAGCTCATCCGTTGCCCGCTCCCGGCGCTCCCCGTCCTCCATGTGGGGAATCACCAGTGTATCCATGAACCGCTTGATAAAGGTAGATTTTCCGGTGCGCACCGGACCAACGATGCCCAGATACACCTCGCCGTTGGTGCGCGCCGCCATATCCCGAAAAACACTGCTTGTCGTCTCCATCTCTGCGCCTCCGCTCCTTTTCGTTTGTATATGCTATGAAGGAGGGAGCGGTTTTATGACAACCGCGCCGCAACGGCTCATAGGCCGCCCGGCTTCGACATATACTATTTCGGAACTAAAAATCTGCGCAGGAGGAAACGCCTATGAAAATTCGATGGAAGCCGTTGCTGATTTCCCTGTTCATTCCGTTGGGAGCGGGCGGGCTGTCCGCCCTGCTTTCCGGCGGCGGGATGCAGAATCCTTCCGTCCTTCGCAAGCCGCCTCTGTCGCCGCCGGAATGGCTGTTCCCGGTGGCCTGGTCGGTGCTGTATCTGCTCATGGGCTTCGCCGCTTATCTGATTTGGAGCGACCGCGCCTCCCATCCCGCCCGCCAAAGGGCGCTGTTCGCCTATGGGCTTCAGCTGATTGTGAATTTCTTCTGGTCGCCGATTTTCTTCAGCGCGAAGGCCTATCTTTTCGCATTTTTGTGGCTTCTGCTGTTATGGGCGCTGGTTTTGGTCACCGCCCTACGCTTCGCCGCCATCCGCCCGGCCGCCGGACGGCTTATTCTGCCCTATCTGGCCTGGGTCACCCTCGCCGGTTATCTAAATTTCGGTATCTATCTGCTCAACTGAACAAAAAAGCCTCGGCTGAGCCGAGGCTTTTTTCCTTTTTCAATTTTTCAAAAAAACAACCCGGAGAGCCACGCCCCCGCGGCGGCGGCCATCGCCACCACAATCAGCGGACAGCGGAAATAGGCCAGCACCAACGCCACTACCGTGCCGATGGCCGCCGTTGTCATATTCCCGGTGGAATAGAATATCGCCGGCAAAGTCATCGCCGCCAACACCGCATAGGGCAGATAATAAAACAAACTGCGCAAAAATCGGGAGCGAATTTGCCGCCGCATGACGGTGAAAGGAACCGCCCGCACCAAATAGGTCATGCCGGCCATTACCAAAACATACAAAAACAGGCTCATGACGCCTCCTCCTCTCCCAAAGGAAACAGAATCGCCCCGGCTACTGCCGCCACCAGCGCGCTGAGAATCACCGCGAAGCCGCCGGAAACCATCGGCAAAAGATAGCGAAACACAGCGCTGAAGGCCGCCGCCAGCACCACCACACACAGCACCCGCCGATCCTTTTGCGCCGCCGGCACGAAAATCGCCATGAACATCCCATACAGCACAATTCCCATGGCATCGGTCACCGACGCCGGCAGGAAACTGCCGGCCAGCGCACCCAAAGCCGTGCCCACCGTCCAGCCGAGAAACGGCGTCAAAATCAGTCCGTACATATACCGCGCCGTCACCGGCTCCGGCCGGGAAACCGCCACCGCATAGATTTCATCCGTGATGCCAAAGGACACCAACAAGCGGCGGGGCGTCGTGAAGGAGTCGTCCAGCCGCTGGGACAAAGAAATCCCCATAAGAGCATAGCGGATGTTGATCACCAGCTGGGTCAGCGCCATTTCCAGCAGCGTTCCCGCCGCCGCAATGATTTCGATGCCTGCCGCCTGACCGGCGGAGGTCAGATTGAAGGCCGAAATCGCCACCGCCGCCGCCGGAGAAATCCCAAGCCGCACCGCCGCAATGCCGAAGCCGAAGGACACCGAAAGATACCCCAGCATGATCGGCACGCCATGGGCCATTCCCTTCAAAAAAGGAGAACGCATGATTTTCGCCCCTTTCCCTGTCTGTGCGTGAACCTCTTTTACCATTTATCGTGCTAAAACTATACTACAAAACCCGCGAAAAATCAACGCCCATCGCCCACTTTCAGCAAATTCTATGCAAAAGCGGGCATATCCACGTCTGTTTTTTGGCGCTTTCTCAAAATCCGCCCCTTTCCGGGAAGTTTTCTTGAAAAAAGGCTTGCTTTTTCCAGAAAGGGGTGGTATACTGAGGACAGTGATTATGCAATGACAAAGGAGTGGGGCAACCCGCTCCTTTGTCGTTGTGTGCGGCAAAAGCCGCAGAAAGGCAGGAATCGTTCATGGCAAAAGCTTCGGCCGCCCCCGGCGGCGTGGTGCAAAGGGTGACGGCGCTGGTGCAGCCCATCATCGACGAAACCGATTTGCTCCTGTGGGATGTGCGCTTCGTGAAGGAGGGCGCTTCCTGGATTTTGCGCATCGTCATCGACCGGGAGGATTCCCCCGTTTCCATCAACGACTGTGTGGCGGTTTCCCGCAAGCTTAGCCCGTTGCTGGACGAGGCGGACCCCATCCCCCAGTCCTATTGTCTGGAGGTCACTTCTCCGGGCGCCGATCGGGAGCTGACCAGACCGGAGCATTTTTCCTATTATGAGGGTTGGCCGGTAAATGTCAAGCTCTACCGGCCGGACGAGGACGGCCAGCGGGAAATCGCTGGGCTTCTGGAGACGGTCGCCGAGGACGGAACCGTCACCGTCACCACCGAGGAGGGCGAAAAACGCAGCTTCACAAAAAAAGACATCGCCGCCGTTCACGCCATCGACCAGTTCGAGGAAAACGGCGAAACCGAATCTGACGATTGACTATCTTTTGGAGGAAAAGAACAATGACAAACAAAGACATCGTGGAATTTTTCGAAGCACTGAAGGGGCTGGCAAAGGAAAAGGGCATCGACCCCGAATATCTCATCGAAAAAATCCAGGCCGCCATCGTTGTAGCAGTGAAAAAGGACTATGGCGGGAAGGAAAACATTTCCGTCATCATGGACACCGAGAAAAACGACTTCTCCGTTTCCATTCGCAAGGCCGTTGTGGAAACCGTGGAGGATCCCGACCTGGAGATGACCCTCGAACAGGCGCAGCGCTATAACAAGCGCGCCGTTGTCGGAAAAGAAATCGAAATCAAGCTGGACACGAAGGATTTCGGCCGCATCGCCGCTCAATCGGCGAAGCATGTCATCCGCCAAGGAATTCGAGAGGCGGAGAAAAACCAGCAGGTGCTGGAGTTCCAGCGCCGCACCCAGGAGTTGGTCACCGTTCAGATCGTGCGGGTGGATCCCCGCAGCGGCGCCGCCACCGTCCAGGTCGGAAAGGGCGAAACCGTTCTGCCGAAAAACGAGCAGATGGAAACCGATGACATCCATGAGGGCGCCCATATCAAGGTATATGTGGTCGATGTGAAGGAAACCGAAAAGGGTCTGCGGGCGCTGGTTTCCCGCACCCATCCGGGGCTGGTCACCCGCCTGTTCGAAAACGAGGTGCCGGAAATCTTCGATGGCATCGTGGAAATCAAATCCGTCGCCCGCGAGGCCGGCTCCCGCACGAAGCTTGCGGTGCTGTCTCATGACGAAAATGTGGACGCCGTCGGCGCCTGCATCGGCCAGCGGGGTACCCGCGTCGCCAACATCGTCGAGGAGCTGGGCGGAGAAAAAATTGATGTGGTGGAATACAGCGAGGACCCGGCCACCTTCATCGCCGCCGCTTTGGCTCCCGCCAAGGTTCTGAAGGTGGAGATGGACGCCGAGGGCGCGAAGGCCTGCCGGGTGACCGTGCCCGATTCCCAGCTGTCCCTCGCCATCGGCAACAAGGGACAGAACGCCCGTTTGGCGGTGAAGCTCACCGGATGGAAAATCGACATCCGGCCGGAGAGCGGCTTCTATGGCGAGGATGAGGAGGAGGCTCCCGCCGAGACCGAAGAGCCTTCCGCCGAGACCGAATAAACCGAAAAACACAGCGGAGGAAGCAACAGAGTGCGAGAGAAAAAAATCCCGTTGCGAAAATGCAGCGGTTGCGGCGAGATGAAGCCGAAAAAAGAACTCATTCGCGTGGTGCGCAGTCCCGAAGGGGAAATCAGCCTGGATCAAACGGGCCGGAAGGCCGGGCGAGGCGCCTATGTTTGTCCACAGCTTTCCTGCCTGCAGGCGGCGCGCAAGGCGCGGCGGCTGGAGCGCTCCTTCAGCTGCGCCATCCCGGCCGAAATCTATGACCGCATGGAAAAGGAGCTGATGGCCGATGGAGAATAAGCTATTCGGCCTGTTGGGAATTGCCCGCCGCGCCGGGCATATCCATATCGGCTTCGACGCCGTGAAGGGGCTGGTTTGCGTCAACAAGGCCCGGCTGGTGCTTGTAGCCGCGGACTGCTCCCCGAAAACGGAAAAGGAGCTGCGCTTCGCCGCCGAAGCCTTCCCCTGCCCCATTCGAAAAATCGCAGCCGACCGGCTGACGCTGGCGGCGACACTGGGGCTGAAAAAACCAGTGGCGCTGGTGGCCACCGACGACCGCGGCTTCGCTTCTGCTATGCTCAAATGCTGTCCATCGCCCGATGAAGGCACCGATACAAAGGAGGATGTTGCCCTATGATGATTAAATACCGTGTCAGTGATGTTGCCAAGGATTTCGGCGTGCCCGCCAAGGAAATCATTGAGCTGCTCGGTCAATATGTGCAGCCGGCGAAAAAAAGCGCCACCGCTCTGGAGGAGCATGAGCTGGACATCATTTTCGAATGTATGACCCAAAAGCACAATACCGATGATTTGACCGCTTATTTCGCCACGGCGAACGAGAAAAAGAAGGAAGAACCGAAAAAAGAGCCGGCCGCGCCGGAAAAACAGGCGCCCGCCGCCAAGGCCGAGGCCCCCGCGAAGGCGGCCGCACCGGAAAAGAAGGCCCCCGAAAAAAGCGGCGCGCCGAAGGCCGAAAAGCCGAAGGCCGCTCCCCAGACGAAGATACCTCAGGAGCGCCGCACCGTGGACACCCGCAAGCCCCAGATGGTGGCCTCCAACAAATATGACGAAAAATTCGATGTCATGGCCCAAACCTCCAACCGGGTGCGGGGCGACGGCGGCGCGGTGAAAAAGCAGAAAATCAACCAGCGCTCCAAGCAGCAATACCGCAAGCCCCGCCGCAAGGAGACCGAAAGCGAGCGGCTGGCGCGCATCCAGCAGGAGCGCAAGCAGAAGCACGCCACCATCCAGGTCGGCGAAACCATCACCGTGGGCGAGCTGGCTCTGCGGCTGAAGGCCACCGCCGGCGAGGTTATCAAAAAACTGATGCTGTTGGGCGTCATGGCCTCGGTCAATGAGGAAATTGATTTCGACACCGCCTATCTGGTGGCGGAGGAATTCCATACGAAGGTGGAGCGAGAGGTCGTCGTCACCATTGAGGAGCAAATCATCGACGACAGCGAGGACACCGACGAGAACCTGCTGCCGCGGGATCCGGTAGTTGTTGTTATGGGCCATGTGGACCACGGAAAGACCTCCATTCTGGACGCCATCCGGAAAACCAGCGTCACCGCCGGCGAGGCGGGCGGCATCACCCAGCATATCGGCGCCTATCGCACCCAGGTCAACGGCCAGAACATCACCTTCCTGGACACCCCCGGCCACGCCGCCTTCACCTCTATGCGGGCGCGGGGCGCGCAAGTCACGGATATTGCGATTCTGGTGGTTGCCGCGGATGACGGCATCATGCCCCAAACCATCGAAGCCATTCACCACGCCAAGGCGGCGGGTGTTTCCATCATCGTGGCCATCAACAAGATGGATAAGCCGGAGGCCAACCCCGACCGGGTAATGCAGCAGCTCACCGAGCATGAGCTTGTGCCGGAGGAATGGGGCGGCGATGTGATTTGTGTCCCCGTTTCCGCTCACACCGGCATGGGCATGGACACCCTGCTGGAAAGCGTGCTTCTGGTGGCCGAGATGAAGGAGCTGAAAGCGAACCCCGCCCGCGCCGCCAGGGGCACGGTCATCGAGGCGCGACTGGACAAGGGCCGCGGCCCCATCGCCACCGTGCTTGTGCAAAACGGCACTCTGCATAGCGGCGATATTCTTGTGGCCGGTATGGCGGTCGGCCGCGTGCGCGCCATGACCGACGAAAACGGAAAGAAGCTGGATGCCGCCGGGCCGTCTGTGCCGGTGGAAATCATGGGTCTCGCCGAGGTTCCCGCCTCCGGCGATGTGTTCAACGCCGTCAGCGACGAGCGGCTGGCCCGTGAGCTGGTAGAGCAGCGCAAAACCGCCGCGAAGGAGGAGCTGTTCAGCCAGTATAAGAAGGTCACGCTGGATAATCTCTTTGACCAGATGCATGAGGGCGAGATGAAGGAGCTGTCCATCATCGTCAAGGCCGATGTGCAGGGCTCTGTGGAGGCGGTCACCCAATCCCTCCAGAAGCTGTCTAACGAAGAGGTGCGGGTGCGGGTGATTCACGGCGCCGTGGGTGCCGTTTCCGAGAACGATGTCATGCTGGCCGACGCCTCCAACGCCATCATCGTCGGCTTCAATGTGCGCCCCGATCCGCTGGCGCAGGTTGCCGCCGAAAACGCGGGCGTGGATATGCGGATGTACCGCGTTATCTATGACGCCATCGAAGAGGTGGAAACTGCCATGAAGGGTATGCTCGCGCCCAAAACCCGCGAGGTTCTGCATGGCCGCGCCGAGGTGCGCCAGGTTTATCGCATCACCGGCGTCGGTCTGGTGGCCGGCTGCTATGTGGTGGACGGAAAGGTTTGCCGCAACGACCTGCTGCGCATCGTACGAGACGGGATCATCATCGGCGATGACAAGATGATCTCTCTCAAGCGCTTCAAGGATGACCAGAAGGAGGTCGCCCAGGGCTATGAATGTGGTATCGGACTGGAAAAATTCACCGACATCAAAGAGGGCGACATCTACGAGACCTATGTGATCGAGGAATATCGGGATTGACCGTTTTTCGAAGCAACATGCTTTGCTTCAAAGCCTGTTGCTTCGCGGATATCCCCAAGCTTTCACAACACGGAGGAATTGAAATGCCTAATTATCGGATGGACCGCACAAGTGAAGACATCATGCGCGAGCTGACCGCCATTCTGCGCACCGTCAAGGACCCGCGGGTCAGCAACAGTATGCTCAGCATTCTGCGGGTGGAGGTCACCCGCGATCTGTCCTATGCAACTGTGTATGTCACCTCCATGGACGGAATCGAGGCCGCCCGCGAAGCGGTGAAGGGGCTGAAGTCGGCGGCGGGCTATATGCGCCATGAGCTGGGGATGGCTCTTTCTCTGCGCCATACGCCGGAGCTGCGCTTTGTGGCCGATGACAGCATCGCCTACAGCGCCGACATCGCCGCCATGCTCAACCGTCTGAAAAAGGAGAAAAGCTATGACGAATCCCCTCACTGACGCCCAGGCGGCAGCCATGCTACGGGAGGCCGACCGGATTCTCCTGTTGGCGCATCAATATCCCGACGGCGACACGCTGGGCTGTTGCTTTGCCCTTTGCCGGGCGTTGCAGACACTGGGAAAGCAGGTGCGCGTCCATTGCGGGGACAAAATCCCGGAGAAATACGACTATATGTATGCAGATGTGCCCCAGCCGGATTTTGAGCCGGCTTTTATCTGCGCGCTGGATGTGGCCGATGAAAAGCTGCTCGGCCCCGCCACCCAGACGAAATACGGCGCGCGGGTGGAGCTGTGCATCGACCACCACAGCACCAACACCGGCTACGCCGCCAACACCTGTCTGGATGCCGCCTGCGCCGCGGCGGCCATGATCGTCTATCGTATCATCGTTCTGCTGGGGGTGACCCTCACCCCCGCCATCGCCCAGTGCATTTTCACCGGCATCGCCACCGACACCGGTTGCTTCAAATATTCCAACGCCGACGCCCGCGCCCATCGCATCGCCGCCGATTGCATCGACACCGGCATAAACTTTGAGATGATCAACCGGGTGAATTTCGACATCAAATCCCGCGAGCGCATTGAGCTGGAGCGTATGGCGCTGGCCGGGATGCGGTTTTATCATGACGGCCGGGTGGCCGTCATGGTTATTGACAACGCCATGGTCGCCGAAAGCGGCGCCGGCGAAAACGATTTGGAGGGGCTCCCCCCCATTCCGCGACAAATCACGGGCGTTTGGGTGGGTGTCACCCTGCGGCAAAAGGCCGACGGAAACTATAAAATCAGCGTGCGCACCGGCACCCATGCCGATGCCGCGGCCATTTGCGCCCTTTTGGGCGGCGGCGGCCACACCCGCGCCGCCGGCTGTGCCGTGGACGGCACGAAGGAGCAGGCCACGGCCGCCATCCTGACGGCTGTTGAGCAGGCTGTGCCCCGCATCATCACCGGATAATCCATCAAAAACGCAGACGGGCTTTTTGCCTGTCTGCGTATTTCTCATTCGAAAGGAACGGGCTCATGAACGGGATTCTCTGCATCGACAAACCGGAGGAGATGACATCTTTTCTCTGCTGTGCCATTTTGCGGCGACTTTTAGGAGAAAAGAAAATCGGCCACGCCGGCACGCTGGACCCCAACGCTACCGGCGTTCTCCCTCTGCTGGTGGGACGGGCGACCAGAGCGCTGGAGCTTCTCCCCTGCCATGACAAGCGTTACACCACCACCCTGCGTTTTGGTGCAACCAGCGACACGCTAGACATCTGGGGACAGGTCACCCCGACGGGAAAGCCCTCCCCCTCCCGCGCCGACGTGGAAAAAGCCCTCCCCGCCTTTCGGGGAGATATTTTGCAAACCCCGCCCATGACCTCCGCATTAAAAAAAGACGGCGTGCGCCTCTATGACCTGGCGCGCCAGGGAATCGAAATTGAACGGCAGGCACGCCCCGTCACGGTGTATCAGCTGGAGCTATTGGCCTATGACGAGGAAAACGGTATACTGGAGCTGGACTGCTATTGCTCGAAGGGCACCTATATCCGCAGTCTTTGCGACGATTTGGGACGGGTCTTGGGCTGTGGGGCTGTCATGACCGCCTTGCGCCGCACCGAAGCCGCCGGCTATACGCTGGCCGACTGTCTTTCACTGGAGGAGGCCAAAGCCCTGGCCGCTGAAGGCGCCCTCGTCCAGCGGCTTCGCCCCATTGACTCTGCATTTTCGACGTATCCGGCGATTTCCGTCACCGCCGCCCAGTCCACCCGCTTCCAAAACGGCGGTTCTCTGGCGCTGGAGCGGCTGAAGAATGCTCCGACAGGTCCGGCGCGCATTTATTCTCCTGCCGGAGAATTCCTCGGCCTCGGCACGCCGAAGGATGACCAACTGGCTATTCTCAAGCTGTTTTGAAAAAAGACCGAAAAGCAAAGGAGCTATTTCTCATGGAGCATTACATTTTGCCCGCCGACGCGGCTCGCCTCCCCCAACACTTCCGCAGTGTGGCGCTGGGGCTGTTCGACGGCCTGCATATCGGCCACCGGGCGGTGATCGCCGCCGCCCTGCGCAACGGACAGGGAAAGTGTGCCGTTTACACCTTTCTCGCGGGCACCGTCACAACGAAGCCCGCTGGCCAGCGAATCTTCAGCGACAAGGAGCACCGGCGGCGCTTGGCGGAGGCTCATGTGCAGGAGCTGATCGAGGCGGACTTTTCTTCTGTGCAGGAGCTGACGCCAGCGAAATTCGTGGACACCGTTCTCGTGGAACAGCTCCATGCCCGCGCCGTCGCCTGCGGAAGCAACTATCGTTTCGGACGGGGCGGCCAGGGGGATGCGGCGCTGCTGCAAACACTGTGCGCCCGGCAAGGCATCGCCGTGACGGTGGTGCCCACCGTCGAATGTGCCGACGGACCGATCAGCTCCACCGCCATCCGGAACGCCTTGGCCGCCGGCGACCTGGCCGCCGTCCGGCGGATGCTGGGACAGGCCTATTGTCTGCGCCTGCCCGTGACCCATGGCCAACAGCTGGGACGCCGGCTGGCTATGCCCACCGTGAACCAGCTTCTGCCGGAGGGAACAGCTCTCCCCCGGTTCGGCGTATATGCCTCCAGCGTGGAAATCGGCGAGCGCACCTTCGTGGGCGTCACCAACATCGGCGAACACCCCACCGTCGGCGCCGCCGCCCCGCTGGCCGAAACCTGGATACAAGATTTTTCCGACGATGTATACGGCCAGACGGTGCGGGTATATCCGGTGGCCTTCTTACGGCCGGAGCAATCCTTCGCCGATCTTTCCGCCCTGCAACGGCAGGCGGCGCTGGACGCCCAACAGGCGCGGGCGCTGTTCGCCCCGACGGGAAAAATCCGGGCGGTGCTTTTTGATTTGGATGACACGCTTCATTTGCGGGACAAGGCCTTCGCCGACGCCGCCGAAGCCTATGTTAACCAATATTTCCCCGAAAAAAGCCCCGCCGACCGGGCGCGCCTTTGCCGGGAAATGATCGCTCTCAACGACTATGGCTATCGGATGCCCTGCAGCTATCCGGAATTTATCGCCCGTTTTCTGCCCGATGGCTATGACGAAGGGGCGGTCGATACCCTGATGAGCGACTTTTTCATGATTTTCGCTGAAAACTGTCATATTCTGCCGGAGGCGGTCGAGCTACTGTCCACCCTGCATAAGCGCGGCTTCCCTCTCGGAATTCTCACAAACGGTGATTCCCGTCTGCAAAACGAAAAGCTGAGCCTGTCCGGCATCCGGTCGCTTGTGGACATATCTGTTCCGGCCGGAGATGAGGGGATGGAAAAGCCCCATCCAACGCTGTTTCAGCGGCTGGCCGGACGGCTGGGGGTAGCCTGCGCCGATTGTCTTTTCGTGGGAGACAACGCCTCCACTGATATTGTGGGAGCGCTGGGAGCCGGGATGCAAGCGGTGCGCATTGATTTCGGCCACCCGGCGGATCATCCCATCTATGAGCATCCCCTGCCCGCCGGAGTCAACGAAATCCGCCGGCTGGAGGAGCTGTTGACGCTCCCCGCTCTGCAAAAATGCCCACAACCGGCCACAGCAAATCAGGAGGAATTCGCATGACGGTTAAGAAAACGCTTCTCCGCGGTCTCTCTCTGCTCGGCATCACGCTGGCGGCGCTGATTCTCGCCTTTTTCACGGCCACAACCATTCTCAGTTTCGGCCCATCCACCCAGGCGCGGGGACTTTTCGTCTCCACGGTCATGGAAACCAGCGCCGCCAAGTTTTTGGCGAAGATGTATTTCTCCGACGCGGAAATCGAAAGAATTCAACAGCAAAACGCTGTCATTGAGGTGGATTTGGTCACCGACACCGAAGCCATTCCCCCTCAACAGCCCGCCGAGGACACCCCCGCGCTGACCATCGAGGATGTCAGCGGCGGTAGCTTCAAGGGAAAGATGATGATCGTTCGCGACCCGAAGCGACTGTTCGTCGGCACCTCCGCCCCCTATGACGGCCGGTCGGGGCTGAAACTGGAGGACATGGTGAAAACCCACAAGGCGGTCGGCGGCATCAACGCCGGCGGCTTCTGCGACGAAAACGGCTTAGGCAACGGCGGAACTCCCATCGGCATCGTCATCCACGAAGGGAAGCTTCTCTATGGCTCCGCCGCCACCTTCTCCGTCGTGGTGGGCTTCGACACAAACGGAAAGCTCATCGTCGGAAAAATGACCGCCCAAACAGCGCTGGATAAGGGAATCTGCGAGGCTGTCAGCTTCGGCCCGGTGCTCATCGCCAATGGACAGGCCGCGCCAGTCGCCGGCACCGGCGGCGGTCTGAATCCCCGCACGGCCATCGGCCAGCGGGCGGACGGAGCGGTGCTTCTGCTGGTCATCGACGGCCGCCAATCCCACAGCCTGGGTGCCAGCTATAAGGATTGTCAGCAGGTGATGCAGCAATACGGCGCCGTCAACGCCGCCAATCTGGACGGCGGCTCTTCCACGCTGATGATTTATGAGGACAAAGCGGTCAACTATTGCGCCAGTCTGTATGGCTCCCGCGAAATTCCCACATCCTTTTTGGTCAGGTGATAGAACATGAATGAACAACACGCAAAGCCGGGGCGCTTCTCCTTTCGGAAGTTTCTTCTGTGCGTAGCCGCCGCTTATCTGGCGCTGATCGCCGTCGGCGCCGTGCTTTTCTGGGGGTATCTGCGCCGCTATGAGCAAAAGCATCCTGTGGGCGCTATGAACGCCTATTTTGCGGCGTTGCAAAACGGCGAACAGGAGAAAATTTTCTCCGACAGCCGGTTTTCCTTCAGCGATTTGAACACACAGTCCATATATTGGGACTATTTGCAGGAAAAATATGCCGGCGGTGACCGCGCCTGGCAATATGCAGAGCAACCGGAGGAAAACGGAAAAGCCATATACGATGTCTATGCGGACAACCGTCAATATGGCACCCTTTATCTGGAGAAGCAGGCCGACGGCTGGCACGTGTCCTCGGACTATATCCTGCAGAAGTTGACGGTGATCGCCGCCGGCGACGCCGAAATGAACGGCGTTCCGCTGGCCGCCTACTATACCGGCCCCACGCCGGTGGAGGCCTTTTCCGGGACAAGCGGCGACGCTCCCGCTCTGCAATGCTATAGTTTTCTCTGTCTGAAGGAGGGCACCTTCACCCTCAACGGAAAGCCGGCGAAGCTGGAGCGGGATGCGGACGGAACGGTTCACCTGTATCCACCGGTTTCCGACACCGATGCCACAGCGCTAAAGAGCTTCGCCGAAACGGTCTCCCGCGTCTACGCCGCCTATATCAGCGGCGACGCCGAGCTGTCCCAGCTCACCGCTCATCTGGAAAGCAGCACCGATTTTCTCCGCCAGGTGCGCGCTTACAGCAGCTATTATTATAACAAGCACATTTCCATCGACTTCCAAAATATGCAGGTCAGCGAACCGGTCGCCTGGTCGCAAGACACCTTCACCATAGACGCCTCCTTCGACTTCATCGTTCGCCGCACCTATGACAGCCACACCTACCCCACCCATTATCGCCTCGCCTGTCGCCGAACCGACAGCGGCTTTGCGGTGGTCAACATTCAAACCCTATAAGCCAAACGGCCGTCATCCTCTCTAAACAGAGGATGGCGGCCGTTCAATTTTCGGAAAGCCGCCGGCACAGCTCCGGGTTCGGATCCACAAAGGCCGTGCGATTGTCGGTATAAATCACCATGCCCGGCTTCGCCCCGGAGGGCTTTTTCACAAACCGGGCGAAGGTATATTCCACCGGCACCTGATGAGAATCGGCCGCCTTGGAATAGGTAGCGGCCAGCACCGCCGCCTGCTCCACCGTGCGGTCGGGAATCGTCTGTCCCTCGGCGCAAACAATCACATGAGAGCCGGGAATGTTTTTTGTGTGCAGCCACAAATCGCTTCCGCGGGCGATATGCAGGGTAAGGTGGTCGTTTTGCCGATTGTTGCGCCCCACAAGAATCAGAAACCCGTCCGAGGAACGAAAGGAAAGGGGCTTCGTCGGCGGTGGCGGTTTTTGGCGCCCCTTGGCGCGGCGCAAATAGCCCTCCTCCTCCAGCTCCTGGCGAAGCTCCTCCAGCTCACGCTCGCTTTCCGCGCGGGAAAGAGCATCCGCGACGGTTTCGATATACAGCCGCTCCTGTTCCCCCGCGGCGATGCGCTCCGTCAGCACCCGTTCAGCGGTTTGCGCCTTGCGATATTCCTTATAATATTTTTGCGCGTTGGCCGCCGCCGAAAGGGACGGGTCCAGCGGAACGATGCGCAAGGCGCAGTTTTCGTCATAATAGTCCACCAGCTCCGCCGCCGCCGCGCCGGGGGCAATCCGCCCCATGTTCGCATGAATCAAATCCCCATACAGCCGCCAAAGCTCCCGGTCGGCAGAAGCGCTCAGTTCCTGGCACTGAAGAGCCAGCTTCCGCTCGATGCGCTCGCGGGTGGCAGTCAAAACCCGGCGCAAATCGCGGGAACGAATCCGCATCCGCTCCGCCGCCGCCCGGCGCGCATAGAACAAATCCAATAGCTCCGAAAAGCTGTCCACCGAATAACCGCACCCGTCCAGCCCATATTGGGTGATGGGGAAAAAGCCGAATTCCAACGGCGTGCCATCCGACCTCTGCACCAGATAGGGCGTCTGGCCTACGCCCTCCGTCACCGCCTGTTGCACCCGCAAAAGCTCCTTTTCCAGCCGCTCCCAGCCAGTCTCCGTCAGCTGGGAGGAGAGCAGGTCGGCATCCCCGCAGACACGAAGGCTCAACTCCCGGCAGGTCATCGGCGACAGACCCTGGCTGGCCTTTTGCAACCCCTTCGAGAGAGGAAGTCCCTCTTCAGCGCGAACAGCCGCCACCAGCTTTTCCACCGGAGCGAGAGACAAATCCACCCGTTCCGCCTCCACCGGCGGCAGAGTATAGGTCAAGCCCGGCAGAACCGGGCGCACCGGCGACATGGCCGGGTCCACCCGCTTGATGGCGTCGATCACCCGTCCGTCCTCGCCGACGAGGATGATGTTGCTCCGCCGCCCCATGATTTCCATCGCCAGCGTCAGCCGCACCGGGTCGCCCAGCTCATTGATACAATCAAAATCCAAATGCAGAATACGCTCCAGCCCATCCTGGCGAATGGCTACCAGCTTTCCGCCGGTGAGCCGCTTGCGCAGTAGCATACAAAACATGGGCGGATGGGATGGATTTTCCGGAACACAGCGAGTGAAATGAATTCGCGGCGCCTCCGCCATTGCCGAAAGATAGAGCTTTTCCGTGCCGCCCCGCCAGCGCAGGGACAGAATCAGCTCCTCCTTCCCCGGCTGGTGCACCTTGTCCACCCGCGCCTGCTGCAAGGTCTCCTCCAATTCTCGCCGCAGGCATCGCAAAAACGCACCGTCTAACGCCATTTTCTCACCTCTTCACCGTGTCATAGGGCGCTTCGCCCGCAAAAATCTGCACCGCCAGCCGGGGCATTTCCGCCGCTAGCCAATCCCGCAAAGTCTCCACCACCGGAAGCTCCGTGGCATAATGCCCCGCCTCTAGCACCGTCAGTCCCAGCGCCTGCGCCATCAGCCATTCATGGTGGCGCACCTCCCCCGTGACGAAAGCGTCCGCTTCGGACGCCAACGCGGGGATAAGCTCGCCGCCGCTTCCGCCGCAAACCGCCACCCGTCGCACCGGGCGGTCACCGTTCACCCGCACCGCCGTGCGCAAGCGCACGCCGATGTCAGCGGCCAGGCTTCGCCCGGTGGTCGGCGCGGTCAGCTGTCCGATGCGGGTCATGCCATCTGCACCGACCCGCACATCGGTCAATCCGAGCCGGGCGGCCAGCGTATCGTTGACGCCGCCCGTCGCTTTATCCAAATTGGTATGCAGAGACAGCACTCCAATACCGGCGGCGGCCGCCTGATAGGCCACCGCATCCAGCTCCAGCGTGCGCAAGGGAGAAAAAATCACCGGATGATGGGTAATGAGCAGCTCCGCCCCCTGCTGACGGGCAGCCTCCAAGGCCGCAGGGGTCGCATCCAGCGCCACCGTCACCCGGCGCACCTCATTTTGCGTCGTGCCCACTAATAGCCCCACATTGTCCCAGCTCTCCGCTGTCGAAAAAGGGGCTTTTTCGTTGAAAAAGCGCAAAAGCTCCTGAAGCGTCATTTTTCTCTCTCCTTTGTTTCTCCAATTTTCCGTTTTCGCCCTTCCGGTTTTCGAAACGCGGCTCGGCGCAAACGATGGTTCTTTGCAAAAAGCCACCTCCGCGGCAACAGACGCAGAGGTGGCTGAAATTCAACGGTTTATACCGGCGTGACCGTGACCGTGGGCGTATAGCACCCCTTCGGGTTCTCGCCCAACGCTCCGGCGGCGCGCTTTTCAAAGAATTTTGTGGCGACCTGGCCGAACATGGCATAGGTCAGCACATCCTCCTCCTGGGTATACCAGGGTTCAACCTCCTTGCGGATGGTTTCCAGCTCCGGAGCCAGCAAATCCGCAGGACGGCAGGTGACCGGCTCCTCGTTTCCGATGATTTTTTTCTGGAAATCCGGGTCCACGGGCACAGCTGTAGCGCCATATTCGCCGCGAATCAGTCCGCGGAATTCCTTCGTCACCATCTTATAGCGCTCACCGCTCATCACATTGAACACCGCCTGGGTGCCCACAATCTGGGAGGAGGGCGTCACCAAGGGCGGATAGCCCGCGTCCTTGCGCACCTGCGGAACCTCCTCCAGCACCTCCTGAAGGCGGTCGGAAGCGCCCATTTTCTCCAGCTGGCTGACCAGATTGGACAGCATACCGCCGGGCACCTGATACATCAGCGCGTTGGTGTCCACCTCCAGCATTTTGGGGTTCAACAGGCCATTGTTCAGATATTTTTGACGCAGAGTCTTGAAATATACGGTCAATTCGTTGAGCGCCGCCAAATCCAAGCCTGTGTCATATTCGGTCCCCTTCAGCGCGGCCACCATGGACTCGGTCGCCGGGTGGGAGGTGCCCATCGCCAGCGGCGACAGAGCCGTGTCAATCACATCAGCGCCGGCCTCGATGGCCTTGAGCATCACCATGTCCGAAATGCCCGCCGTGAAATGGGAGTGGATTTGAATGGGGAGCTTCACGCTCTCCTTCAGCGCCTTCACCAGCTCATAGGTGCTCTGGGGCAGGAGCAGGCCCGCCATATCCTTCACGCAGATGGAGTCGGCGCCCGCCTCCTCCAGCTGCCTCGCATAGCGAACGAAATATTCCACATCGTGCACCGGGCTGGTGGTGTAGGAAATCGCCACCTGGGCATGCGCGCCCTTTTCCTTTTTGGCGGCGCGGATAGAGGTCTCCAGATTGCGAATGTCGTTGAGGGCATCAAAAATGCGAATCACATCAATGCCATTAGCGACCGATTTTTGCACAAAATATTCCACCACATCGTCCGCATAATGCCGATAGCCCAGCATATTCTGGCCGCGGAACAGCATTTGCAGAGGGGTGTTGGGCATATGCTTCTTCAGCGTGCGCAGGCGCTCCCACGGATCCTCATCCAAAAAACGCAAGCAGGCGTCGAAGGTCGCGCCGCCCCAGCACTCGATGGAATGATAGCCGATTTTATCCAGCTGCTCCAAAGCCGGAAGCATTTCCTCGGTGGACATCCGCGTGGCGAGCAACGACTGATGGGCGTCCCGCAGGACGGTTTCGGTGATCCCGATTTTCTTAGCCAAGAGAATTCATCCTTTCCTTCGCGCTCTCTCAGTTCAGGCTCAACAGCACCTTACCGGTCTCCACGCTGTCGCCCTTGTTGACATAAACGGCGGCCACGGTGCCGTCAGTGGCGGCCATGATCTCGTTCTCCATTTTCATCGCCTCAAACACGACCAGCACATCGCCTGTCTTCACAGCGTCGCCCACCTTCACCTTCACATCCACGATGGTTCCGGGCATGGGGCACTGCACATCGGAGGCGCCGCCGGCTACAGGCGCCGCCGGAGCGGCGGGAGCAGCCGTCTCCACGGCAGGAGCGGCAACGGGAGCAGAAATAGGAGCGACAGAAGCCGTCGCGCCGATTTCCTCCACTTCCACATCGTAGGCAGTTCCGTTCACAGAAATCTGAAACTTTTTCATATTCATCGATCCTTTCTGTCTTTGTCAGACGCAAGAGCGGCGAGAAGGCCGCCTTTGCCAAATTGATACTATTATACGCGAAATGCAAGAAATTGGCAAGGGGTTTTCTGCGATTTGTGTGAAATTATTTTGAACTTTTCAGTGCATTTCTTCATGATGACAGCCAGTTCGAAAAAAGGCGTCGATGGACACCTCATAGCGCCCATCCTTTTCCCGAAATTCCAGCCGGCGCACCAGCGGAAACAGAGCCGGTTCTGCGCAAACGCCGGTCAGCGCCCCCCGGCAGTCGCCGACATTGAGCACCGACCGCACCAGCCCCTCCGCCAGCAACGGCTCTGCGGCCTCCACGGCCAACAGCTCCACCGCCTCGGCAGCCAAGCGAAACAGTGCATAGCCCTGAGGCGCGCCGTCGCCATCCCGCAAAACCATAGCTTCACTGTCGGTGGGCGCCTTCACCTGACGCAAAAACACCTCATCGGCGCGCTTTATGGTAATCACGGTCCGGCTCCCTTCCGTTTTTGATATATCCAGCGGCGATTTTCTGGGACGAGCCGGAGGCCATCACCAAATCGCGCACCTCTCGCGGCGTCAAATAGCGCCAGCTCCCCGCCGGGAGCATCCCCAGCCGCACATTTCCCACCGCAATGCGGCGCAGACGCGCCACCTCCAGACCGAGGGTCTCGCACATCCGGCGGATTTGGCGATTGCGCCCCTCGAAAAGGGTGATTTCCACCACACAGCGCTGGGGCGCCGAGGACACCACCCGCAGCTCTGCCGGAGCGGTTTTCCGTCCGTCCAGCAAAATGCCCTCCTCGAAGCGCAGCTTCTGTTCGTCCGTGGGAGATGTGCGCAAGGTCACACGATAATATTTCGGGATATGCTGTGCCGGGTGCATCACCGCGTTGGCAAAATCGCCGTCATTCGTGCACAGCAGAAGCCCTTCGCTTTCCCGGTCCAGCCGTCCTACGGGGAAAACGCCGACGCCGGCGTTTTCCACCAGCTCCCGCACACATTTTCGCCCCTGTTCATCCTTCATGGTGGTGATATATCCACGGGGCTTGTGCAAAGCGATATACACCGGCGCGGCGGCCGCGCCCAGCTTTTTCCCCCGCACGTGAATCACATCCCGGCGGTCGTCCGCCTTGTCCCCCAGGGAGGCGACCCGCCCGTTCACCTTCACATGACCCGCGGCGATCAGCTCCTCCGCCTTGCGCCGCGAGGCAATGCCCCGCTCGGATAACAGCTTTTGCAATCGTACTGTTGCCATCTTTTTTCTCCTTTTGTTTTTCTGTCACGAAAGCAGCCCCATCAACAGCTGCTGTATATGCCGCCAAAATCGGCAAAAAGCCCCCGGCACCGGCCGCGCCGCCACGCTCTCCGCCGTCACCAGCTTCCATTCAGCCACCGGCCGCTCGCCGCAAAAAAAGCGCACCCGGCCGACCGTTTTCTCCCGCTCCAGCGGCGCCCACAAGAACGGCGAAAGCTCCACCTTGGCCGTCACCTTTTCTCCTCGACCGACCAGCGCATCCGTCGGGCCAACAGCGGTCAGCCGCACCCGCTCCGCTTCACCGCCCATCACCGGCCAGGAGACAGGAATTTTCTTTTTCAGTGCCACCCGCTCCACCAGCGAAAACCCGTATGTATACAGAGCCAGATGGTCGTTCCAGTCATCGGGAGCGTTGAGCGTCACCACCACAAGGGTGATCCCATTTCTATTCGCCGCCGACACAAGACACCGACCGGATTTTTGGGTGAACCCGGTTTTCAGCCCCACACAACCCTCGCACAGCTTCAGCAGGCGGTTATGATTGGACAGGGAGATTTTCCGCCTGCCGACGGTCACAGCCGCTGTTTTCGCGGCGCAAAGCTCCGCCAACAGCGGATTTTTCAGCACCGCGGCGCCCAATCGAGCCATATCGGCGGCGCTGGCGGCGTGTCCCGACGCATCCAGCCCGGAGGGGGTCACGAAAAGGCTGTCCTTCATGCCCAGCGTCGCCGCCCGCCGGTTCATACGCCCGGCGAAGGCCTCAAAGCTCTCGTCCACCGCCAGCGCCAGCGCGTTTGCCGCGTCGTTGCCGGAGGCCAACAAAAGTGCCGCCAGAAGCTCTCGCACCAAAACGGTCTCTCCCACCCGCAAGCCTATCTGGGTGCCCTCCACGGGGAGGGCGGCGGCAGACACCGTCACCGACCTCTCCGCCTCCAAATTCTCCGCGGCCAGCAGCGCGGTCATCAGCTTTGTTGTGCTGGCCATAGGGCGGGGCGTGTTTCCGTCCTTTTCCCACAAAACGCGCCCGCTCTCCGGCTCAAAAAGCACCGCCGAGCGCGCCGAAACCGACGGCGCGGGAGCGGCCTGCACCCCGAAGCCGCCACAGAGAAGCACCGTCGCCGCCCAAAACGCCAACGCCCGTTTTTTCATCGCGCCTCGCCCCCTTCGCATCACAATATGCAAAAGGGGGTGCAATCATGCGCAAGGGGTCAGGCTTCCTCGTCTCGTTTTTTCTTTTCGGCCTTTTTCCCAGAGAGGCGATCCACCAGTTCCGGCACAAGCGACACCAGTCTGTCCGCCGTGTCCGGCTTCGCCACCACCGGAAGAATATTTGTCTCGCCATTCTTTATCACCAAAAACGCCACAGGGGTGATGTTGATGCCGGCGCCGGCGCCGCCGCCGAACAGCTCCCCGGTCGTTTTCGCCGGCAGATCTGAGCCGCCCGACGCAAAGCCGTAGGACACCTTGGAAACCGGGATAATAGTGGTGCCGTCTCCCAGCACAATCGGTTCGCCGACCACCGTGTTCACATCCACCATTTCCCGGATTTTGTCCACCGAAATTCCCATCAAGCCTTCCACCTTGTTTGCCATTTTCATTGCCTCCTTTTATTCTTTCGGCTCCGCAGAGCCACACAAAGCATCATCGGTCAAATACCGCACCAAAAACACAACCGCCGCCCACAGAAGCCGCCACGGACGCACGTGAAACCGCACCTCCATCTGCGCCGCGCTTTGCTCCCGCAGAAAATCCGGCTCCACCGTCACCCGGCGGCGACGCACAGGAAGCCACCGCTCCAACGCCGCCAAGCCGGGAAACACAATCGCGCACACCCGGCCATATTCCACCGCCGTGTCCGCCGCCTCCTCGGCGGCGATGCGCAAATGCAGCTCCAGCCGCGCCACCGTCACCGCCCGCAACACATCCCGCAAGGCCGTCCCGGCCAGCCGGGTCAGTCGGGTCAAATACCGCAGGGAGGCCGCCACGCCATCCCGGCGAAAGGACTCCGCCAGCTCCGTTTTCAGCTGGCGCAGAGCCGAGGGCTTTTTCACCTTTTTGACCATTTTCGCCTTTTTTCTGCCGGGTGCGCTTTTTTTCGCATTTTCCGGCTTTTCGGGGAAAACCGTTATCGGAATTCCCAGCACCCACAGCCGCAGTCGAAGCTCCTCCCGATAGGTTAGCCTCCCATACACCGGCACAACCAGCAGCAGGAGAACCAGCGCCCCCGCCAGCGCCAACAGCGCCAGCACACCCCGCAGAAGCCATATCCAGACTTCCATGGGCGTCACTCCTCGCTGTCGTCCGGAGCAAACAGCTCCTCGTCCAGACGCACCGGCTCCGCTTCGGCCAACAGCTCGTCCATCGTGGTTTCATCCAAACTTTGCTCCTGCTTTTGGGGCAGGGGCGGAAGCTGTTCCGGCGAATTCAGCCCGAAGCAACGCAAAAAGCTCTGGGTTGTCCCATACAGAAGCGGGCGACCGGGCAAATCCAGACGCCCCTTCTCCTCAATCAGCCCCTTCTGCTGGAGGCTTTGCATCACACCGCTGCAATCCACACCGCGCACCTGCTCCACAAAGGGGCGGGTCACCGGCTGGTTATAGGCGATAATCGCCAAAACCTCCATCGCCGCCTGGGACAGCGGCGCGTTGCGGCGAATTTCCATCGCCCGGCGCACATAGGCGGCATATTCCTTGCTGCTGCACAGCTGGTAGCTGTCCTCCAGTCGCAGGGCGGTGATACCGCCCTGGCGGGTGTTCACATCCTGCACCCAATCGTCCGCCAGCCGGCCTGTGGTTTCCTCGTCCAGCTCCAGCGCCTGCGCCAGCCGGGACAGGGACATCGGCTCGCCACTGGCGAACAAAATCGCCTCCAGCGCCGCCTGATACTGTTTAATCTCCATGGGGCTCCTCCTGTTTCTCGACGGCCACGGACGCGCCGTCGCCGTCGAATTCCTCCGAAATGCTCTCATCCCATTCCTCACGGGGACGCATCTCGATTTCCGTTTCCCCGTCACTTCCCTGCACGGAAATGCGTTTCGATTTGATAAGCTCCAGCAGGGCGAGGAAGGTGGCCACCAGCTCCGATTTCGATTCGGCTCGTTCGAAAAGGGTGGCATATTTCACCCGCGGCTGGGTATACAACCGGCGCAAAACATAGCCGATGCGGGAGGAAACCGAAACGATCTTCCGCTCCACAATCCCGCTAAAGGCCTGCGCCGGCGGCGGCATCCGCCGCTTTCCCCGTCCGGCCGCCGACAAAAAGGCGTCCAGCAGCTCCTCCGGCCGATGCGCCCGCCGATAGGTCAAATCCGGCTCCAGCTCCTGGGGCGCTCGCACGAACAAATCGCCGCCCACATAGTCGGCCGCCAGCCGCCGGGCCATCTGCTGGCACAGCTGATATTCAATCAGCTGGCCGGTCAGCTCCTTCTTCAGCTCCTCGGTTTCCTTCTCATAGCGGGGCAGAAGCATCACCGATTTGATATGCACAAGGCGGGCGGCCATTTCCAGAAATTCGCTGGCCACCTCCATGTCATATTCCTTCATCTGCTGAATCGCCGCCAGATACTGCTCCAGCACCTGGGCGATGGGGATGTCGTAAATATTAAGTTTATGCTTTTGCACCAGAAAGAGGAGCAAATCCAGAGGCCCCTCAAAAACCGGTAGCTTATAGGATATTGTTTCCATAAATGTCCATTCCTATTCCAAGAAAATCCAACCGGCTCACAGGCCGAACAAAAAGGCAATCGCCCCATAAAACAGGTTGTTCAACAGGTTCAGCGGCGCGTCCAGCACCCCCATGAACAACAGCAGAAACAGCATCAGGGTAATTTGGTTGCTATACCGCTCCAGCGTATAGGCCCAGCGCTCCGGCAAAAGCGAGCTCCACAGCCGGCTTCCGTCCAGGGGAGGAACCGGCAAAAGGTTGAACACCGCCAGGCTGATGTTCACGCTCATGACAATCTCCACCAGCACAAGATAGGCAATCGACCGGGCCAGCGTGCTCCAAAGCACCAGCGTGCACACCTTATACAGCGCCGCGGCCGCCACCGCCATCAGCAAATTCGACGCCGGGCCGGCCAGCGCCACCAGCACCATATCCCGCCGCGGATTGCGCAGGCGATAGGTGTTCACCGGCACCGGCTTTGCGAAGCCGAATCCGCACAGCACCAACAGCACCGTCCCCCACAGGCTCAAATGAGCCGAGGGTCTCAGCGTCAACCGCCCCTGCCATTTGGCCGTGTCGTCCCCGCATTTATAGGCCACAAAGGCGTGGGCGAACTCATGCACCGGCAGAATCAGCAAAATCAGCACCCCATAGGCCACCAGCATAAACAGCAAATTCAGCGCCACATATCCACCGGGCATCTGTCGGAAAGCCGACAAATTTCTCAAGAAAAACGAAATCATCCCAAACCGTTCCTTTCGCACCGTTCCGCCCCAGGGCGGCATATCATCCCCGTTTCGGGCACACTTTTATTCATTGTATCAAAATCGGGGGAAAATTACAAGTATTTCCGCAAAAGAATTCGCTTTCTGCGAAAAAGACCGCGTTTCGCACCGTCGTTCGGCTCCGCCGGCTATACTCGGCCGCAAAAATGCCGATTTTCCCCCTTGCTTGTGCAACCTTCCCAGTATTCCACCAAAATTTTCGGCAAAAATTTTCCCCGACCGGAAAAATAGCGGTGGAAAAAGTCGAAAATGTATGGTAAAATAGAGACGAAAATGACCGAACGCTTTGGAAGGGGTATTGAAAAATGGAAAACATCAGTAGCGAGAATGTGTTTGCTCAAAACGCCAACACCGCACCCTTGCGGCTCATCACGATGAATGGCACCGACGAGCTGGGAGACCGCATCGAATGGCACCTGCAAAACTGGGCCGAAAAATGCGGCAAGGAGGACCGGGATTTCCGCATCGAGGTGGATTGTCCCCGCTTCTCCTCCGGCGACGCGAAGGGCATCATCAAATCCTCCGTGCGCGGCGATGACCTGTATATTCTGGTGGATGTGGGCAACTATAACTGCAAATATTCGATGTACGGCTTCGAAAACGCCATGTCTCCCGATGACCACTATCAGGATTTGAAGCGCATCATCCAGGCAACCAGCGGCAAGGCGGAACGCATCAATGTGATCATGCCGAACCTGTATGGCGGCCGCCAGCATCGCCGCAGCTATCGGGAAAGCTTGGACTGCGCTGTGGCGCTCCAGGAGCTGCAGGCCATGGGCGTGAACAACATCGTCACCTTCGACGCCCACGACCCCCGCGTGTGCAATGCTGTGCCCCTCATGGGCTTCGACAATTTGATGCCCTCCTATCAGGTGCTGAAATCCATGTTCCGCTCGGTGGAGGATCTGGTTGTGGACCGGGATCACCTGATGGTCATCAGTCCCGACGAGGGCGCCCTCAACCGCAATATGTACTACGCCGTCAACCTGGGCGTGGATTTGGGTATGTTCTATAAGCGGCGGGATTATTCCCGCGTGGTCAACGGCCGCAACCCCATCGTGGCTCACGAATATCTAGGCGATTCCGTGGAGGGTAAGGATGTGTTCATCGCGGACGACATCATCGCCTCCGGCGAAAGCATGCTGGACATCGCCTATGAGATGAAGAAGCGGAAGGCCGGCCGTATCTTCGCCTATGCCACCTATGCGATTTTCACCGCCGGGCTGGAGAAATTCGACAAGGCCGTGGCCGATGGCATCCTGGATGGTGTGTTCGGCACGAACCTGACCTATCGTTCTCCGGAGCTGCTGAGCCGCCCCTGGTTCCATGAGGTGGACTGCTCCAAATATATTGCCTATTACATCGCGGCGCTCAATCAGGATGTGTCCATCAGCACCCTCATCGACTCTCACGAAAAAATTCAGCGCCTGCTCGCCAAGCACGGACATCAATAATTCCCCTTTCACCGGCTTTTTCGGACGAACCGCTTCGACGGTTCGTCCTTTTTTTGCGCCAATGTTCACAAACTGTTTGCAGAAACCGAAAAATATGCGCTATAATAGAAGGAAAGAGAACCCACGAAACAAGGAAAATGGAGGTCGAAACGGCTATGAATCAAAAGCTGTTGTTCATCATGAATCCTTATTCGGGAACGAAAACAGGAAAACGCCATCTGGCGGATATTTTAGAGCTGTTTTGTCAGGCGGACTATGTGCCGACGGTGTTCATGACCACCGGACCGGGAAACGGCCGGGAACTGGCACGCCGCTATGGCCCCGAAGCCGATTTGTGCGTCGCCTGCGGCGGCGACGGAACCTTCAACGAGGTGGTCTCCGGCATCGTGGAAAGCGGCGCGAAAACGCCCATCGGCTACATTCCCTGCGGAAGCACCAATGACTTCGCCAACAGCATCGGGCTGAACAAAAATCTGCTGCAGGCCGCCGCCGACATCATCGGCGGCAAGCCGCATTTCTATGATGTGGGACGCTTCGGTCAGCGCCATTTCACCTATGTAGCCTCCTTCGGTGCCTTCACCCGCGTGTCCTATAACACGCCCCAGAATGTGAAAAACGCGCTGGGACATCTGGCCTATCTGCTGGAGGGATTCAAGGAGCTGTCCTCTATCCGCCCCCGCCATGTGCGCTTCGAATGTGACCGGGAGACCTTCGAGGGGAATTATATTTTCGGCGCCATCAGCAACTCCACCTCTCTGGGAGGCATTTTGACCCTGGACCCGGACACGGTGGATATGAACGACGGTCTGTTCGAGCTGCTGCTCATCCGCTGTCCGAAAAATTTAGCGGAGCTGAACGACTGCATCCGGGCGTTGCGCGACCAGACCTATGATTCTCCCCTGCTCACCTTCCACAGCACCAGCCAGCTGACCGTGACCGCCGAGCCGGATATGGCCTGGACGCTGGACGGCGAACGGGAGGAGGGCCACGAAAAAATCTGGGTGGAGAATTTGCGGGACGCCATCCGGCTGATTTCCAACCGCTGACACAAAAGAGGGGTTATGAGATGAAAAAGACAAAAGACACGCCGAAGGAAGAAACTCGCCGCGCCTTTTTAGGCCAGCACATCCGCCAGCACAAGGTGGTTTTTACAGTCTATTTGGTGCTGCGTATTATTGTGATTGCTCTGCTTGTGCTGGAGCTGGTACAGAAGCAATATGAAAGCGCCTTCATCTGCGGCCTTGTGCTGGTGCTGTTCGCCCTGCCGGCCTTTGTACAAAAGAATCTTGGAATTCAGCTTCCCACCACGCTGGAGGTGCTCATCCTGCTGTTCATCTTCGCCGCAGAAATTCTCGGCGAATTGCAAAGCTATTATGTCCAGTTTCCCCACTGGGATACCATTTTGCACACAACGAACGGCTTCGTCTGCGCCGCCTTCGGCTTTTCCCTTGTGGACATTCTCTGCCGCAACAAGCAGGAAAAATTTCGCCTGTCTCCGCTGTTCATGGCACTGGTCGCTTTTTGCTTTTCCATGACCGTGGGCGTTTTGTGGGAATTTTTTGAATACGGCATGGATCGGTTTGCCCACACGGATATGCAAAAGGACACCGTCATTCATTCCATCGCCACCGTAGAGCTGGACGAAACCCGATCCAACCGAGTGGTGCTTTTGGAGGACATTTCCACGGTGACCGTCAACGGACAGGAACTGGGACTTGGCGGCTATCTGGACATCGGCCTGCAGGACACCATGGAGGATTTGATGGTGAATTTCGTCGGGGCGATGGTGTTCTGCTTCTTTGGCTATTTCTATATCAAATACCGCGGCCGCGGAAAGGCCGGAAAGCTGGCCGCCCAGTTCATCCCCACCATCCGGGAGGAGGCGCCAAATGAAACAGACGCTTGAGGCTGCACAGCGACAAAAAACGCTTGCCGCCGTCTGGGAAAAATACGGTCACTGGGTTTATGCGCTGGTTTTGCCCTTGTATCTTGTCGGCTTTTTTGTGGAGGAGCATTTCATCGACGGCAGCTTCCCCTATCTTGTGTCCTATCTGCCGCTGGACGATGCTATCCCCTTCTGCGAATGGTGGTATCTGTTTTATGTGCTGTGGTATCCCTTCATGGGGGCGATGGGCTTCTATTTGGGCCTTTGTGACCCGAAGGGCTTCAAGCGATACATGACCTATATCGGCGTCGGCTTTTTCACCGCGCTGGTGCTGTTCGCCCTGTTCCCCAACGGGCAGGATTTGCGCCCGGATTTGACCCGGCTGGGCCGGGAAAATGTGTTCACCCGCCTCATAGGCGTGCTCTATCAAACGGACACTAACACCAATGTCTGCCCCAGCCTCCATGTGGTTGGCTCCATCGCGGTGATTTTCCCGGCGTTTCACAACGAGCGCCTGCGGCGCACCCGCTGGGTTCCCATCGGCGCGATTGTCATCGCCTGCCTCATCTGCGCCTCCACCGTGTTGATCAAGCAACATTCCATTTTGGATGTGTTCGTGGGGGTCCCCTATGCTCTACTGCTGTATCCGCTGATATACCATCCTCTGCACCGTCCGCATAACAGGCTGGCAGCTGCGGGCGAAAGCTAAATGATATTTATGCACATTATACAATCTCCGATTTATTTCCCCGATAAATCGGAGATTTTTTCGTCATTCTGCAAAAGCTATTGCATTATTAGAAGCATAAGTATATAATAAAAACAGAGACATTGCGCTTTGCGCACGGAAAGAGGTTGATTCTATGAAAAAAGCTGAACAGGCCACCACGAAAAAGCCAGCGGCGAAACGCACCCCCTCAGCGCGCACGCTGCTGAAAAAACAGCTGAACGAAAAGCTGTTGCACCAGTTTTCGGTGCAGCCGAAGGAGGCCACCAATGAGCATCTGTATAACGCCCTTGTGCTGGTGCTGCGCGACCGGATGCGGGTGAACCGGGTGGATTATATTCGCCGCACCCACCAGCAAAACGGAAAACAGGTATATTATTTGAGCATGGAATTCCTCATGGGGCGTTCCCTCAAAAACACACTGTACAATTTGAATTTAACGAAGGATGCGGAAGCCGTGCTCAAGGAGCTTGGCGTAAAGCTTGAAACGCTGTATGAGCTGGAGCCGGACGCCGGGCTTGGAAACGGCGGCCTCGGTCGGCTGGCGGCCTGCTTTCTGGACGGACTGGCGACCCAGTCCATGCCGGCCATCGGCTATTCTCTGCTGTATGAATACGGCATTTTCCGTCAGAAGCTGGTGGACGGCTGGCAGACGGAGCTTCCGGACTTTTGGCTGCCCGGCGGCGAAAGCTGGCTTCTCCCCCGGCCGGAGCTGACGAAGGAGGTCAAATTCGACGGCCGCGTCAGCGAATGGTGGGACGACAACGGCTTCCATCATGTGCGCCACGATGACGCTGTCACCGTCATCGCCCAGCCCTATGACCTGATGGTTCCCGGAAAGGACGGAAGGGGCATCTCCACCCTGCGCCTGTGGCGCTCCACAGCGCCGGGCATGGACATGACCCTTTTCAACCAAGGCGAATATATGCGTGCCATGGAGCAAAAGGCCATGGCGGAGGTCATCACCCAGGTGCTGTATCCTGCGGACAACCATCGCGAGGGAAAAAGTCTGCGTCTGCGCCAGCAATATTTTCTGGTGTCCGCCTCGGTGCAGGACATTGTCCAGCGCCATCTGGAAAAATACGGCACGCTGGACAATCTGCCGGAGCTGGCGGCGGTGCATATCAACGACACCCATCCGACGCTGGCGATTCCGGAGCTTATGCGCATTATGCTGGACGAATGCGGATATAGCTGGGAAAGCGCCTATGACATTGTCAGCCGCACCTTCGCCTATACCAACCACACCGTCATGGCGGAAGCGCTGGAATGTTGGCCGGAGGACCTATTCCGGGAGCGTCTGCCCCGTATCTATCAGATTGTGCAGGAAATCAACCGCCGTTACAGCGAGGAGATGATGGCCGCCACCGGCGGCGACACCGAAAAGGTCAGCCGCATGGCTATCATCAGCTATGGCCTCATCAAAATGGCAAATTTGTGCGTGGCGGTTTGCCACTCGGTCAACGGCGTGTCCCGTCTGCACAGCGAAATCGTGAAAACCACCGTATTCCCGGAGGTCTATGCGGTGCATCCGGAAAAATTCACCAATGTGACCAACGGAATCGCCCATCGGCGCTGGCTGTGCCAGGCCAACCCGGAGCTGGCCACCTGGATCACCGATCGCATCGGCGACGGCTTCGTGCTGGATGCCGCCCGGCTGTCGGAGCTGAAGCCGCTGGCCGAGGATGCGGCCGCCCGCCGGGAATTCATGGCCATCAAGCGCCACAACAAGGAACGGCTGGCCGCCTATATCGAACAGCAGAACGGCATCCGCGTGGATCCAGACAGCCTGTTCGATGTGCAGGTGAAGCGTCTGCACGAATATAAGCGGCAGCATTTGAACGCCCTGCATATTCTCAGCACCTATCTGCAGCTGAAGGAAAATCCAAACATGGATTTCGCCCCCCGCACCTATATTTTCGGCGCAAAATCCGCCCCCGGCTATTATCTAGCGAAGGAAATCATCCGCTTCATCTGCCAGCTCAGCCGCCTGATCGAAAACGACCCGGCAGTGCGGGACAAGCTGAAAATCGTGTATATTGAGGACTATCGCGTGACGCTGGCGGAGCTTCTCATGCCCGCCGCCGACATCAGCGAACAAATTTCGCTGGCCGGAACGGAGGCCAGCGGTACCGGCAACATGAAGCTGATGATGAACGGCGCTCTGACGCTGGGCACGCTGGATGGCGCGAATGTGGAAATCTGCGAAGCTGTCGGCGAGGAGAATATGTTCCTGTTCGGAATGCGCACCGAGCAGGTGGAGGCGCTGAAACAGCAGGGCTATGACCCCCACCGGTTCTATCAGGAAAACGCTCGGCTGAAAAACGCCATTGATTGCATGCTCACCGGCTTCGAGGGACGGAGCTATTCCGATGTGGCTTTCTCGCTGCTGGAGCGCGATCCCTATATGGTGCTGGCTGATTTTGAGGATTATTGCCGGGCGCAGAACGCCTCCGGTCTCCTCTATCGAGACGCGGATGCCTGGGCGGAAAAGGCTCTGCTCAACACGGCGGCCAGCGGCGTTTTCGCCTCCGACCGCGCTATTCAGGATTATTCGGATCGGATTTGGCATGTCACCCCCGTGAAGTGAATTCAGATACGAGTACACAAATGCCCGGAGAGGTTGCTCTGCTGAGAGTTTCCTCCGGGCATTGCTTTTTGCAGAAAACCCTACAAAACCTTCGAGGTTGGATTGCGCCGAAGACGACGGCCGGTTATCGCGTAAATTTGAGACAGTACAAATAGTTCGCCCCTCCGTCAGCCTTCGGCTAACAGAGGAAAGTTCGCATTGCCAACTCAACCGTGATGGGAAGGCTGTTCAAAGACTTCGAAAAATTTGATTCGGCGTACAAACTCCACCAGCCGACCCTTAACGGCCGAATTCGCGTGAGTGGACTCACTGGCGGGGAAAAAGTGCCGCCGAACGGCGGCGGAGGTGATTTCGAAGCAAAGAAACACAAAATCACGGCCATGCTCATCATAGGAATCTTTCTAGGGCGCGCAAAAACGCGCAAAAGCGTCAGGAAAGCGCTCATAAACGCCAAACAGGAAAGCGTCCGCGAACGCATGGAAAAGAAGTCCCAAAGGCGTGGAAAAATTGCAAAAAACAGCACAAGGGGACATTGCAGAAGAAACGCGCGGGAGCTAAGGTAAAACAGAGAAGA
>CAZSTR010000010.1:0-50518 GCA_964609975.1 uncultured Ruminococcus sp. | reverse complement strand
TTGGAACCCCGGAAGTTAATCGTGCAAACTGGAAGTTACTTTTGCAATCCACCTGAATGACCTTGTCAATCCGCCGTCCGTTCGCCTCCGCGCACAAAAATCCGAAAAACCGAGAAGAAGTTTGGAATTTCGGTTGAAAAAATCGGGAAAATACGCTATACTAATATACTGTATTATTGTGGGGTTATGGTAGACCCCTGGAAAGTGAGGCAATCAATCGTGGCAGATAACAAAAAAATGGTGGAAGCCATTACCTCTATGGAAGAGGATTTTGCACAATGGTATACCGATGTGGTGAAGAAGGCGGAGCTGGCTTCCTATGCCGGCGTGCGCGGCTGTATGATCGTGCGCCCCTACGGCACAGCGCTGTGGGAGAACATCAAGGCGGATCTGGACAGCCGCTTCAAGGCGCTGGGACATGAAAATGTGATGATGCCCCTGTTCATTCCGGAAAGCCTGCTCCAGCGGGAAAAGGACCATGTGGAGGGCTTCGCCCCGGAGGTGGCCTGGGTCACCCACGGCGGCGCAGAGGCGCTGCCGGAGCGTCTTTGTGTGCGCCCTACCTCCGAAACCCTTTTCTGCGAGCACTATAAGGACATCATCCATTCCTATCGAGACCTGCCGAAGCTGTATAACCAGTGGTGCTCGGTGGTTCGTTGGGAAAAGACCACCCGTCCCTTCCTGCGCACCATGGAATTCTTCTGGCAGGAAGGACACACCTTGCACGAAACCCAGCAGGAGGCCATCGTCGAAACCGAGCAGATGCTGAATGTCTATGCGGATTTCTGCAAAGAGTCGCTGGCCATCCCGGTGATCAAGGGACGGAAAACCGACAAGGAAAAATTCGCCGGTGCGGAGGCCACCTACACCATCGAGGCCATGATGCACGACGGAAAGGCGTTGCAGAGCGGCACTAGCCACTATTTCGGCGATGGCTTCGCCCGCGCCTTCGGCATCCAATACACCGACCGGAAAAACAAGCTCCAATATCCCCACCAGACCTCCTGGGGAATGTCCACCCGCATCATCGGCGCCATCATCATGACCCACGGCGACGACAACGGCTTGGTTCTGCCGCCGGCGGTGGCTCCGATTCAGCTGGTGATTCTGCCCATCGCCCAGCACAAGCCCGGCGTGCTGGAGAAGGCGCGCGAGCTGCAGCAGCGTCTGGCCGGCGTGGCGCGGGTGAGGCTGGACGACAGTGACAACAGCCCCGGCTGGAAATTCGCCGAATACGAGATGAAGGGCGTACCTCTGCGTCTGGAAATCGGCCCGCGAGACATCGAAAACAACCAGTGCGTGCTGGTGCGTCGGGACAACCGGGAGAAAACGGTGGTGTCGCTGGACGAGCTGGAAACGGCCATCCCCACCCTGCTGAAGGCGGTCCATAATGGGCTGTATGAAAAGGCTCTCGCCCGCCGGGAGAGCATGACCTACACCGCCACCTCCTTCTCCGAAATAAAAACCATCGCCGAGACGAAGCCCGGCCTCATCAAAGCCATGTGGTGCGGCGATTTGGCTTGCGAAAACCGTCTGAAGGAGGAGGGCGGCGTCACCAGCCGGTGTATGCCCTTCACCCAGGAAACGGTGGCGGAAACCTGCGTTTGCTGTGGCCGCCCCGCCGAAAAAATGGTGGTCTGGGGCAAGGCCTATTAAAAAATCAAAGAAAAGGAGCGCTTTTCATGCGTCAGCTTGACCGTCCCGCCGCGGGAGACACCGTGGCTGTTATGCACACCTCCATGGGAGACATTTCCATCCGCCTGTTCCCGGAGCAGGCGCCGAAAGCCGTCGAAAACTTCACCACCCACGCGAAAAACGGCTATTATAACGGCATCGTTTTTCATCGGGTGATCAACGGCTTCATGATTCAGGGGGGCGACCCCACCGCCACCGGCTGCGGCGGCGAAAGCATCTGGGGAAAGAACTTCGAGGATGAATTCCATCCGACTCTCCACAATCTGCGGGGCGCCCTTTCCATGGCCAACGCCGGCCCCGGCACCAACGGTAGCCAGTTCTTCATCGTGCAGGCTAACGCAGTGCACCCCGGCTTCATCGGCCAAATGAAGGAGCTTCCGGATTATTTCCCCGCCGAGGCCGTCGAGGCTTATGAGGCGGTGGGCGGCACGCCCCATCTGGACTATCACCACACGGTCTTCGGCCAGGTATATGAGGGCCTGAATGTGGTGGATGCCATCGCCGCCGTGAAAACCAACAGCCAAGATAAGCCGCTAGAGGATGTAACCATCCTCGGCATCGACATCGAAGCCCTCGCCTGACCCATTCACTTTTTATGCACAGGATATTCCATAAATTACGGATAAGGAGCGCTTCCTATGAATAAACATCGTGTGGGCGCCGGTGCTTTGGCGGCCCTTCTGCTGTTCACCGCCGCCGGCTGCGGCAACAAGGATGACGAAACCGTCAAAAACAATGTTTCGACGGTATACACCGATGAAGGCTACGGCTTCCAGACGGAGCTTCCCGCCGCGGGAGACACCGTGGCCATCATGCACACCTCCATGGGAGACATATCCATCCGCCTGTTCCCGGAGGCCGCTCCCAAGGCGGTGAAAAACTTCGTCACTCACGCGAAAAACGGGTATTATGACGGGCTGACCTTTCACCGCATCATCAACGATTTCATGATTCAGGGCGGCGACCCCAAGGGAGACGGCACCGGCGGAGAAAGCATCTGGGGGAAAAGCTTCGAGGACGAATTCGACCAGAAGCTCTTGAACCTGCGTGGCTCTCTCTCCATGGCTAACAGCGGCACCAACGCCAACGGTAGCCAGTTCTTCATCAACCAGGCGAAGCCGGACGGAAAAACGGCCTCCCAGCTGAAGAGCGCCTATGACTATAACACCCAGATGAACAACCTGCGTACCATGTATGCCCAATATGTCAACTATTACGGCACCTCCTTCACCTCCTATTATCCCACCGTGGATGCTTACATCGAGGCGCAGGGCGGTCTGTCCCCCGATTCCCGGCTGGTGCCGGAGGAGGTTTGGGAGGTTTATGCCCAAAACGGCGGAAATATCCATCTGGACGGTGCCTGGAGAGAAGCCGGCGGCCACACGGTCTTCGGTCAGGTGTACGCGGGCATGGATGTGGTGGATGCCATCGCCTCCGTCGAGGTGGACGACAACAATAAGCCGAAAATGGCCGTCACCGTGAAAAGCATCGAAATCACCACCTATACCGCCCAATAAGTCATCCCCTTCCACATTCCACGAAAGGAGAAGCCGCATTTTGACTGTCACCGTGCAGGGGCTGCGCACAGCCTATTACGATTCCGACCCGGAAAACCGGGAGCATAAGCCCGTGGTGCTGTTTCTCCACGGATGGGGCGCCCCGGCGGCCACCTACCGGCTGCTGCTGGAGCATTTGTCCGGCTATTGCCGGGTGGTAGCGCCGGATTTGCCAGGCTTCGGTGAAACCGCCGAGCCACCTACTCCCTGGTATGTGGACGACTATGTGGAATGGACGCTGGCCTTTGCCGAAAAGCTGGAGCTGTCCAGAGTGGTGCTCATGAATCATTCCTTCGGCGGCCGCATCAGCATAAAGCTGTTGGCGCGGCGGCCGGTGCCGCTGACCGTGGAACGGGCGGTGTTCATGGACGCCGCCGGAATTCGGCCGAAGCGGGGACCGGGCTATTATGCGAAGGTATATAGCTATAAGGCCATAAAGCAGTTTTTCTCCCTGCCCGGTGTGCGCCGCATTTGGCCCGATGCCGTGGAGAACGCCCGCCACCGGCAAGGCTCGACGGATTATCAGGCGGCCAGCCCCATTCTGCGCCAAACCATGGTGCGCTGTATCAACGAGGATTTGACGCCCCTTCTCCCCCGCGTGGAGGCGTCGGTTTTGCTGATTTGGGGAGAAAAGGACACCGCCACCCCCCTGGCGGACGGACGGCGCATGGAGCAGTCCATCCCGGACGCCGGACTGGTGGTGCTCCCCGACGCGGGGCATTTCGCTTTCGCCCAGCAATGGCCGCTTTGCCGCCGGGTGCTGGATTCCTTTTTGAAGCCCCGGTCTTGATACCGACGAAGGAGCGTGTGAATAACAATGGATATTTGGATGCGTTGGCTGCTGATGGCGGCGGCGACCTTGAATTACGGAGTGCAGGCGGTGTATTTCACCCATATGCTGCAGCTCAACTCCTATCGCCCGGAGCGGTATAAAAAGTGGTGCACCGACAACGACAAAAAGCTGGTGACGGTGACCCGGCTGCTTCCATTTCTCTGCGTGTTCACCCTTTGGCTGCATAATCGGATGCCCAACTGGGCGCTATACGCCATCGCCGCCGGCCTTTTGACCCTCACCGCTCTGCTCAACTGGCCGAAAAAGGCCAAAAAGCCGCTGGTGCTCACCCACCGGGTTTGGCGGCTGTTTGCCACCGAGGGACTGCTATTGGCAGCCATTCTCGGCATCGGCTGGTTCACCCTCCCCATGCGGGGGCTGGGCCTCATCGGCTTGAGCCAAATGATCATTTGGATTTGGGTGGGCGCCGCCAATTATATCAACCAGCCGCTGGAAAAGCATATTTCCGACGGCTATGTGCGGGACGCGGAAAAGCGGCTGAAGGAAATGCCGGAACTGACGGTCATCGGCGTCACCGGGAGCTATGGAAAAACCAGCGTGAAAACCTTTTTGGCGGCGCTGTTGAGCACCCGCTATAATGTGCTGATGACGCCGGGAAGCTATAACACCACCATGGGCGTGGTGCGCACGGTACGAGAACAGCTGCGCCCCTCCCATCAGATTTTCATTGCCGAGATGGGAGCAAAAAATCCGGGGGATGTGGCGGAAATCTGCCGCCTTGTGCATCCCACCTACGGAATTCTCACCTCCATCGGCGAACAGCATCTGGAAACCTTCGGCACAGTAGAGAACATCATCCACACGAAATTCGAGCTGGTGGAGGCGTTACCCGCTGACGGGCGCGCCGTGCTCAACTATGACAACCCACATATCCGCCGTCAGCCGGTGACCGCCCCGACGGTCTCCTATGGCGGCCCGGACAGCGGTGCCGACTATCGCTACAGCGACATTTCCGTGGACAGCCACGGCTGTCGCTTCCTGCTGACCGCGCCCAACGGAGAGAGCTGTGCGTATACAACCCGCCTTTTGGGCGCCCATAATGTGCAAAATCTGGCCGGCTGTCTGGCGCTGGCACATACGCTTGGAATTCCTCTGCAGGAAATGGTGTATTCGGTGCGGATGCTTCAGCCAGTGGAGCACCGGCTTCAGCTGTTGGCCAACGGCTATATCGACGACGCCTATAATTCCAACCCAACCGGCTTCCGCAGTGCGCTGGACACCCTGGCCGCCTTCGACGCCCAGCGGGTGCTGGTGACCCCCGGCATGGTGGAGCTGGGCGAGGAACAGGAGCGGCTCAACCGGGAGCTGGGCGCCTATGCGGCCAGTCGGTGCGACTGGGCAGTGCTCATCGGCGAGCGCCAGGCGCCCCCTTTGAAGGAGGGGTTGCTCTCCGCCGGCTTCCCCCCGGAGCGAGTGCTGGTGGCCACGGATTTGCAGACGGGACTTGCACTTTTGCGCCAGCTCCCCGCCGCAGAACAGCGCATCGTCCTGTTGGAAAACGATCTTCCGGATAATTTTTGAGGAGGGCACGGGTATATGAAAACCAGAGTAGCGGTTCTGTTCGGTGGACACAGCGTGGAGCATGAGGTGTCCATCATCTCCGGATTGCAGGCCTTGCAGGCGCTGAACCCGGAAAAATATGAGGCTTTCCCGGTGTATATCGCCAAGGATAACGCCCTGTATGTGGGCGATTCTCTGCGCAAGGTGCACAGCTTTCGGGATATGTCCGCCTGTCTCGCCGCGGCGACGCGGGTGGTGCCGGTGGCAGCCGGCGACTGCGTGGAGCTGTGGCGTCACCCGGCCAAGCGGCTGGGCAACAACCGGATGGCCGTCTTCGATGTGGCGATCCCGGTGGTGCACGGCACCAATGTGGAGGACGGCACCCTCATGGGAATGCTGGAGATGCTCAACATCCCCTATGCCGCCTGCGATGTAACCGCCTCCGCCCTGGGAATGGATAAATTCGCCATGAAGGCCGTTTTGCATCAGGCGGGACTGCCGGTGCTGGAGGCGCTGTCCTTCTCCGGCCGGGAATATGCTGTGGACGGCCAGCAGGTGCTGGAAAAAATCGAGGAAAAAATTGGGTATCCGGTGATTGTCAAGCCGGTGAACCTCGGCTCCTCGGTGGGCATTTCCAAGGCGAAGGACCGGGCGAGCCTGGTAGATGCGCTGGATTTGGCGGTGAGCTTCTCCGGACGGGTGCTAGTGGAGCGAGCGGTGCCCCATCTGCGGGAAATCAACTGCGCCGTTTTGGGTGACGAGGAAAACGCGCGGGCCAGCGCCTGCGAGGAGCCGCTCAATGCCGAGGACATTCTCACCTTCGGCGACAAATATCTCAAGGGCGGCAAAAAGACCGGCGAGAGCGCCGGCATGACCGACCTGCAGCGCCAATGCCCCGCCATCCTCCCCGACGGCATGACCGAGCGGGTGCAACAGCTGGCGGTGGACACCTTCCGAGCGCTGGGCTGTCTCGGCGTCGCCCGCATCGACTTTCTCAACAACCGGGAAACGGGCGAGCTTTGGATCAACGAAATCAACACCATCCCCGGCTCTCTCTCCTTCTATCTCTGGAACGAGGTGGGGATGCCCTTCTCCCAGCTCATGGACGAGCTTGTTTCGCTGGCCTTCAAGCGACAACGCCGCCGCGCCGCGCTGACCTTCACCTATGAGAGCAACATCCTGGCCGGCTTCTCCGGCGGCAAGGCCGGAGCGAAAAGCGGAAAGCTGGGCTAACCCTAAAAAGGAGGAACCCTATGGCAAGCTATCGCATCGCCGGGTTGCCGGTGGACATCGAAAGCGCCGACCGGGAGTTTTTTGACCGACGGCTGGAGGAATATGCGGACGGCGGCCCCGAACCGGCCCAGTTGTCTCTGCGCAGCGAGCGCCGGGCGAATATCGACGAGCCGACAGGCATTTTCCTGTGTCAGGGGAACGGGACAATCGTTCTGCAAACCGACGAAAATCGGTTCGTGCGCTTCACCCGAGCAAAAAGCGGATGCATCCCCATCGCCCTCTATTATACCGGGGATTATTCGGAGATGGAGCTTTTTCTCACCGAAACCTCCTATCACAAAACCCTCAGCCTCACGGATTTGGAATATATCTATACCGGTCAGGCCTTCCGCAACCGGCTTTCCGTTTTAGGCGCCGGCGTGCTCCATAGCTCCGCCATAGCCTATCGGGGGCAGGGGCTGGCCTTCACCGCCGACTCCGGAACGGGAAAATCCACCCATACCGGGCTGTGGCGACAGGAATTCCCCGGCGATACCGCCGTCGTCAACGACGACAAGCCGGCCATCCGCTTCGAAAACGGAAAAACCTGGATGTACGGGACCCCTTGGAGCGGAAAAACCGACCTCAACCACAACATAAGAGTGCCCATGCGCGGCATCGTGTGCGTGCGGCGAGGGGAAACCGATCGCATCGCCTCCATGGACCCGGTGAAGGCCATGGGCGAGCTGACCCGGCAATGCCCAGCCCCCTTCTATGACCGGGCGCTGGGCGAAAAAATGCTGGATTTCACCTGCCATCTGGCCGAGCAGGTGCCGCTGTATGAGCTCTTTTGCACCATGAACCCCAACGCCGCCCACGTGGCACGGGACGGGATTTTTGAAAAACAAGAGGAGCAAACCCGATGAAAGTGAAGGATGGCTTTTTGATGCGCCCCGTGATGGAAAAATTCGTCATCGTCCCCGTGGGCGAGCAGACGCTGGATTTTCATGGCATCATCACCTGCAACGAAACCGGGGCATTTCTCTGGAAATGCCTGCAGGAGGAGCAAACCGAGGAAACGCTGACCGCGGCTCTGCTGGCGGAATATGAGGTAGCTCCCGAACAGGGAGCCGCCGATGTGAAGCAATTTGTGCAGCTGCTGCAAGACGCAGAGCTGTTACAAGACGCAGTTTAACCCTCAAAAGCAGCCCCCTGTGATGAAAAAATGCTTGACAGCGTTTTTCATCCGCGATACAATAGCGTTAGAAGGGCGGGCAAAATTCGCGTTTTGCCCGCTTTTCATATAATATAGAATAGGGGGAATTCTACATGAAAAAATGGATAGCGCTGATTTTGGCACTGGTGATGACCGTGGGGCTTTGTGCCTGCGACGGAAAGAAGTTGAATCCGGCTGCGGTATCTCACCTTTACGCGGTGAGGGTCACCATCAACCCACAGCTCACCCTGTATATGGATGAGAACGATCAGGTTGTTTCGGTGGCCTTCGACAACGAGGATGCCAAGGAGGACTATGCAAGCATCAACTTCGTCGGTCTGGATTTGGAAACCGCCATCGAAACGGCGGTGAGTACCGCCGTGGACAACGGCCGCCTGCATGAGGGCGGTCTGCTAGATATCAAAATCGCCGATGACAGCGACGAAAAAACAGTGGACACAGCCGCGCTGGTACAGCGGGCGGAGAAAAAGGCCGAGACCCTGCTGGAGGAGCGGAAAATCACCGCGACGGTGGTGGTGAACACCGTCGAAAACGGCACAACCGTCACCACCGCCACCGCGGAAACCACAACCACCACAGAGGCCACCACCACGACCACCACGGCGCCGCCCACCACAACAACCACAACCACCCAAAAGCCGCTCACGGCGGCAGACCTGTATGGCACCTATGTGGGCTATCGCCTCGACGGCGACCGTGCCTATCGGCTGACGCTGACGCTAACGAAGGACGAGGCCAAATACAACTATGTCGGCGGAACCGCTCTGCCGGCGGTGCTGAAAGAGGAGGGAAATCTCTTTGGAACCGAAGAGGCGGCGCTCGCCGACATCCAGGCGAACCCCGACAACTGGTTCCGATGTGACGGAGTTTGGTATCAGGCCCGCCTCGGTGACGGCGACGGCGGCGCCGTCAAAGCCTTCACCACCACCGCCCTCACCCTCGAAACCGGCGCCACCCTGCAAATGCGCTATGACCGCGCGAAGGGCGAACTGACCCTCACCGGTGGGAACTTCGTTTTCGATACGAAATTCTATCAGGTGGCACTGAAAAAGCAATAATCTCCGCCGATTTCGCGAAAAACGCAGGCGCTCCGACCGAAAATCGGGGCGCCTGTTCCCTTTTTCGACCGCTTTATCGTATTATTGTACAAAAGCGCCCGTTTTTCTGCCTTTTCTCTCATTCTTTTCGCCAAATCGGAGGGAAATCTGGATTTTTTTGAAAAAAAGCCTTTACTTTAGCGCGCTAATGTGCTATCATACTAACAACGAAACGAAATTGCGTTAAGGAGTGTTGAAAAATGAAAAAGATTCTTTGTCTGGTACTGGCGGTTTTGATGCTGGTCGGCCTGTGCGCCTGCGACGACGCCGGCGACAAAAAGCGAAAGCTGATTGTCGGCTTCGACGCGGAGTTCCCGCCCTATGGCTTCGTGGCAGAGGACGGCAGCTATGACGGCTTCGACCTGGCGGTCGCCAAGGAGGTTTGCGACCGACTCGGCTGGGAGTTCGAGGCGAGGCCCATCGACTGGAACAGCAAGGACGCCGAGCTGAAGAATGGCTCCATCAACTGCATCTGGAACGGCTTCACCTATCAGGGCCGGGAGGATGACTACACCTGGTCCGAGCTGTATGCGGACAACAAAATCGTGGTGGTCGTCACCAAGGAATCCGGCATCGAGACGCTGGCGGATTTGGCTGGGAAAAAGGTGATGGCGCAAACCGCCTCCTCCGGTCTCGAAGCCCTTCAGGACAACGCGGCGCTCAGCTCCTCCCTGCAGGAAATCGTCCAGCTGGGCGACTATAATCTGGGCTTCATGGAGCTGAACCAGGGCACGGTCGCGGCGGTGGTCGCCGACGAGGGCGTCGCCAACAAGCAGGTGAACGAGGCCGGTGACGACTATACGATTCTGGACGAGTTTGTGTCCCGCGAGCAATATGGCATCGCGTTCCTCAAGGGGAACACCGAAATGCGGGACAAGGTGAACGAGCAACTTCTGGCCATCGCCAAAGATGGCACCATGAAAACCATCGCCAAGCGCTATGTGGACGATGGACTGGTGCTGGACAGCCTGGTTCTGTGCAAATAATCTACAACCTATAAGTTCAAAGGGGACTGCCGCCCCAAGCGCGCGACAGTCCCCTTTCAGACGGATAAAACGGAAAAAACCAAAACAACCGAAATAATCCCGAAAACGAAAAGCGAAAAGAACGGAGAAGGAACGATGACATTTTGGACGATGGTGGGGCTGTTGGCCGAGGGCTTTGTGCAAACACTGCTGATTTTCGTGCTGACGCTGGTGTTTTCCCTGCCGCTGGGGCTGTTGGTCTATTTCGGCCGTGTGAGCCGTTGCGCCCCCCTGCGCTGGCTGGTGAATGTGTATATTTCCGTTATGCGGGGCACGCCGCTGATGCTCCAGCTGATGGTGGTGTTTTACGGTCCGAATCTGCTGTTCGGGCTGATGGTTCCCTCCGGCTGGCGCTTCATCGCCACGATTTTGGCCTTTTCCGTTAACTATGCCGCCTATTTCGCCGAAATTTATCGGGCGGGCATCCAGTCGATTCCGGTGGGGCAATACGAGGCGGCGCAGGTGCTGGGCTACACCCGCGTCCAAACCTTCGGAAAAATCATCCTGCCACAGATGATTAAAAAGGTTGTGCCGCCGGTGACGAACGAGGTCATCACGTTGGTGAAGGACACCTCCCTCGCCTCTGTGCTGGGGCTTGTGGAGATGTTCACCAGAGCAAAGCAAATCGCGGTGGCGCCCCATTCGCCCGGCATGATCGCCTTCGCCGTGGCGGCGCTGTTTTATTATATCTTCAACTATCTGGTGGCCTTCGGGATGCAAAAGCTGGAAAAGTCGCTGGACTATTATCGTTGAGAGGAGAAACACAGCCATGAATATTCTGCAGCTTTCCCATGCGGGAAAATCCTTCGGACAGCTGGAGGTGCTCAAGGACATTTCCCTCTCGGTGGACAAGGGCGAGGTGGTGTCCATCATCGGCCCATCCGGAAGTGGAAAATCCACTCTTTTGCGTTGCGCCACCCTGCTGGAGCGGCTGGATCGAGGGAGCTTGGACTATATGGGCGAAAGCGCCGCCATGGACGCGGACGGCCACACGGTATACACCAGGGATTTGAAGCCCTTCCGCCGCCAGTTCGGGCTGGTTTTCCAAAGCTTCAATCTGTTCCCCCACTATACGGTGCTGAAAAACTGCATGGATGCCCCGGTTTCCGTTTTGGGACGCCCCGCCCGCCAGGTGAAGGCGGAGGTGATGGCCCTTTTGGAAAAAATGGGACTGGCGAACAAGGCGGATGCCTATCCCTGCCAGCTGTCCGGCGGACAACAGCAACGGGTGTCCATCGTGCGGGCGCTGGCCATGCAGCCGGAAATTCTCTTTTTCGACGAACCGACCTCAGCGCTGGACCCGGAGCTGACCGGTGAGGTGCTAAAGGTGATTCGCCAGCTGGCGGAGGAAAAAATGACCATGGTGATTGTCACCCATGAGATGGCCTTCGCCCGCGCCGTATCCGACCGGGTGGTATTCATGGACGGCGGCGTGATTGTGGAGGAGGGAACCCCTGCGCAGGTCTTCGAAGATCCAAAAAGTGAGCGCACCCGTCAGTTTTTGGGTAGCTATACCCGCGATTGAATCGGGATCCTCGCCCCTTTCGCGTACAAAACTGTAATATTTTGCGCAAACGCGCGGACGCTTCCCCGCGAAAACCAAACAAAAAGCTTTCCTTCTTTAGGCGGGTGGTCGTAAAACAGCAAATCCGACCTGTGGTTATCCTCACAGGCCGGATTTTGTGTTATTTATTGGCGTGTCCAACTTAACCTTCGCGAGGAAGCTTTTTGGAGCCTGTGCACAAAGTTGGGCTTGTGCAGACACCATCACTCCCTCCGTCACAGCTCCGCTGTGCCACCTTCCTTTACACAAGGGAGGCTTTTCAGGGGGCCTGCGCAAAATTGAGTCTCTGCGCAAATTTGCGTTTGTGCACAAATTTGATTTCGCGCACATCCTTCGTAAGGCTCCCCCTCAACGGGGCGCGGCGATGGATTTTTTGTATTGCAGGGGCGTGATTTTATAGACAGCCTTGAAGCGGGAAATGAAGCAGGAGGTGTCCGAAAAGCCGCTTTTTGCGGCGGCCTCGGTGACGCTCTCCCCCTGCGACAACAGCCGCGCTCCATAGGCAAGACGCTTTTTCTGGATATATCCGGTGGGGGTGATGCTCAGCGACTGGGTGAACTGGCGTTCCAGCGTGGTAACGCTGGTGTTGCACTCCCGCGCCAACAGCGCCACCGACAGCCGCTCCCCCAAATGGCCGTTGATATAATTCACCGCCCGCACCAAACTGCTGTTTTCCCGACTTTGGGGGGCGTCCAACACCTGCCCCTTTTGCAGCAGGCTCAAAAGGGCGAAAAACAGCCGATAGCGCTCCGCCGCGCTCATCTCTCCATCGGCACAGGAGTCCGCCAGCCCCGCCAGCTGAAAGCAAACGGAAAACAGCTCCTTCGACTGGTCGGAGGTGAAGGAAATCAGGTTGTTTTTCCCCAGCGGTCGCTGAAAAAACAAATCCAAAAGCGGCTCATTCCCTCCGCAGGAAAACAAAATCCAAAAATGCCGATGGGGCTTCTCACTGTGATAAATACAATGATGATATTCGCCGGGGCGAGTGAGAATCGCGTTCCCGGACACCAGCGGATACACCGTCCCCTCTACGGCGAAGGAAACATCGCCGCTGACATTGATATAAATCTCACATTCCTCATGAATATGGCTATGCTGGGTATTCAGGGGCGATTTCGAATCAATAGCCACATAAGCGGTGCGAATCCAGAAGGGGAACACACCGTCGAAGGAAATGATTTGACTGTTCATATTCGTCACCTCGGTGTGGATTTTAGCATATTTTTTGACGAAAAGTCAATAGTATTCCCGGAAAAATCGGAGTATAATAGGGGCGAAAAGAGGGGTTCGATGGAATATTTGGCGTTGGCCTTCGGCTCATTGCTGTTGGCGTTGGATTTTTCGCTGAACAAGGTGTATCAGCGACTATATGGGACAGGCTCGAAGGCGACCTTCGGCTTCAACGCCCTTTTGGGGCTGTTTCTAGCGTTGCTTTTTTGGGCTGGCAACGGCTTTGTTTTTCGCTGCACCCCCTTCTCGCTGATTATGGCGGGGCTAATGAACACCTTTGTCATGGCGTATAACATTCTCGGCTTCCGCCTGCTCCGGTCGGGGACGATGGCCATGTATACCCTGTTTCTGATGACCGGCGGCATGACCCTTCCCTATGTGTTCGGCCTGCTTTTTCTGGACGAGCCCTTTCGTTGGGTGCGGCTGGCGGGAATACTGGTGATGCTCGTCGGCGTTTTTCTGTCCGGGGAGCGGGGCGCGCGGCTGAACCGCCGCCAGCTACTGCTGTGCCTCGCCGTGTTCGTTCTCAACGGCTGCACCAGCATCACCTCGAAGCTGCACCAAAGCAACACCCAATACGCCATGGTGAGCACCGTGGAATTCATCCAGCTCCAGGGGCTGTTCAAGGCGGGGCTGGCGGGGGCGCTGTTTCTCCTCTTCTGGTTGCGGGAACGAAGTCACCGAACCCAACCCGCCACACCGGTCTCCCGCTGGAAGGCGCCAGGGCTGGCCGCTGCCTCGGCGGGCATGAGCGGGCTTTTTTCCTTGCTCCAGCTGACAATAGCGGTGACGCTCCCGGCCTCTGTGCTCTATCCCTTCAACACCGGGCTGACCATCCTTTTGTCCGCGCTGGCCGGAGTTCTCCTGTTCCGTGAAAAGCTGTCGGCGCGGCTGTTTTGGAGCATGGCGCTCTGCTTCGTCGGAACTCTGCTGTTTTTATAAAAATCGAAAATCCGGCTTTGCTCCCCGCTTCGCCGGAGAAAAACATCACTATAAAGAGGTTCTTTTATGTTTGCTTATTCCAAATTCGTCTATCAAGGGCAGGACACCTTCTATCCCTATAAGCGGCCGCTGTCCGCTGACTATCGGGTGACAGTGCGGAGCGAGGACATCCCCGTATACACCTGTCAAATCTCGAAATTCCCTTTCAATCGGATTTGGCCGGGGCATCAGCGCCCCGTTGACCAGGCAGAAACCGCCTCCTTCGTCCGATTGGTGGGGGACGAAACCATCACACTGGACATCCAAGCTCTGTTGCCTCACAGCATCCTGCGGCTGAAGCCCTATTCGAAAAATATTCCCCTGACCGAAACCGCCGATGGGGTGCGCTTCACGCTGGAAAAGCCCGGCTTCTTCGTGCTGGAGGGGGACAGCTATCACCACTGTCTATATATTTTCTATTCAAAGCCGATTTCCGCGCCGGCGCCGGAGAATGTGACCTATTATTTCGGGCCCGGCATCCATTTTCCTGGAAAAATCACATTGAACAGCAACGAAAGCCTGTATATTGACCGTGACGCGCTAGTCTATGGCTGTGTTTTTGCCGAAGGCGCCGAAAACATCCGTATTTTCGGCAACGGACTACTGGATGACAGCCATGAGGAGCGCACCGGCAACGAATGTTATGACCGCTATATCAACGGAAACATGAAATTCTATGACTGTCGCGGCATCACGATAGAGGGCGTCGGGATGACCAATTCCGCCATCTGGTGCTTGAGCCTCTTCGGCTGTGCGGATGTTCTGCTGGACGGCATCCAGATTTTCGGCCAATGGCGCTATAACACCGACGGCATCGACATCGTCAACTCCCAGCGGGTGACCGTGCACCACAGCTTCATCCATTCCTTCGACGACACCCTCGTTATCAAGGGTGTGGACAGCCATTGCCATCTGGACAACCGGGACATTCTGGTGGAGGACTGTGCCCTGTGGTGCGACTGGGGCCGTTGCTGTGAGCTGGGCATCGAAACCGCCTGCCGGGAATACAGCCACATCGCCTTCCGCGACTGCGACATCCTCCGAGGCGGATGCATTGCGCTGGACATCAGCAACGGCGACTGCGCCGAGATTCATCATGTGACCTTTCAGGACATCCGGGTAGAATTCAACGCCTTTGACACCCCGGAGGTATATCAGGCCTCCGACAACATGGTGTATGCCGCCACCGACCAAATAGCGCTTCCCTCCCTTCTGCTCCTGCGAAACACCCCCTTCCGCACCCCGGAAAACATGGCAGCATGGGGAATTTCGCCACTGGACGAACGGTTGGATTTGACCGGCGTGCGCTCCCGCCTCATCCATCATGTGACAGTGGACAACATCCGGGTCTATTATGATGAAGGGCTTCCTCTGGCAGACGGAAAGCCTATCATCCGCATGGATGTCACCAATGAGCCGGGCACCGACCCCTGTGAGCATATTTCCATCACCAGCATTTTCGTCAACGGCCAGCCTCTCTCCGTCTGAGTCCTATGCAGCAAAAAAATCCCCCGTGACTCTTGTGAGCCGCGGGGGGATTTTCGGTTTTGAGAAAAGTCAGGTGTTTTTGATAATCACCTGGGTGATCACATCGGCGGCGTGCTCGCACAAATCGCAGCAATCCTCCAGCCCCTCATAAATGGCGCGGCTGGCCAACAGCTCCTTCGTGGCCGCCTCCGATCCGAACAGGCGATACATCGCATCGGTATACAGCTCGTCAGCCTCGCCCTCGATGTCGTTGACCGTCACCAGCCGGGCGCGCAGTGTCTCCGGCTTTTTGAAATTCTTCAACTCATCGACAGTCTCCTGCAACGCCCGCACACAGCGGTTCACCATCTGGGACAGCTCTGCTGTTTTCTCCGGGATATGCTCCACCCGATACATATAAATGTCCAAAATCACCTCATCCAAACCATCGGTGATGTCGTCGATGATTTGCACCAGATGCAAAATGTCCTCCTGGTCGATGGGGGTGATGAATTCCGTGGACAGGCGGTTCAGAATATCGTGGTGCACGCTGTCGGCGCTTTGCTCGATTTCGTGCATCCTCGCCCGATAGGCGCCCACGCTGTCCGGATTGAATTTGCACAGAATTTCCTCCAGCAGGTCAGAGGCCTCCACGCAATAGGCCGTTTGCTTCTGAATCAGCTCAAAATAATTGTTTCCCTTTTTCGCCATTGTTTTTCTCTCCTTATGCAAAAATCAATAAAAACAGCTTCGCCATTCCAAAGCCCAGCAGGCCGCAGCCGGGGAAGGTGAACACCCAGGTGAGCACCAGCTCCTTCACCACGCTCCAGTTGACATTACTCATGCGCCGGGCAGCCCCCACCCCCATGATAGCGGTGGTTTTCGTGTGGGTTGTGCTCACCGGAATTCCGGTCAGAGAGGAAAGAAGCAGACACAGCGTCGCGGAAAAATCCGCCGCGAAGCCCTGATAGGGCTTCAGCTTCACCATGTCCATCCCCACCGATTTGATGATCCGATAGCCACCGATGGAGGTGCCCAGCCCCATCACCGCAGAGCAGAGCACCATCAGCCAAATCGGCACAGAAAAGCTGGTGGTGGCTTGTCCGTTGGCCATGGCGGCGCCCAAAAGGAAAATCGCCATAAACTTCTGTCCGTCCTGGGCACCATGCATGAAGGCCATGGCCGCGCCGCCGGCCACCTGCGCCCCGGAAAAGAAGCGCTCGGATTTCAGCCGGCTGCGGTTGCGGAACAGCAAAACCGTCAGCTTCGACGACAAAAAGCCAAGCACAAAGCCCAAAACCGTGGACAGCAGAATTCCGTAAATCACCTTCACCCATTCCTTCGGGTTGATGCCGGAAAAGCTGTTTTGAATCGCTACCGCGGCGCCGGAAACACCGGCGATGAGGGCGTGACTTTCGCTGGTCGGGATGCCGAAATACCAGGCGGCTGTCGCCCATATCACAATCGCGGCCATGGCCGCACACAGGGCAATCAGCGCCAGCTGTGAGTCGCCGCCGAAATCCACCATGTTATAGATGGTGAAGGCCACCGAGGCGTTAACGGATGTCATCACCAAAACACCTAAAAAGTTGAACACCGCCGCCATGATAATCGCCTTGCGCACCCCGATGGCACGGGTGGAGACGCAGGTTGCGATGGCATTGGGCGCATCGGTCCAGCCGTTGACCAGAATCACGCCGAGCGTCAACAGGGTGGACACGGTCAGCATGGGACTGCTCAGCATCTGGCGAAAAAATTCCAGAAAGCTCATTCTGTTCCTCCATTTCTTTCCGCGGGAAATTCCCTGAATTTCCCAATTTTCTGCTTTTTGCATTTCCTTCGGTAGTATATCGCATTTTCGGCAAAGAATCAGCAAAGAAACCGCAAAAAAGCGACACCGGCCGCTTTGCGGCCGGTGTCGCTTCGGTTTTTTGCCTTTTTCGCCGCTCAATGAAAGCCCTGCTTGAGCTTTTCAAAGAAGGAACGGCGCTTTTGATAATTTTTCTCCCCGGTGGAGCTTTCGAATTTCTCCAACAGCTTCTTCTGATCGGAATTCAGCCCCCGCGGAACCTCCACCACGATTTTCAACAGCAAATCGCCGGTGCCGCGGCCGTTGAGATAGGGAATTCCCTTGCCCTTGATGCGTTGCACATCGCCGGGCTGGGTTCCCTCCTTGATGGTGAATTCCACCTTCCCGTCCAGGGTTGGCACCTCCACCTGGGCGCCCAAAGCGGCCTGGGCATAGGTAATGGGCATTTCATACCAGATGTTAAAGCCGTCCCGCTCAAACAGCGGATGGGGACGCACAGAAACCTCCACCTGCAAATCGCCGGCCGGGCCGCCGTTTTGTCCCGCGTTGCCCCTTCCGGGGATGCTGATGACCTGGCCTTCGTTGATACCGGCAGGGATGTTGATACCCATTTCCTCGGTGCGGCGAATCCGTCCCTGGCCGCCACAGGTGGGGCAGGGAGAATCCACAATTTGTCCCCGGCCGCGACAATGGGAACAGGTGCTCTGCGTCTGCACAACGCCGAAGGGGGTGCGCTGGTTATGAGCCACCTGTCCCCGGCCGCCGCAATCCGGACAGGTTTTCGGCGCGGTGCCCTTCTTCGCTCCGCTTCCGCCACAATCCGAGCAGGTGCACACCCGCTGGACATTCACCTTCTTTTTACAGCCCTTGGCGGCCTCCTCGAAGGAAAGAATGACAGAAACCGCCGCATCGCCGCCCCGCCGTGGGGCATTGGGATCCTGGCGGCGACCGCCGCCGAAGCCTCCCCCAAAGAAGGAGGAGAAAATGTCTCCCAAATCGCCAAAATCCACATCGCCGCCGAAGCCACCGCCCCCGAAATTGGGGTCCACACCCGCATGACCGTATTGGTCATAAAGCGCCTTCTTCTTCGGGTCAGACAGCACCTCGTATGCCTCGTTCACCTCTTTGAAGCTGGCTTCAGCGGCCTGGTCGCCGGGATTCAAATCCGGGTGATATTTTTTCGCCATCTTGCGATAGCCCTTTTTGATTTCCTCCTCCGAGGCACCCTTTTGAACGCCCAGTACCTCATAATAATCACGCTTGTCTGCCATAGCTCTGTCCTCCCGCCAAAAATCCGAAAATCCGGAGCCGCCGCAAAGGGTGCGGTGGCTCCGGGATTTTCAGCAACCCTTATTGCACGTTGCCGTTATAATAGCCGTCTCCGTCCGGAGCAGTTCCCGCATCCGGCGCCGGGCCAGCAGCGCCATCCTGGGGCGCGTTTGCCTGATACACCTTTTCGCTGACCGCATAGAAGACCTTCGTCAGTTCTTCCTGCTTTGCCTTGACGGCCTCAATGTCCTCGCCCTTCAGCGCTTCCTTGAGGGCATCCAGCTTCGTCTGCAGGTCGGCCTTGTCCGCGGCGTCCAGCTTGTCGCCCAGCTCCTCCATGGTTTTCTCGCACTGATACACCAGCTGGTCGGCGTTGTTGCGGGCGTCCACCGCCTCGCGGCGCGCCTTATCCTCGCTGGCATACTGCTCGGCTTCCTTCACCGCTTTTTCCACGTCCTCCTTGGACATATTGGTGTTGGAGGTGATGGTGATATGCTGCTCCGCACCGGTGCCCAAATCCTTCGCGGACACATTCACGATGCCGTTGGCGTCGATGTCAAAGGTAACCTCGATCTGCGGCACACCGCGACGGGCGGGAGCAATTCCATCCAGATGGAACATACCCAGCGTCTTGTTATCCTTCGCGAATTCACGCTCGCCCTGGAGCACATGAATTTCCACAGAGGGCTGATTGTCCACGGCGGTGGAGAAAATCTGGCTCTTTTTGGTAGGGATGGTGGTGTTGCGCTCGATAACCTTCGTCATCACACCGCCCATGGTTTCCACGCCCAGAGACAGAGGCGTCACATCCAGCAGCAGCAGGCCCTTGACCTCGCCGCCCAGCACGCCGCCCTGCAGCGCCGCGCCCATGGCCACGCACTCGTCGGGGTTGATGCCCTTGAAGGGCTCCTTGCCCATGAACTTCTGCACAGCCTCCTGCACAGCCGGGATGCGGGTAGAGCCGCCCACCAGCAGAACCTTGTCGATTTCCGAAGCGGACAGGCCGGAGTCGCTCAGCGCCTGACGCACCGGCACCATCGTAGCCTCCACCAAGGACGCCGTCAGCTCGTTGAACTTCGCACGGGTGAGGGTCATATCCAAATGCTTCGGGCCGGTGGCATCCGCCGTGATGAAGGGCAGGTTGATGCTGCTGCTGGTAGAGCCGGACAGCTCGATCTTCGCCTTCTCCGCCGCCTCGCGCAGACGCTGCAGCGCCATCTTGTCGTTGTTCAAATCCACACCGGTCTCCGCCTTGAAGCCGGCGATCAGCCATTCCACGATTTTCTGGTCGAAGTCGTCGCCGCCCAGGCGGTTGTTACCGGCGGTAGCCAACACCTCCTGCACGCCGTCGCCCATTTCGATGATGGACACATCGAAGGTGCCGCCGCCCAGGTCATACACCATGATTTTCTGATCCGCGCCCTTGTCGATGCCATAGGCCAGCGCCGCCGCCGTCGGCTCGTTGATAATGCGCTTGACCTCCATGCCGGCGATTTTACCGGCATCCTTGGTCGCCTGCCGCTGGGCGTCCGTGAAATAGGCGGGCACGGTGATGACCGCCTCGGTCACCTTGTCGCCCAGATAGGCCTCCGCGTCCTGCTTCAGCTTCGTCAAAATCATCGCCGAGATTTCCTGGGGCGTATACGCCTTGTCGTCGATGGTGACCTTCCGGTCGGTGCCCATGTCCCGCTTGATGGACGAGATGGTACGGTCGGGAGCCGACACCGCCTGCTGCTTCGCCACACGACCGACAACCCGCTCGCCGTCCTTTTTGAACGCCACCACAGAGGGCGTGGTGCGTGCACCCTCGGCGTTGGGGATGACGACGGACTCGCCGCCCTCGATCACCGCCACGCAGGAATTCGTTGTACCCAAGTCAATACCAATAATCTTAGCCATAAAGCATACCTCCAATAAATTGTGTATGAAATTACCCTTTTTTATATCCAACCGGGGCGCACGCCCCGCGTCAGCCGAATGGTCAGTTGGCCACCTTCACCATGGCCGGGCGCAGCACCCGCTCGCCCAAGCGATAGCCCGTCTGGAACACCTGGGTCACCGTCTCCGGCTCCACGCCGTCGGCGTCCTCCCGCATAACCGCATTATGCACATTGGGGTCGAAGGGCTCATGCAGAGCCGGAATTTCCTCCAGCCCCAGCGCCTCCAGCGCCTGGCGGAACTGGCGCATCACCATATCCACGCCGGTTTTGTATTCCTCCCCGGCGGGGGCCGCCACCGCCTTGTCCATGTTGTCCAGGCTCGTCAACAGCCCAGTCAGCAGCTCCGCCTTCGTGAACTGGCCGATTTGCTGCTTTTCCTGGTCGGTGCGCCGCTTATAGTTGGCGTATTCCGCCAGCATCCGCTGATACTGGTCCTTGGTTTCCGCCAGCTCCTTTTCCATCGCCTCCAGCTTCGCTTCCAGCGCAACCATGCGCTTTTCCGCCTTCCCGGACGCCTTTTTCTCCGTTTTCTCCGGCGCAGACGACGCTTCCGGCACCGGCGCCGCTTCCTCCAGCTCTTGTTCCACGGGAGCGGTGTTTTCTTTTTCCATTGGTGTTGCCCTCCTTAACCTTCGTCGTCGAAAAGCTCCGAGAGAAGCTTCCCGATGGCGTTGGCGAAATATTCAATCCGGGGAATGGTGTCGGCATAATTCATGCGCAAGGGGCCGATGATACCGATGGTTCCCTGGCCGCGCTGACCCAGCGAATAGTGGGTGGTGATGATGCTGGAGCCGTTCAGCTCCGGCAGATTATCGCTTCCCAGCACGATTTGCAAGCCGTCCTCCGGCTGTAGAGACAAAACATGACTCAACCTATTCCGCTCATCCAGAAAGCTCATCAGGGAGCGGGCGTTTTCCAAAGCATAGTCCGGGTGGCGCAACAAATTCATCTGACCGGACAGCATCACCTCGGAGGAAGCACATTCCTGCACCAGTCCATAAAAGGCGGACAGCACCGGCACCAGCGCCGCGCCCGCATCCCCCAGCTCCGCCAGCACCTGCTGAATCGAATCCAGCGTCACGCTGGACAGAGGACGGTCCAAAAACCGATGGGAGAGGAAATCCCCCAGCGCCACCGAAACCTGTCCGGGAATGTCCCGCGAACAATGGCACATCCGAGTGCGAGGCGTGCCGTTTTCCGGCACAAGCACCACCGCCATGTTGCGGGGCGACATCTGCATGATGTCGATGCGGCGAATACAGGAATCCGTCTGCTCCGGCTGAGCTGTCACCGCGGCCAGCCCTGTCACATCGGCCAGAGCGCGGGAGGCATCCTCCAAAAGCTGGAGCGGATCGCCCGCCGCCGACGCCAGCATGGCATCAATTTCCTTCTTCTCCTGCTCCGCCAACGGGCGGCGATCCATCAGCTGGTCGATATACACCCGAAAGGCTCGCGCCGTGGGCAAACGGCCGGCGGAGGTGTGGGGCTGCTCCAAATAGCCGAGAGCTGTCAACGCCGCCATATCGTTTCGAATCGTCGCCGGGGACACACAGTTTCCCAAAAGCTCTGCCAACGCCTTCGACCCAATGGGCTCGCCCGTTTCTATATAGAACTCAATAATCAGCGCCAGAATTTTTGCTTTGCGGCTGTCCAGTTCCATGAACTGCATCTCCTTTCCGGATTAGCACTCGCAGCCTCCGAGTGCTAATGTAAGGGTAACACTCTTTTTCCTCTCTGTCAAGAGGAAATTATGAAACTTTTGTAAATCCTCCAAAAAATTCGTAAAATTTTCGAAAAGAAGCCCCGGAAACGCAAAAAACCGGTTGCCTTTTGGCGCAAAATCGGCTATACTGAAAGGGTAATCAACAAACAGAACAACAAGGAGGCGTTTTTCCATGGAAGGCGTACAGATTCATGATTTCGATTTCAGCAAGCTGATGAACTTCGCGGCCGAGGCGCAAGGCGAGGTGTTTTTGAAAACCGCCGAGGGCGATGTGCTGAACCTGAAGAGCCGGCTGACCCAGCTGTTGGTGCTGTCCGGCGCCATCTCCAAGGGCACCATCGCAGAAGCCACCGTGGTTTGCGAAAACAAAGAGGATGAATCCCGGCTGTTCCGTATGAACCTCTACGGTCAGGAATAATTTTCGCTCAAGCCGAAGTCCGTCTCTGCCCCGCAGAGGCGGACTTTTTTCGTTGCTCGTCCGTCCATCCGAAGCATAAAGCCCCTTTTCAGTTTGCGCCAACCGGCCGGGTTTATCACCGTCAGATACAAAGGAATAAATTTTTTTACGAAAAAACAAAAGCCTTACGGTTTATACACCGGCACAAAACCGCAAAATCCAACCTTTGGGACACACAAAAGCCGCAGGGAAAAGTTGCTTTTCTCTGCGGCTTTTCGCATACCTTTTCAGTTTTTCAGGCTGTGCATCGGTGCCGGAATCCGGCCGCCTCGATGGATGAACACCGCCGGCGACGCCTCGTTGAGGGGCATCACCGGGCCTTCGCCCAGCAGACCGCCGAAGCTCAGCTCCTCGCCCACCTTTTTCCCGATGGCAGGAATCACCCGCACCGCTGTCGTTTTTCCGTTCACCATACCGATGGCGGCTTCGTCCGCAATGATCGCCGAAATCACCTCCGCCGGCGTGTCGCCGGGGATGTTGATCATATCCAGCCCCACCGAGCAAACCGAGGTCATCGCCTCCAGCTTTTCGATGGTCAGACAGCCCGTGCGCGCAGCGTCAATCATCCCCGCGTCCTCTGTCACCGGGATAAACGCGCCAGACAAGCCGCCCACATGGGAGGAGGCCATCACGCCGCCCTTCTTCACCGCGTCGTTGAGCATCGCCAGCGCCGCCGTCGTGCCATGGGCGCCGCACTGGGACAGGCCGATTTCCTCCAGAATATGCGCCACGGAGTCGCCCACCGCTGGCGTGGGAGCAAGAGACAAATCCACGATCCCGAAGGGCACACCCAGCCGGGCCGAGGCCTCCTGAGCCACCAGCTGACCCATGCGGGTGATTTTGAATGCAGTTTTTTTGATGAGCTCGGCAACCTGGCCCAAATCCACATCCGGGCCGGCCTTCGCCAGCGCCGCTCGCACCACGCCCGGCCCGGACACGCCCACATTGATCACCCGATCCGGCTCGCCCACGCCATGGAAGGCGCCGGCCATGAAGGGGTTATCCTCCGGCGCGTTGCACAGTACAACCAGCTTCGCCGGGCCGATACAGCCCCGGTCGGCGGTGGCCTCCGCCGCCTGACGCACCACGCGTCCCATCAGCGCCACCGCGTCCATGTTGATGCCCGCCTTCGTGGAGCCAACATTCACCGAAGCGCAGACATGTTCCGTTTCCGCCAGCGCCTGGGGAATCGCCTCAATCAGCTCCCGGTCACCGGTCGCGAAGCCCTTTTGCACCAGTGCGGAAAAGCCGCCGAGAAAGTTCACACCGCAGGTCTGCGCCGCCCGCTCCAGCGTATGAGCCAGCCGCACCGCATCCCTGTTTTCACAGCCGGCCAGCACCAGCGCCGCCGGCGTCACGGAAATACGCTTGTTGACGATGGGAATCCCCAGCTCCTTCTCGATGCTTTCGCCTGTTTCCACCAGGTGCTCCGCACTGCGGGTGATTTTATCATACACCCGCGCGCACATCCGCTCCACGGAGCTGTCACAGCAATCCAACAGCGAAATCCCCATGGTGATGGTGCGCACATCCAGATTTTCGTCCTGGATCATAGTGATGGTTTCTAAAATGTTGTTTGTGTTTATCATGCCCCGCTCCTCAAATCGTGTGCATAGCGTTGAAAATGTTTTCGTGCATACAGTGAATTTCCAAGCCGTTCTCCTGTCCCAGAGCGGTCATTTCGTCCACAATCTGGGTGAAGGGGATATCGCTCTCGCTGATTTCCACCAGCATAATCATCGCAAACAAATCCTGCAAAATCGACTGGGTCACCTCAATCACATTCAGCCGATGGGCACTGCACCGACTCGACACCTTCGCCAAAATTCCGACCGCATCCCGGCCGACCACCGTTATCACCGCGCGCATAAAGAAGCCCTCCTGTTCTGTTCCCGTGTTTGTTGCGTACATTGTATACATTATAGTACCATACTACCGGGCAAAAATCAACTAAAAATCCCCGCATTTTCTTTTTTCGCCGCCGCAGGTATATCCATCGCCCCAACGGGGCACACTTTTTTCAGACATCCTTCAGAAAGGAGGCTCGGCATGAACACCGTTGCGTTGATTCTCACCATCATCGGCGCCCTCAACTGGGGGTGCATCGGCCTGTTCCAGTTCGATTTGGTCGCCTGGATCTTCGGCGGAGCCGGAACGCTGTGGGCGCGCGTCGTATATACCGTGGTGGCGCTGGCCGGGGTCTGGTGCATTTCCCTGCTGTTCCCCGCCAAGGAAAAAGAAAAAAGCCCCCAATAACCGCGTGAAACCAAAAGAACGGGCGCAGACGGCTGAAATTACAGCGTCTGCGCCCCGTTTTGCTTTTTGCTTTTGCTTATACCACTGCTTATACCACGCCCTGAGCCATCATGGCCTCGGCCACCTTCTGGAAGCCAGCGATGTTGGCGCCCATCACATAATTGCCCTCACAGCCATATTCCTTTGCCGCCGCATAGGCGCTTTTATGGATGCCCACCATGATGTCATGTAGCTTCGCATCCACCTCGTCGAAGCTCCAGCTCAGCCGCATGCTGTTCTGGCTCATCTCCAGCGCGGAGGTGGCCACGCCGCCGGCGTTGGCCGCCTTTCCGGGGGCGAAAACGACCCCGTTTTTCTGCAGATATTCGGTGGCCTCCAGAGTAGTGGGCATATTCGCACCCTCCGCCACATAGCGCACACCGTTCTTCACCAGCGTCTGCGCATCCTCCAGCAGAAGCTCGTTCTGGGTCGCACAGGGCAACGCCACATCGCAGGGAACGCTCCACACGCCCCGGCCCTCATGATATTCCGCGGAGGGACGATAGCTCTTGTATTCGGTCAGACGCGCCCGCTTGACCTCCTTGATTTCCTTCAAAGCGGCCAGGTCGATACCTTCGGCGTCATACACCCAACCGGTAGAGTCGCTGACGGTGACCACCTTTGCGCCCAGCTGCTGAGCCTTTTCCACCGCATAGATAGCCACATTTCCGGCGCCGGAAACCGCCACCGTTTTCCCCTTCAGAGAATCGCCCTTCACCTTCAGCATTTCCTCGGTGAAATAAACCAGACCGTAGCCGGTGGCCTGGGTGCGGGCCAGAGAACCGCCATAGGTCAGGCCCTTTCCGGTCAAAACGCCCTCATAGCGGTTTTGCAGGCGCTTATACTGGCCGAAAAGATAGCCAATTTCCCGGCCGCCGACACCGATGTCTCCGGCGGGCACATCCGTGTCGGCGCCGATATGCCGGAACAGCTCCGTCATAAAGCTCTGGCAGAAGGCCATGATTTCTCGATCGGATTTCCCCTTCGGGTCGAAATCACTGCCGCCCTTGCCGCCGCCGATGGGCAGGCCGGTGAGGGAGTTTTTGAAGATCTGCTCAAAGCCGAGAAATTTGATAATGCCCAGATTCACCGAGGGGTGCAGGCGAATTCCGCCCTTATATGGGCCGATGGCCGAGTTGAACTGCACCCGATAGCCCCGGTTCACTTGGGTCTTTCCGGCGTCGTCCACCCAGGGGACGCGGAAAAGAATCGCCCGCTCCGGCTCCACCAGCCGCTCCAGCAGACCGGCGGCTTCATATTCGGGGTGTGCGTCAATCACCGGCTGCAAAGAATGAAGCACCTCGGTCGCCGCCTGCAAAAACTCCTTCTGCTCGGCATAGCGCTCCTTCAATTCCTCCAGCACGCGTTCCACATAAGTCATAGATAACCGCTCCCATCCTTCAAAATTTCTCGTGCAGATACAATTCCGCCCGATTCTAGTTTCCAGTATAGCAGATCTTCTGCGGAAATGCAAGAAATAATTTTGGAAAATTCAATTTCCTTATCTTTTTTCGGCTTTTTCAAAATTCATCCCGATTTTATGCAAATTAAAAAGAAAAAATTGCACTCTCGACGGCGCCTCGTCCCTTTTTTTCGTAGATTTCCTCAAAAAGCGCATTTTAGCAAAAACTCGACCGAAAAGTGCAAGCACTTCGACAAAAGTTTGAAAAATTCCCAAAAATTTGCGCTTTTTTGCGTTTTCCCGTAAAAACGCTTGCTTTTTTCTGCAAAAGTCAGTATGATACAAGCAGTGAGGTGGTATTTATGGAGTATGTCAAGACAAAAATGGAACAGGCCGTGCCCATCCATTCCATCATTTCCGTCCATTATTATGAATATCCCATCGACTTCACCTTTGCCGGTGAGGTGCACGATTTCTGGGAGCTGGTCTACGCCGACAAGGGAGAGGCCATCATCACCGCCGGTAGTCGGGAGCTATCCCTGCCCTCCGGCCAGCTGTTTTTACACAAGCCCATGGAGTTTCACAACATCCGATGCAGTCCGAAGGGCACCGCCAACTCCTTCATCATTTCCTTCTCCTCCGACTGCCCCATGCTCTATGCACTGGCGGGGCACCCCATCGTCTGCGAAACCCAGGAACGAGAGCGAATGGCGGAAATCGTGCAGGAAGCGAAGGCCGCCTTCTCCAGCCCTCTGGGCGATGTGATTGTCCCCCAGCTTCTGCGGCGGGAGGATGCCCTGTTCGGAAGCGAGCAGATGATACAAATCTATCTGGAGCAGCTGCTCATCGGGCTGATTCGCCGCAACGGCCAAAAGCCGGCCCCGGAGCCGCTGGCGCTCCGGGCATTACAGGAGAGCCGCAATGATGCCCTGCTGCAACGGGTGTGCGCCTATCTGGAGAAGCATGTAACCGATAATGTGTCCATGGAGGAGCTATGCCAGGAGTTTTGCGTCAGCAAATCCACCCTGCAAAAGCTGTTTCAAAAGCGGGTGGGCTATGGCATCAGCCGCTATTATCAGGAGCTACGCATCAGCCGCGCCAAGCTGTACATCCGGGAGAAAAAATATAATTTCACAGAAATTTCCCAGGCGCTGGGCTATTCCTCGGTGCATTATTTCTCTCGCAATTTCAAGCAGATTTCCGGCATGACTCCCTCCGAATATCTGCTTTCGCTGAAATCTATGCTCCCACCGGAGGATTAACCGATTTCAGTCAATGTTTTCGAGAAAAAGCAAAAAGGAACCCGCACAGTCTTCTTTTTCGAAGGTCTGTACGGGTTTTTGTTATGTTCGCTATGACAGGCGCATACAGATAGAAAAGACGCCGTTTATTTTCGATGGGGACGCAGGCTTCGCTTGAGACGGCGGGGTCTTTCCGCCACGCCGCTCTCCACCAGCGCACCATAGTCACCAAGCCCCAGCGTGCTCTCCCCTGCGGTCGCCGCCTGCATTGCGGCCATCGCCGCCCGGTAGGCGCGGCGATTTTCCCGCCATTGCGCGCCCGAAGCCAGCCCCAACAGCACCGCCGCCAGCAGAGAAATTCCATGGCGATAGAACAGTCGCCAGGCGGTCAGCCCACGGATAACCCCGTCCGCCGCCACCTGGGGCGGAAACGCCGCCCACAACGCCAACAGCACCGCCAACGCGGCCATCGTCGCCACCAAAGCCCCGACGGCGCACACCGTCGGCCATCCCCGCCTTTTCCCCAGTGTCGTCAACAGCACCGCCACCAGCAGCGGCAACACAAGCGTCAGCACCCAGGCGGGTAATAGCCAGCCTCGCTCCTCATTGAGCGCTTCGTTCTGCAACACGCCGAACAGCGCCAACAGCTGAAACAGCGTGGCCGGAATCAGCAACACCCCCACCAGCCGCACCATCCATTTCGCCGATGCACACATTTTCATTTCCTCCTTTTGTTCCATACCTTCAACAATGCCACCTGGGTTTTCGCGTCCGGAAAGTCGCCGGAAAACACCCTCTCCACCGCCCGCTCCAGCGGACAGCGCACCACATCCAGAAACTCATCCTCATCCGGATGGGCGGCGGTTTTCTGCAAGCCGGTGGCAAGAAACAGATGAATCACCTCGTCGGTATAGCCCGGCGACGGATACACCACGCCCAACGGCTCGAAATGAGCCGCCCGATAGCCGGTTTCCTCCTCCAGCTCCCGCATCCCCGCGCACAGCGGCTCCTCGCCGGGGTCCCGCTTTCCGGCGGGGATTTCGGTGACAACCGCCCCATAGGGATAGCGAAACTGGCGCACCAGAAGCACCTCGTCCTCCGCCGTGAGAGCGACCACGCCCACGCCGCCGGGATGACGCACCACCTCCCGCTCGGCCGGCTGACCGTCGGGCAAGCGCACCGCATCCACCTCTAGCTGTAAAATCCGGCCGGAAAACACCGTTCGACCGCTCAGCCTTTCCTCATCCAGCTTCATTCAAAAGCACTCCTTTTCATCATCACGGTTTATGGGGGAATCATTCATGGACAGCCATTCTTCGCCCCGGTTGATACAGCCGGAAATCGCCGACAGCCGCTATATCCAAGCAGCGGTTCGCCGTCTGGAGAGGCGGTTTCCGACGCTTCGGCGCGTCACCCTCGGCCACAGCCTTCTGGGAACCCCCTTGGAGGCGCTGGTGCTGCCCGGCGAAAAGGCCGCGGGCTGTCGCGTGCTCATCGCCGCCGCCTTCCACGCCCAGGAATGGCTCACAGCGCTGTGCGCTCTGCGGCTGGGTGAGGAGCTTTTGCTGGCAACGGAAAGCCATGCCCTTCTTTGCGGGCTGAACATCGCCAAAATCCGCCGGGAGCGGGAAATCTGGCTTCTTCCGCTGGTGAACCCGGACGGGGTAGACATCGCCATTCACGGAAGCACCGCCGCCGGAGACTATGCCCCCTTCGTCGCCCGTGCAGGCGGAGATACCCCCGGCCTCTGGCAGGCCAACGCCCGCGGCGTTGACCTCAACCACAACTTCAACGCTGGCTGGCGGGAGCCGACCGGCATCGACAAACCCGGCCCGCGCCGCTATCGGGGTGAAGCACCGGAAAGCGAGCCGGAAACGCGGGCCGTGACCGACCTTTGTCGCCGGAGCAGCTTTCGTCATCTGATTGCCCTCCATAGTCAGGGAGAGGAAATCTATTGGCGCTATGGCCCACACACACCGCCCCAAAGCCGGCTCATGGCCGTCGTTTTGGGAGAGGCCAGCGGCTATCGCGTGGCCGACCCGGAAGAGGCCGCCGCCCACGGCGGCTGTAAGGACTGGTTCATCCAATGCTTTCACCGTCCCGGCTTCACGCTGGAGCTGGGGCAGGGAGTCAACCCTCTGCCCGTCGGAGATTTCGAAAAAACTTATGAAAAAGCGCAGTATATGCTGGTGCTGGCCGCTACCCTTTGAGGGTCAATCCGCCCCCAGAAAGGTGAACCGGGGAAAGCGTTTTCCGTCCCGCTCCACCGTTTCCAGCCACATGGCGGCAGGCCGCACCCACAGCTCGCCGTCTCCATACAGCGCCTGATACACCACCAGCTCCTCGCCGGTTTCCGAATGGAGGGCCAGCCCCACCACCCGGTATTCACCACCCTTGAAATGCCGCCAGCGGCCGGGGCAAATGGCTTGTTTCATTTACTACACTCCTTTTCAACGATCCAACGCCTGCAACAGACGCCGACGATACTCCACCGGCGTCATGTCGAAATGCCGCCGAAAGCACCGGGTGAAATAACCGGGGTCGGAAAAGCCGCAGGCCGCCGCCACATCCGCCACCCGGAGCTGTTCCTCTTCCTTCAGCAGACCGCGCGCCCTTTCCAGCCGCAAAATGCAGATATACCGCATCGGCGGCAGGCCGGTCACCGCCTTGAACCGGCGGCAGAAATACGCCTCCTCGTAGCCGAAGCGCCGACTCAAGGCCGCCGTGGACAAATCCTCCTCGGCGGCGTGCTCCGACAGATATTCCAGCACCTGCCGCAGGCGGTCATCCGTGACGGCGCTTCCGGGGGAATCGGTGCGACAATAGCGGCACAACAGCCCCAATAGCTCATACACCCGGCCAATCACCACCAGCGGCGAATAGGCATCCCCCGCCCCCGCTTCGGACAGCTGCTCGTTGAGCAGGGTCTCGGTGAGCGCAAGAATCTGCGGCTCGCGGGTCACCGGCTGAAAGCGCAGCTTCTGCTCCAAAATCTGCGGGAGCAGTCGATCCGCCGCATGCGCGCTGTTGCGGAAGTTGGCGATGTCGAACATCAGCGTATAATAGGACACGCCCTCCGCCCCGGCCACGCTGCGATGAGGCATGCCCGGCGGAACAATCACCAGCGACAACGCCGGAGCAAGAACATCCTGGTTTCCGATATGTGCCTCCAGACTGCCCATGCGCACAAAGAGAAGCTCCATGCGCTCATGCCAATGGGTGTCGAAGCAAAGGCGATTCGGCTCAATGGGGTGTGCCGGCAAAATTTTCACAGCGCTGTCGCCATACAGCACAGGCGTCAGCTCTTTTTTGCTGTTGAGTTGCATAGCGCGCCCTCCCAAAAAGTCAAAATTGTCCTATTCGACAGCAAAATCGTTATAGCCTTCTTCTGTTCAGCATGATACCATAAAGACAGCGAAAACGCAAGCCGTTTGGGCGCAAAAAGCACACAAACGAAAAACCAAAGAAAAAAGGAGACTGTTTATGAGAATCGGCACCTGTGTCAACCTGCGCACCATGGATGACATCGAGGAAAAGCTGGCAACCCTGCACCAAGAGGGATTTGACAACTGCCAGCTGATTTGTTGGGAAACCAACCTGTTCACCGACGAAAACGCCCGCATCATCAAGGAGCTTCTGGCAAAATACGGCATCACCGTATCCGGCTTCTGGTGTGGCTGGGAAGGCCCCTGTGTTTGGAACTTCTATGAGGGCCAAACGACCATCGGCCTTGTGCCGCTGGAGCATCAGGAGATGCGCATCCGCAATCTGTGCGACGGCGCAGACTTCGCGTTGAAGCTGGGCGTGACGGATGTGATCACCCACATGGGCTTCATCCCGGAAAACCCCTATGATCCGCTGTTCATCCCCTTCTGCAACGCGGTGCGCCGGGTGGCGGAGCATCTGAAGGCGCAGGGCCAGTGGCTTCTGTTCGAAACCGGCCAGGAAACGCCAGTGGCCATGCTGCGCACCTTCGAAACCGTGGGCTGTGACAACCTGGGCATCAATCTGGACACGGCCAACCTCATCCTCTACGGAAAGGCCAACCCGGTGGACGCGCTGGATGTGTTCGGTAAATATGTGCGCAACCTCCATGCGAAGGACGGAAACTATCCCACCAACGGCCACGACCTGGGCTGGGAATGCAAGCTGGGTCAGGGAAAGGTCGATTTCCCTGCCCTGTTCCGCAAGCTGCATGAGCTGGGCTTCGATTCCTGGGTCACCATCGAACGGGAAATTTCCGGCGAGCAGCAGCTGCTGGATATCCGGGAATCCCGCACCTATCTGCAGAGCATCATCGACAGCCTGTAAACCGATAAAAATTAAAAGGAGCAAAAAGCTATGTTGAAAATCGCATTGGTCGGCGTCGGCGGTATCAGCGGCGCCCATATTCCCGCCTGGAACAGCATGGAGGATGTAGAACTGGTGGCTCTGTGCGACATCCGCCCCGAGCAGATGGAAAAATATCCCGACCAAAGACATTATACCGATTTCACCGAGATGCTGGACAAGGAAGAAATCGACATTCTCGACATCTGCCTGCCCACATATCTGCACGCCGATTTCTCCATCCAGGCCATGGAGCGGGGAATTCATGTGCTGTGCGAAAAGCCGGTTTCTCTCCACAAGGAGGATGTGGTGCGCGTATACGACACCGCCCGGAAAAACAATGTCTGCTTCATGATCGCCCAGGTGCTGCGCTTCTGGCCCGAATATGAGGTGCTGAAGAACCTGTATGACAACGGCCGCTATGGAAAGCTACTGTCCGGCATGATGAAGCGCATCGGTGTGCGCCCGAAATGGAGCTGGGACGGCTGGATGACCGACGAAAACCGCAGCGGTCTCGTTCCCTTCGACCTGCATATCCATGACCTGGATTTTCTGGTGTATGCCTTCGGTGCACCGAAGAACACCTTCGACAAGCGCTCCAAGCGCCCGGAGCAGGATTATTTCTGCGTCAACTATGACTATGGCGATTTTTTCATCACCGCCGAGGCGGCCTGGTATGGCTCTCCCTATCCCTTTACCGCCGGATTCCGCTTCCAGTTCGAGCACGCCATCGTGGCATGGGAGCAGCAAAAGCTGACGATTTATGAGGAGGACGGCCGCATCTTCGAGCCGATGGCCACCGTCGGCAGCGACAGCGACACCGGCGATATCGGCCTGCCTCAGAGCAACGCCTACGCCAACGAGATTCGGTATTTCACCGACTGCGTGAAGGAGGGCCGCTTCCCCGACAAGGTCAAGCCGGAGGAGCTGGAAACCGTCATCGACATTCTTTCCTCTCTGTAAAAAGCAATTCGCCGCCGCCCGCCGCTTTTGCGACGGACGGCGGCTTTTTTGTATAAATCTGCCGCAACAGTGCTTTACTTTTGTGCGAAGCTATGCTACAATTTTTCCGGCGGCGACGCCGTTCATCCGTTTACAGAAAGGAAGTGGAAAGGGGATGCATCCCTTTCGCCATTTTTATACCATCACCCGCCATCGCCATCGGGTGATTCGCCATTGCTTTCGCGCCGGCATCGGGCTGGGCGGGCTGAAGCACGACCTGTCGAAATACAGCCCAACCGAATTTTTTGTCGGCGCCCGCTATTATTTCGGCACCCACAGCCCCAACGACGGCGAACGGGCTAAGCGGGGTTATTCCCGCGCATGGCTTCACCACAAGGGACGCAACCGCCACCATTTCGAATATTGGAGCGACTATAATCCGCAAACCCGCGTCGTGGAGCCGGTGAAAATGCCGGTGCGCTATGTGGCGGAGATGTTCTGCGACCGGCTGGCGGCCAGCCAAATTTATCAGGGAGCAAGGTATCAGCCCACCCACCCGCTGGACTATTATCTGCGCGGAAAGCCACGCCGGGTGATTCACCCGGAAACGGCGGAGCTGTTGGAGAGCTGGCTGCGGCTGTTGGCCGCCGAGGGGGAAAAGGCGGCCTTCGCCGCCGTACGCCGGGAGGTGCAGACCGCCCGCCGGGGCCATAGCACCTATGGCCCCTTCCGCTGAGAAAAGCCAACCGACGAAAAGCGGATTTTTCGTCTAACAGACGCATAAACGCCCTGCTCCTTGCCCGCTTGAATATAGCTCTTGACAAAAAAAGGACTCTGTCACGCGCATGACAGAGTCCTTTTTTGCTTTTTCGCGTTTTGTCGCTTCGCCTTATTCCTCGACAGCCGCGGTCTCCTCCACCGGCTCCTCGGCATCCAGCAGAGCGCGGATGGACAGGCTGATGCGCTTGCGGTCATAGTCCACAGCGGTGATCTTCGCGGTCACTTCCTGACCCACCTTCAACTCATCCTGGGGCTTCTCCACGCGATGGTTGGCAATCTGAGAAATATGAATCAGACCGTCCACGCCGGGGAGAATCTGCGCGAACGCGCCGAAAGCGGTCATGCCCACCACCTTGGCGGTCACGATGCTGCCCTCCGGGAACTGGGCTTTGAACAACTCCCAGGGATTGTCCTCGGCCTTGCGATAGCCCAGAGAAATTTTCTTCTTCTCCGCGTCCAGCGCCTTGATGAACACGGTCACGGTGTCGCCCACATTCATCACCTCAGAGGGGTGCTTCACACGGCTCCAGGACATCTCGGAAATGTGCACCATTCCGTCCACACCGCCCAGATCCACGAAAGCGCCATAAGAGGTCAGGCTCTTCACGCAGCCGGTATAAATCTGGCCGACCTCCGCCTGCGCCCAGAAGGCGTCCTCCTGCTCCTTGCGGGCGGCCTGTGCCACCTGGCGCACAGAGCCGACAGCATGGCGGCGATGGGGGTTGGTCTCGATGATTTTCAGCTGAACCTTCTGGCCCTTCAGGGGAGACAGGTCCTCCATACGGTTGAGAGACGCCTGAGAGGCGGGCACGAACACCCGCACACCCTCGGTGTTGACGAGCATACCGCCCTTGATGATGTCGGTGACGACACCCTCCAGAACGGTGCCTTCCTCGCCGGCCTTCACAATGGTGTCCCAGCCCTTGAGCGCATCCACGCGCTTCTTGGACAGCATGATGGTGCCCTCCTGGTCATTAGTGCGCATGATGAGCAGCTCCAGCTCATCACCCACCTTCACCAGATCGGCAGGGTTGGCATTGGGGTCGTTGGACAGCTCCACGGCGGGGATATAGCCCGTCTGCTTGCGGCCAATGACTTCGACCTGGACTTCGTTGGGGGCGATTGCCACGACCAACCCACGGACTTTATCATCAGTGGCATTCTGCAGAGTTGCATCCACCATAGCGGCGAACTCTTCAGAGCTCATCTCCTCAAGATTTTCAGGGGCTGCGGTGGTTTCCAGGACTTCGCTGTTGTTGATCATTTCGGACATAGTGCGGTGTACCTCCTTTATAATATCGGCGGGCGTGGACGCTCCGGCGGTGAGACCAACCGTCTCCCCGGCACAAAACCAGTCTGCTTGAAGCTGTGCGGCACTCTCTATGAGATATGCCGGGCCATAGGGGGCACAGACATCGCGCAGCTTGGCGGTGTTGGAGCTTTCCCGTCCTCCGACAATCACCATCCGGCTACACCTTTTCGCCAGACGGATCGCTTCCTGCTGTCGTTTCGCAGTTGCACTGCATATTGTATCAAAGATTTGGAGATTTGTACAGCTTTTTTTTGCGATTTCCGTACAAATTTCCCACTCGGGGACATGAAAAGTGGTTTGCGCCACCATAATAAACAATTCAAATCCGTCCAGCGCACATTTTTTTAGCTGTTCTGCCAACTCCGCCTGATTGCGGAACACGAAGGACGGCCCTGCGCAGTGTCCCCGAATCCCCAAAACCTCCGGATGATCCGGGTCTCCGGCGATGAGCACCGCCGTTTTTTTCGGCCGGAGCTGTGCCACAATACGGTGGATCTTCGCCACGAAGGGGCAGGTGGCATCGCAGCAGGCGATCCCCCGCTCCCGGATTTCCTCCTGCACGCTCTGAGGCACGCCATGAGAGCGAATCACCAGCACCGCCCCCGGCGGCGTATCCGCCGGCCGCTCCACAATGGTCACGCCCTGCGCTTTCAGCTTTTCCACCACATAGGGATTATGTATAATCGGCCCCAGCGTGCTCACCCGCTCCCCAGCCTCCAACAGCCGGTTCACCTGCTCCACAGCCTTGCTCACGCCGAAGCAAAAGCCGGCGGTTTCCGCTAAAATCACAGCCACAGCCGTGCTCCTCCTTCCGTTTTTCCACTTTCCCGCTTTTCGCTTTTGCGCCTTTTATCCTCTGTTCCGCGGCGCTCACGCCTGCGAAAGGCGGGCGGTGACAATCTCCTTGAGCCGCTGCACCGAGGCTTCCAGGTCGTCCCGGCTGGTGTCCACCAGCACCGCGTCTACCGCCCGCCGCAGAGGCGAAGCGGCTCGATGGGCGTCGTCATAGTCCCGCTTTTCCATATCCGCCAAAACCGCTTCGAAGGAGGTCTCGATGCCCTTTTCCTTCAGCTCAGCATAGCGGCGCTGGGCTCTGGATTCCGCCGAGGCGGTGAGAAAAATTTTCACCTCCGCCTGGGGCAAAATCGTGGTGCCGATGTCCCGGCCGTCCATGATCACCGAATGGCTGGCCGCCAGCTGACGCTGGGTGTCCAGCAAAAACCGCCGCACCGCCGGCACCGCCGACACCGCCGACGCCGCCATGGACACCTCCGGCGTACGGATTTTTTCGCTCACATCCTCCTCGCCGAGAAACACCCGCTGTTCCCGCTCCACATAGGCCAGCGAAACCGACAGCTCCTTCAGCAGCGCCGTCACCGCGGCCTCATCCCGCGGGTCGATGCCCCTTTGCAGAACCGCCAGACCCACGGTGCGATATAGAGCGCCGGTGTCCACATACAAAAATTGTAGCTCCTCCGCCAAAATACGGGCCAGTGTGCTTTTCCCCGCTCCGGCAGGGCCATCAATCGCCACAGAAAACGCCATGAATTGACACATCCTCACTCAAATATGTTGTCCGGCCGCCATGCCGGTGGAAAAAGCGATTTGCAGATTATATCCGCCGGTGCAGGCGTCCACATCCAGCACCTCGCCGGCAAAAAACAGCCCCGGCGTTTTTTTCGATGCCATGGTGCGGGGGTCCACCTCCTTCAGGCAAACCCCACCGGCGGTCACAATCGCCTCCGCCAGCGGACGGAAGCCGGCGACGCGCACCGACATATCCTTCACGCAGGAAACCAGACGGCGACGCTCCTCCCGCGTCACAGAATGACATTTTTTGTCGCCGGAAATCTCTGCCAGACGAAGCATCACCGGAATCAGCGTGCGGGGCAACAGCTTCCCCAGGGCATTGCTCAAATCCAGATTGCGCCGTTCCTCCAAATCCCGCAAAATCCGCGCCTCCAGCTGCTCCGCCGACAAGGCCGGCTTCCAGTCGATATGCAGGCAATAACGCCCCGGCGCCATCTCGTCCATGCGGGCGCTGGCGCTGAGCACCATCGGCCCGCTGACCCCGAAATGGGTGAAAAGCATTTCGCCCTGGTCGGAAAAAACGGTTTTTTTGCGCACCGTATCCACCGCCGTCAGCCCGCAATTTTTCAGGGACAGACCTTGCAGCTCCGGGCAAAAAGGCTCCGGCGACTCCAGCGCCGACAGGGACGGGCGGGGCGCAATCACCCGATGGCCCGCCTGCTCCGCCAGCGCATAGCCGTCTCCGGTGGAGCCGGTTGTCGGATAGGAGGCGCCGCCGGTGGCTACAATCACCCCCTGCGCCGCCAGCACTCGGCCATCCTCCAGCTCCACACCAGTGCAAACGCCATTCTCCAGCCGCAGACGCACCGCGCGCCCCTGCAAAAATCGGGCGCCGCCCTGACGGGCATAGCGCGTCAGGGCGTCCACCACATCCACCGCCTTATCCGAGCAGGGAAAAACCCGATTTCCCCTCTCGGTTTTCAGCGCGACACCCTGCTCCTCAAGCAACGCCATCATATCCCGCGGCGCGAAGGCGGTCAGCGCGCTATACAAAAACCGGCCGCCCCGTTGCACCCGCGGCAAAAACTCCTCCACCGAGCAGTTATTTGTCACATTACAGCGCCCCTTGCCGGTGATCATCACCTTTCGCGCCGGACGGGGGTTGCGCTCCAGCAAGGTGACCGTGTGTCCCCGCCGCGCCGCCGCGCCGGCGGCGATGCAACCGGCGGCTCCGCCGCCGACGACCACTACATCCATTCTTTAAACATTCTCCGTTTCCTCCATGTGTTCATACACCTGGCAATCATCCCACAGTCGCTCCAGCTCCATGAGCTTTTCCCGATTATTCTCCATCGTGCGCAGAGAAACCGCCACAATCAGCGCGTTGATAATGCTCAACGGCGCCACAAGGGAGTCCACCACCGAGGCCATCCCGCTGTGCGCCAGCAACAGCACATCCGCCCAGGGCGCCACCGGCGACAGTCGACTGTCGGTCATCGCCACCGCCCGCGCCCCCTTCGAACGGGCATATTGCAGGGTCTTCGCCGCCTTGCTGGAATAGCGGGGAAAGGTGATACACAGCACCGTATCCTCCGGTCCCACATCCAACAGCTCGCTATATATATCGCTTTGGCTGGAGGCGGTGAGCTGGTGTGCCCGGCCACCCAACAGCATTTGCAGATAATGGGTCAAAAAAGCCGCCAGCGCCTTACAGCTCCCGGCGCCGAACACATAAATATGCCGAGCGGCCACCACCGCGTCCACCGCCGCGTTGAAGGCGGTTTTGCTGATTTCCTCCAGCGTGCGCCGAATGTTTTGAATGTCGCCGGTGGCCACGCTGTGCAGTACCTCGTCGTCAGCCATGCGGGAGCGAGCCACTTCCATGCGCTGCACAATCGTCAGCTTGCTGCGAATCAGCTCCTGCAACGCCCGTTGCAGGCCGGGATAACCCTCAAAGCCCAGCTCCGTCGCAAAACGCACCACCGTCGACTCGCTGACCCCGACCTCTTGGCCCAGACGGCTGGCGGTCATAAAGGCTGCCTCGTCATACCGTTCCTGAATGAAGCGGGCAATCCGCCGTTGCCCCTTTGAAAAGATCCCCTCGCGAGCCGCAATCAGCTCGCCCAAATTTGAGCGCATGGCTCCTTCCTCCTCCGGTCGCCCTTCGGCCGAGACATTTTCCACCACGGCGACATCGGGGACATTATACCCCGAATTCGCGAAAAACGCAAGATGAAAATACAATCCTGCAAAATTTGCAGAAGGGCTTGCTTTTTCCGTGGCCAACTGATAAGATAAACTAAGATAAGCAGGAAAGACCGAAACGGGAAAGGGGAACACCTATGGAAGAGATCTTGCGGGTGAACACAAATGGCGGACGGCTGGACCGGGAGCTGGCGTTGGACTGGCTGACTGCGCTGGTGCCGATTTTTCTCGTTTCCTTCTATTATTATCGCTGGCGAGCGTTGGTGCTGGCGGTGCTGGCGGTTGGCGGCTATCTGATGGCGGAGTGTCTGCTGGCGCACCCCTGCGGGCGTAGCATCCGAGAGCCGCGGCTGGCGCGGGCGGCGGCCTCCGGCCTGCTGGTGGCCTTCTGTCTGCCGGCCACTGCCCCCTTCTGGCCGGCGGCGCTGATGGCTGGAATCGCCGCGGCCTTCGCCTCCCTCCCCACGCTCATCAGCCGAAAATGGCCGAACAACCGGCTGGCCTTCCCATTGGCGTCTCCTGTGCTTTTGGCCTTTCTGGTGATGCGGCGAGCCTTTCCGGCGGCCGTGACCGGCTATACCGTCCCCACCCAATGGAGCGGCGTGGACACCATCGCCACGGCCACACCGCTGGCCGCGCTGGACGGAAAAACGCTCCAGCCGGCCACCTGGCAGCTGCTTTTCGGCGTCCACGCCGGCACCATCGGCGAAACCTGCGTGCCAGCCATCGGACTGAGCTTTCTGTTTCTGCTGACCCGGCGGCGGGTGCGGCTGGTCACGCCGGTGGCCATGCTCACCGTTTTGTCTCTGTGCTCGCTGCTTTTCTGGCGTTCTCCCCTGTATGGCGTTTTGGCCGGCAGCGGGGCGCTGGTGGCGTTGCTATTGGCCGACCGACGCTATGCCCCCGCGAAGCTCGGCGAACAGCTACTGGTGGGCGGGCTGGCAGGATTGCTCACCGCCCTGTGGCGGCTTTGGGGGCCTTGGGCAGAGGGAACGGCCGTGGCTGCCCTCGTTGCCCAGCTGTTCACACCCTTCGCCCCGGCGGCTCTGCGCGGACTGAAGACGCTTTGGCAGCTTATCCGGCGATTGCTCCGGCGCGGCCTCTCCGCTCTGCGAAAAAAAATCGCCCGTCCCACGGCCGCCCGACGGACGCCGAGCGTGTCTGTCCCGAAAATCCCGGACGCCCCCTCTCTTGAAACAAAATAGACAGATGTTCTCCCTTCGGAACACAATTTTTATGCAGGCGCTCTTGACAAGAGCGCCTGCTTTGTTGTAATATATAGGAGGTTAGGCTTCGATTTCGCCTTTTTGGCTGGCCTATCCCATTGCTTACAGCCGAAAGTTCGGCATCGTCTTTTCGCTCACCGTCCGGGACGCGCCCGGACGATGTTTCTATGGCCGCGCGTTACGGCCGTCCCTGTGGGGTATAGCTTTCGCCCGCTCGCCACGCGACGGGTTTTTGAACGGTTTTCGGGTGCTCCACCCGTCGGTTCTTTCAAGATTGAAAAACGCATCCCATGGGGACGCCCTTCCTGCGGCAACAGACAAAATCTTACAGGAGGTGTACCCCAATGCTCGAATTGTCCATTCTCGCCGTGGTCGGCGCCTGCGCAGGCTCGCTGGCTGTCGGCGGGGTTGTGGCGGGGCTTTTGGCCTATCGCGCCGGAATCGCCCACCGCAAAAAAGAAGCAGAAGCAAAAATCGGGTCTGCCGAGGCCGAGGCAGATCGCATCGTCAAAGAGGCCAACGCCAACGCCGAGGCGGCGAAGAAGGAATCCATCATCAAAGCCAAGGACGAAATCTATCGTCTGCGCAACGAGTCCGACAAGGAGCTAAAAGAGCGCCGCGCTGATGTCCAGCGCCAGGAGCGCCGACTTCAGCAAAAGGAAGAAACCCTCGATCACAAAATCGAAAACTATGAAAAAAAGGAAGAGGCTCTGGCGCAGAAGAACCGCGAGGTGGACGCCCGCATGGCCGACGCCGAAGCGCTGAAGAAAAGCCAATATGAGCTTCTCGAACGGCTGTCCGGCTTCACGAAGGAGCAGGCGAAGGAATATTTGCTCAGCTCTTTGAGCGCCGAGTTGGAGCACGAAAAGGCGCTGAAGCTGGCGGAATTTGACACCCAGCTCAAGGCCGAGGCCGACCAGCGCGCCCGCACCATGATCTCCCACGCTATCCAGCGCGTGGCCGCCGACCAGGTGGCGGAAACCACCGTTTCAGTGGTGCCGCTCCCCAACGACGAGATGAAGGGACGGATCATCGGCCGGGAGGGCCGGAACATCCGCGCCATCGAAACCCTCACCGGCATCGACCTCATCATCGACGACACCCCCGAAGCCATCACCCTGTCCGGCTTCGACCCGGTGCGCCGGGAAATCGCCCGGCTGGCCATGGAGCGGCTCATCGCCGACGGACGGATTCACCCCGCCCGCATCGAGGAAATGGTCAACAAGGCGCGCCGCGAGGTGGAAAACTCCATCAAAGCGGAGGGCGAACGGGCAGTTCTGGAAACTGGCCTGCGGGGAATCAACCCGGAGGTCGTGAAGCTGTTGGGACGACTCCATTATCGTACAAGCTATGGCCAGAATGTGCTGGATCACTCCATGGAGGTGGCCTTCCTGTCGGGCATCATGGCCAGCGAGCTGGGCATCGACCCGGAAATCGCCCGCCGCGCCGGTCTGTTGCATGACATCGGCAAGAGCGTGGACCACCAGGTAGAAGGCTCCCACATCGAAATCGGTGTGGACATTGCCCGCAAATATAAGGAAAGCGAAGCCGTCGTCCACGCCATCCAGGCGCACCACGGCGATGTGGAAGCCCAGACGGTCGTGGCCTGCCTCGTTCAGGCGGCCGACGCCATCTCCGCCGCTCGCCCCGGCGCCCGGCGCGAGAATCTGGAAAACTACATCAAGCGTCTGGAAAAGCTGGAGGAAATCGCCAACAGCTTCGACGGCGTAGAGCGCTCCTTCGCCATCCAGGCGGGACGCGAGGTGCGCATCATCGTGCGCCCGGAGGCCGTCAACGACGACCAGATGGTTATCCTCGCCCACGAAATCGCCAAGAAAATCGAAACCAACATGGACTATCCCGGCCAAATCAAGGTCAATCTGATTCGCGAGAACCGCGCCGTGGATTATGCCAAATAATTCTCCTTTGCACACCAGCGCCCCGGAAAAGAAAATCTTTTCCGGGGCTTGTCTTTTCGCGCCGTTTGTGTTACACTTATGGTATATTGAGCAAGCAAGGAGAGCACCCATATGGAGCTACAGCTACAAGATAAAATGCGTTTGGTACAGGAGCTGGTGCCCGGAAAGCAGATCACCATCTGCCATGTCATCGCCAACCCCGACGCTATTCTTTACAACAAGCTCGGTCTCGACCCGGCCATCGACTATAGCCGGGCCGCCATCGGCATCGTCACCATGTCCCCCGCCGAAACCGCTATCATCGCCGGCGACATCGCCATCAAAACCGCCGGCGTGGATCTGGGCTTCGTGGACCGCTTCAGTGGCACTCTCATCGTCACCGGCCGCGTCTCGGAGGTGGAGGCGGCGTTGCGGGCGCTGAGCGACTATTGCCGGGACACGCTGGGCTTCACCATCTGCGACATCACCCGCACATGAAGAAAATCATCCTCATGGGGCGCGTCGGCGCCGGAAAAACCACGCTGACCCAGGCGCTGCGCGGCGAAGCCATCCGTTATCAGAAAACCCAATATATCCACCATTCCGATGTGATCATCGACACCCCCGGCGAATATGCCGAAACGGCGCATCTAGGCCGGGCGCTGGCTCTGTATACCTATGAGGCGGATATGGTGGGGCTGTTGCTCAGCGCCACCGAGCCATACAGCCTTTATCCCCCCTGCGTCACCTCCTGCTGTAACCGGGCGGTCATCGGCATCGTCACCCACATCCACGCCCCCGGCGGAAACCCCGCTCGCGCCGAGCACTGGCTGCGCCTCGCCGGCTGTCGCGAGGTGTTTTTCGTGGACAGCACCACCGGCGAAGGGGTGGCGGACATTCTCGGCTATCTCGCTCGGTGAGCCTTCCCTATACACAACCGTGGCTCATGTAATAAAGCGACCGGCTTTGTCGATCGCTTTTTATCGTTATCCTCCTTTTCCCGTTCCAACACCGGATTTCTTTCGAAAGGAGACCTTCTATGCCAACCCCAGCTCCCAAGGCTCCCCGGCGGCGGATTTTCCCGTTTTCTCACGGCTGGCTGAAGCTCTGGCTCACCCTGGGCGGCGTCGCAGCTCTTTGTCTTGTCTGGCTTCTGCGCCTCCCCTGCCCCTTTTTTGCACTGACCGGTCTCCCCTGCGCCACCTGCGGCATGACCCGCGCTTGGAACGCAGTTTTTCGCGGAAATTTTCCCGCCGCCTTCGCATTTCACCCGCTGTTTTGGGCAGTTCCTCTTTTGTATGCTTACGGGCTGGCGGACGGCCGCCTTTTGGGATATCCGCATCTGGACAAGGCCATCCTCGTTGGATTGGTGGCTGCTTTTTTGTTGCTGGGCATTGGGCGCTGGCTGATTCCCGGCTGGGGCGGCAATTTGTAGACAAAATTCACAGATTTTTTCGTTTTTTAGCGAAAAAGCAGTTGCGTCTCACAGAAATATATGCTATGATAACACCAGAAACCCTCTCCGGCGGCACTTTCGCCGGCGTCCGAAAAATGAAGGAGGATAAATTTATGATTTGTAGGAATTGCGGAACACAGATGGATCCCAACGCCGCCGTATGCGTGAAATGCGGCGTGGCCGCCGGCCAGGGTCAAAACTTCTGCCCGAACTGCGGCGCGGCCACTCCCCCGAACGCCGCCGTGTGCACCTCTTGTGGTGTGGCGCTGCCCCAGCCGATCCCGGCCGGAGCGCAGAAATCGAAGGTGGCCGCCGGTCTGCTGGGTATTTTCCTGGGAAGCATCGGCGTGCACAACTTCTATCTCGGCTATACCGGAAAAGCGGTGGCTCAGCTGCTGATATCCGTGCTCAGCTGTGGCGCTTTGGCGCTGGTGAGCGAGATTTGGGGGCTCGTGGAGGGCATCCAGATTCTCACCGGAAGCATCAACAAGGACGCGAATGGAATTCCGCTGAAGGATTGATTTTCCCTTTCAAAGAAAAACCGTTCACCGGGGCGCAGAGCTTTCTGCGCCCCGGTTTTTCGCGTTTTCCTCCGCCTGACGGCGCGTCATACGCCGCCAGGCCACCAGTCCATACACATCATTCACCAAAAGCACCGCGAAGCACACCACCACCGCGCCATAGCGGCGCTCCTCCTGCATCGCCAGCGTCCACAGCACAATCAGCCCCACATCATTGGCCGCATAGGCCAGCGCATGGGCGGAGCTGCGGAAAAGGTCAAAAACACTGCCAAAAAGCTGGTGGCCACCGAAACGGTGCTGAAAAACAAATTTGCTGTGTGAAAGGCCCGCAAAACGAGAAAAAACACCGTCGTCACCGCCGCCGTCAGCCCCCACATCCAAAGCTCGTTGCGCCGGCTCAGCCGCGCCACCGTCACCTGTCCCCGATCTCCCTGAAAGAAGGGAATGGCGTAGCCAGGAAATCGGCAAAATCAGCGCCGATGAGCCGCCCCAGAGCGCCCATTCCGCCCCGGTGAAACACCGCTTTTTCCCGCTTTTTCTTTTCTCGTTCATTCTTATTCTCCCTCACAAAAAAGCGTCCGCCGGCACATCTTCCAAGACCTGACGATGTGCTGACGGACGCTTTCGCGTCTCCTACCCGGTGGCAGGAGCAATTTCCTGCGGCCGGACATCCCCCGGCCGCTGTTTATGCAATTTTCCTTAGATTTCGGGGATTTGGATTTCCACCTCGCGGCCCTCCACGGAGGAGCGGGCGATGCCGTCCAGAATCGCCTGGTTATACAGGATTTCGCTGGTGGGCACCGGCGCGGCGGTGCCGTTTTTGTGGGCATCCAGGAAGGAGCGGATCTTCAAGTCGAAGAGAGGCGTCTCCTGAGGAACGATCGGGATCACCGTCTCCACCTGGGAGCCGGCCACCTCATGATAGATTTTCATGGGGCCGCCCACAGAGCCGTTCCAGCACTCGGTGGAGGGAATTCGCAGACCGCCCTTCGTGCCGAGAATCAGCGTGTCGCCGGCGCTATCCATATTCATAGCCCAGGAAATGCGGAAGTCCAAAATGATGTCGCCTTCCAAGCGCACGAAGGCGGCGGCGAAATCGTCCACGCCGAACTTGGCGGCATATTCGCTGTGTCCGTTATAGCAGACGCAGTTAGGGTCTTTTCCGAAAAAGTCGGACTTATAGCCGGACACGGTCAGCGGCTTCGGATAGCCGATGGCGCGCAGAACCATATCCAGAGAATAACAGCCGATGTCCGCCAGCGCGCCCAGACCCGCGGTCTCGTCCTCGATGAAGGTGGTGCCGAAGGGGGTGGGAATGCCGCGACGGCGGCCGCCGCCGGTCTGGATATAATAAATCTTACCCAGCTCGCCGGAATCCACGATTTCCTTGATTTTCTTCATGTTGTTGTCCATGCGGGGCTGGAAGCCAATCGACAGCACACGGCCGGTCTTTTTCTCCACCCGCACCAGCTCGACCGCCTCATCCAGCGTCACGCTCATGGGCTTCTCCAGCAGCACATCCACCCCTGCCTCCATCGCGGCGATGGCGCAGTTCACATGCTGACGGTTATAGGTGCAAACACTGACCACATCCAGCTTCAAACTCTTATCCGCCAGGAAATCCTCATGGCTCTTATAGTCCGTTTTCACATTCTCCACGCCAAAGCGCTTGAAGAACGCCGCCGCCTTTCCGGGAATCAAATCGCAACCGCCCACGATTTCCACATCCGGCTGCTTCAAATAGCTGAGGATATGCGATTCCGCAATCCAGCCGGTGCCGATGATACCCACCCGCACCTTCCTCGTCGTGTCAATCGTAGCAACCTCCTGGTTGCTTTTGAACGCATTGAGGTCACCCTGTTTGTTTTCTGCCATGGTATTCAAGCCTCCAATATATATTTTTATTGTTTATTGACCGGCGAACGCCGCCGGGAAAAACCGTTTGTCATAGCTCCGGGATGTCCAGCTCCACCTCATGCCCCAGCTGAGCCGAGCGGGCGATGCCGTCCAGAATCGCCTGGTTATACAGAATTTCGCTGGTGGGCACCGGCGCGGCGGTGCCGTTTTTGTGGGCATCCAGGAAGGAGCGGATCTTCAAGTCGAAGAGAGGCGTCTCCTGAGGAACGATCGGGATCACCGTCTCCACCTGGGAGCCGGCCACCTCATGATAGATTTTCATGGGGCCGCCCACAGAGCCGTTCCAGCACTCGGTGGAGGGAATTCGCAGACCGCCCTTCGTGCCGAGAATCAGCGTGTCGCCGGCGGTGTTCATGTTCATGGCCCAGGAAATTCGGAAATCCAAAATGATGTCCCCCTCCAGACGCACGAAGGCGGCGGCGAAATCGTCCACGCCGAAGCGGGCGGCGTATTCGCTATGCCCCTTATAACAGACACAGTTGGGGTCCTTTCCGAAAAAGTCCGATTTATATCCGGTCACGGTCAGCGGCTTCGGATGGCCGAGGGCGTTGAGCACCATATCCAGCGAATAACAGCCGATGTCCGCCAGCGCACCCAGCCCGGCCGTGTCCTCCCGGATGAAGGAGCCATCCGCACCGATGGGAATCCCTCGGCGGCGGCCGCCACCCAGCTGGATATAATAAATCTTTCCCAAAACGCCGGATTGGACAATCTCCTTGAGCTTTTTCATGTTGTTGTCCATACGGGGCTGGAAGCCGACGGACACCATCCGCCCAGTTTCTCGCTCCACCCGCATCAGCTCAACCGCCTCATCCAGCGTCACGCTCATGGGCTTCTCCAACAGCACATCCAGCCCCGCCCGCATCGCGTCGATGGCGCAGTTCGCATGCTGACGGTTATAGGTGCAAACACTGACCACATCCAGCTTCAAACTCTTATCCGACAGGAAATCCTCATGGCTCTTATAGTCCGTTTTCGCGTTTTTCACCCCATAGGCTTCGAAAAAAGCCGCTGCCTTTCCGGGAATCAAATCACAGCCGCCGACGATTTCCACATCCGGCTGTATCAAATAGTTCTGGATATGCGCCCGCGCAATCCCGCCGGTGCCGATGATGCCCACCCGCACCTTCCTCGTCGTGTCAATCGTAGCAACCTCCTGGTTGCTCTTAAAGGCATTCAAATCGCCTCTCTTGTTTTCTGCCATGCTGTTCTCCTTGCGCCGTTTGACCGAAAAGGGGCCTTTTTCACAAACCGAGACCCTTCAAATATTCCCGCGACAGAGCGGCACACTCCAGCGGCGTTTTGCCCATCGAGGGAGAATCCTGCTCCACCACAACCCACTGAACGCCGGAGGCGGTGGCCGCCTCCAGAATCTCCGGGAATTTCTGCAGACCATAGCCCACCGGACGCAGCTCAAAGGCGGTTTGGGTCTCCGACTTCTGGTCGCCGTCATCCACCCCGATGAGCGCATACATTTTATCCGACCGCTGGCCGGCGAAATCCTTCAAATGCACCACCGGCGTGCGGCCGTCATAGCGGCGGATGAAGCTCGCCGGATTTTCGCCACCCACATTCACCCAGCAGGTGTCCAGCTGGGTCTGCAGTAAATCGTCGGGTACATCGTTATACAGATTCACCAGCCGATATTCGCCGTTTTCCATTTTCTCAAATTCGAAATCATGGTTGTGATACAACAGCACCATGCCGTGCTTCTTCGCTGACGCGCCCAGCTCCTTTACATGGGCGATGAACTCCTCATAGCTTTCGCTTTGATAGCTCTCATGGCCGAAATTCCAGTTATAATGCGGAATCACAATATACTGACAGCCAATCGTGGCATAGGTGGTCATCGCCTTTTCGATGTCCTCCATCATTTCGGCATAGCCTACATGAGCGGAAATTGGGTTCAGACCATAGCGGGCGCACACATCCCGTACCTCCTCCGCCGAATGGCCGAAGAGACCGGCGAATTCCACGCCCTGATAGCCCATCGCGGCCACCTTTTTCAGGGTACCCTCAAAATCCTCCGCCATGGCGTCCCGCACCGAATACAGCTGTAATGCTACCGGAAATTTTTTCATTTTTCACAAATCCTTCCATTTTGTTTTTCCCTAACAACAAAAGGGATATTGTTCAACTGCATTGTATCAAAACTCACCAAAAAAGTAAAGCACAAAAAAGCGAAAAAGCGTGCTTTTCCCGCCTTTTTGTGCGATTTTTTCTCGGCAAAAATAAAATAGTTGAATTCTATTATAAAATCGGCCATTGGGCGGCGGCTTGACAGCCACGGCGCCGCCCGTTATAATGGGAGAGCAAGTGGCTCGCCATCCAGCACCGCCCGCTGCAACCGATCCGCAGCGTCATATTCCAGCTTCAGAAGAAAAAAGGGGGCCTCCCGCTCCAACAGCGCCAGAAATATGCGATCCCCCTCCCAGGTGGGAAGGGAGGGCACACGGGCATCCTCCACCCATTCCAAAACCCCTTCATCGCAGTCACCCAGCGTGCCGGTGAAGCCGTCCGCGGTGAATAGATACATATATTCGGTCTCGGCGCGCTCCGACAGGAAGGTGACAATTCCCCGACAGCGATAACGAGTAAGAGTCAGCCCCGTCTCCTCGAACACCTCCCGCAAAAGACACTCCTCCGGGCTTTCCCCTTCCTCGAATTTTCCGCCGACGCCAATCCACTTGTCCCGGTTCAAATCGTTTTCCTTTTTGACCCGGTGCAGCAACAGGGTCTGCCCCCGGTCGTTATGAATATAGCACAAGGTTGTGTTACGCATTCTCTGCTTCCTCTTTTCCGGCTAACCATTTCGCCCTTTTCGTCCAGCTCACCCAAAAGTATATCAGCAACCGCCCCGAACCGCAAGCCATTTTCGTCTGTTTTTACCTGTTTTAGGAGGAATTTGTATGAAACCACAGCTCGAAAAACGAATCGCCTATGCCGATTGGGCCAAAATCGTCGGCATTTTGATGGTGGTTTTGATTCACACCACCACCCTGAGCTTTCACCAACAGCCCCTCGGCAGTGCCGCTTTTCTCTGGAGCTGGCTGTTGGACGGCCTCGCCCATGCCGGTGTCCCTCTGTTTCTCATGGCCTCCGGAATGTTTTTGCTGGACGAGGAGCGCACTCTACCCTTTGGCCGCCTGGTTCGCCATCATGTGTTTCCGCTGGTTGGACTGTTTCTTTTCTGGAGCATCGCCTATGCGGGCGTAAACAAAATTCTCCAGCCGCTGGCCTTTGAGGGCGCGGCGCTGAACGGAGAAATGCTGAAGGCCTTCGGCATGGCCTGCCTGGAGGGCGCCTATCATCTCTGGTTTTTGCCCATGCTGGTGGGGCTGTATCTCATCACGCCCCTGCTGCGCACCTTCGTGCGCCGGGACAACCGGCCGCTGGTGCGCTGGTTTTTGCTGTTGGCGGGCGCGGTTCAGCTTGTGTTGCCGACGATACAAATTCTCGTGGAAGCGACCACCGGCGTTTCCTTCGCTGCGGCGGCGGAAAACGCCCAGCTTCCCTTTGTGTGCGGCTATACCTTTTATTATGTAATGGGCTGGTATATCGCCAGCTCTCCCGTCCCGAAGCGTCCGTGGATTTGGTATGCCATCGGCGGGCTGGGACTTGCGGCCATGCTGGGCGGCACCTATTGGCTCAGCGCGTTGGCCGGTGAGCCAGAGGACGCCCTTCTTCAGCCGCTGACCCTGTTCTGCGCCATGTATGGCGTGGGCACCTTCGCCCTTTTCTCCTTCGCCGGACGCAGCTGGAAGCCCTCCACCGGGCTGGCCGGACTGGCGCGGTTGGTTTTCGGCGTGTATATCGTGCATGTGGAGGTGCAATCCCTGTTTCGCGTGTTCATTCCCTTCCCGGAAACCGGCTCAGCGCTGGGCTATCTGCTGCTGCAATGGGGCGTGGTGACCGGCGTTTCCCTGACGCTGTGCTTTGTGCTTTCGAAGCTCCCCGGCCTGCGACGACTCATCCGCACCTAAGCTCGCCGCTTTTTCAACATCACAGGAGGCTTTTATGAAAACCGTATTGCTTATCAACGGCAGTCCCCACGCTGAGGGAAACACCGCCGCCGCCCTGAAAACCGTAGAGTCCGTTTTGCTGGAACAGGGCCTGCGCACCGAATGGTTCCAGCTGGGAGATGCACCCGTGCGTGGATGTATCGGCTGTGGCCGGTGCAAGGAAACCCACCGATGCGCCTGCACCGAGGACGGATGCAACGCGCTCATCGAAAAAATGCTGAATGCGGACGCCCTGATCGTGGGCACGCCGGTGTATTTCGCCGGCCCCAACGGCGCGCTGTGCGCCCTGCTGGATCGCGCTTTTTATGCCACGGCACGCTTCGGCCAGCTGTTGCAGGGAAAGCCGGCAGCGGCCATCGCCACCTGCTGGCGCGCCGGTGCCACCCCCTCCCTCGACCGCATCCACCGCTATTTTTCCTATAGCCAAATGCCCATCGTCACCAGCCGTTATTGGAATGGCTATCTGGGCGAGGAGGACGGCTTTGGAAAAAAGGTACTGGAAACCTTGGCCGCCAACATGGCCCACCAGCTTCGATAAGCTCCGCCGACAAGGCCAGTCGGAAGCAACCGAAAAAATCTGTTTTCCGTTGCCCCGGCGGGTTTATGCTTTTCCGTTTCGACTTTTTCACATTTCCCTTTTTCGCCCCCGTCCTCCCGATTGCTTCCCGTCCCCCCTCCTCGCTTCCTCCTTTTCCCATATTCCCAGATTTTCCAATTTCCTCGATTTTTTGCTTTTTCTCGCAAATTTTCGAAAAATGCGAATAATACCGTTTTGATATGATACCTATAAAGTAGACATTTAAATACGGGACACCTTGATGTATAA
>CAZSTR010000009.1:0-57339 GCA_964609975.1 uncultured Ruminococcus sp. | reverse complement strand
GATGCCAACACAATCAAAAGTCTGTACATGCTGTACAGACTTTTTTCGTTTCTTCAGTATTTGCGCTGAGTCTCAGCAATTTTCCGGAATGCAAGCGAGGACGCGATGGATAGTATTTGCACACGACATAAGGTATCGACTCCTTACCCCTCTGTTTCGATATGCCTGTCATATAAAAGGGCACCCTGCAGGACCTCAAAGCTTGCAGGGTGCTTGCAATTATTTTTTCCATATATCCGGTGCCTTTGCGGAGTGCTTGCCAATAGAATATTTTCGACAATAGCCTTCAAGGCGTACGAACGGTGATAATTTTCTACATGAATTAGCGCAGAATATTCTCTATAAGACAATTTTAGCTCTTTTTCGTGCATTTTTGCAGAAAATTTTACAAAGAAAAGGCAAAAAAATCCTCTGTGCCTGGTTGAGATTTCGCAGAAACTGTGGTATACTCTATCTGTGAAAGATTTGGCAAAATACGATAAGGAGGCGCATCGTTGTGATGGAAATTGAAAAGGAATATGCCCGCTGGCGTGAACGGGCGACCGAGGCCCCGGAACTGCAAGCGGAGCTGAAGGCGATCGGCGGACAGGCGAGCGAAATCCGCGAGCGATTTTATCAGTCGCTGGCCTTCGGAACCGGCGGTTTGCGCGGAATTCTCGGCGCCGGAACCAATCGCATGAACATCTATACGGTGCGTCGCGCGACCCAGGGGCTGGCGAATTACTTGCGGGAGCGGTATGCGGCGGCGGCGGTGGCGATTTCCTTCGATTCCCGTATCAACTCGGAGCTGTTCGCGCGGGAAGCCGCCCGCGTGCTGGCTGCTAGCGGTTGCCGGGTGCATCTGTTCCCCCAGCTGGAGCCGACGCCGGTGTTGAGCTTCGCCGTGCGGGAGCTGGATTGCCAGGCGGGCATCATGGTGACTGCCAGCCACAATCCGGCGAAATACAACGGTTATAAATGCTATGGTGCGGACGGCTGTCAGATGACCGACGCCGATGCGGCGGCGGTGACCGCCTGCATCGAAAAGGTAGATTTGTTCGAGGATGTGCAGGTGGCCGATTATGATGCGGCGGTGGCCGCGGGGCAGATTTGTCCCATCGGCGACGAGCTGTTGGAGCGCTATATGCAACAGGTTCTGTGCCAGCAAATCAATCCGGGCATTTGCGCCGAGGCTGGGCTGAAGCTGATTTATACGCCCCTCAATGGCACGGGAAATCTGCCGGTGCGGGAGGTGCTGCGGCGTATCGGCGCGAAGCAGGTGTCGGTGGTGCCCGAACAGGAGCTGCCGGACGGCCGTTTCCCCACCGCCCCGTATCCGAATCCGGAAATCCGCCAGGCCTTTGAGCGGGCGCTGGCGATGGCGGAGACGGAAAAGCCGGACTTGTTGTTGGCCACCGACCCGGATTGCGACCGGGTGGGCATTGCCGTGCGGGATGAGGCGGGCTATACGCTTCTGACGGGTAACGAGGTTGGCTATCTGTTGCTGGAATACATCCTCTCCTGCCGCACGGAGCTGGGGACGCTCCCGACCGACCCGGTGGTGATCAAAACCATCGTCACCTCCGGCCTGGCGGCGGTGATCGCCGAAAGCTATGGCTGTGAGGTGCGGGATTTGCTCACGGGCTTCAAATATATCGGCGAGCAAATCGGCATTTTGGAGCGCGAGGGCCATCCGGAGCGCTATGTGTTGGGCTTTGAGGAAAGCTATGGCTATCTGGCGGGCACCTATGTGCGAGACAAGGACGCGGTGGTTGCCTCCATGCTGATCGTTGAGATGGCCGCATATTATCGAAAGCAGGGCATCGGCCTGCTGGAACAGCTCCATCGGGTATATGAAAAATACGGATATTATCGCAACGCCCTCATCAATGTGGCATTTGAGGGTGAGGCAGGGATGCACACCATGACCCGGCTGATGAACGGCCTGCGGGAAAATCCGCCGACGGCTATCGCCGGTCTTCGGGTGGTGGCCGTGGCGGATTATGAGTGCCGGGAACGGCTGGATTGTCAAACCGGCGAGCGGACACCGCTGGTGCTGCCCCGCTCCAATGTGATTTCCTTCACCCTGGAGGGTAATGCCGGCGTGATTGTGCGTCCCTCCGGTACCGAGCCGAAAATCAAGGGCTATATCACCGCCACCGGTCCGGATGCGGCCGCCGCCGAAAAGCGGATGGAAACGCTGTTGGAACAAGCGCGTCAGCTGTTGCAGGCGGAGCCGGGCTGACCGAAAATGCATAAAAAAAGCCGTGACAAACGGAAAATCCGTTTGTCACGGCTTTTTTCTGCTTTTTGGATCAAAAGGTGTCCTTTTTACAGCTCGGTTTCAAATTGCACCGGGCGCAGGCTCAGCCGGTCGCTGACGCGGCGGCAGAACAGCACCAGCTTCCGCTCCAAATGCAAAACAGCACATACGCCGAGCGCCAGAAGGGAAAGACCTCCCAGCAGAATCAAAAATGTCCGCCAACCGCTTTTCTTGTTTTGCTGCATACTGTTCATCCTTTCGATTTTGATTTTTCCGGCCTAAGCGCCGGCTTATGCTTCCTTGCGGGCGAAAAGAATTCCGAGGGTGTTGGGGCCGCAATGGGTGGAAATGGTGCAACCGGCCCGCGTCACCAGTACCTCATCGAAATGGACATATTGCTCCACGGTGCGCCGCACCAGCTCAATTCGCTCCTGGGAGATGCCGGAATGGGTGATAAACAGGCGGTCGGTACAAATATCGGTGCGCCCTTCCAGCCGGTCCTTCACATAATCCTGCAGCACCTTTTCCAGCGAGCCACGGTATTTTTTTCCGACGACCATGGTGCTGTTCTCGTTGTTGACCTCGATGCAGGGCCTCAGCTTCAGCATATTCGCGCCCAGCATGGCCAGCGTCGAGCAACGGCCGCCCTTGTGCAGGAATTCCAGCGTATCAATGACGAAGCTGGATTCCACCAGCTTCGTATATTCGCTTACCTCGGCCGCTACCTGCTCCGCCGCCATGCCCGCCGCGATGCACTGGGCAGCCGCGATGACCACAAGCCCCATGCCCGTGGACAGGTTGCCGGAGTTGACCACATACAGACCGGGGGTTTCCTCGGCCGCCAGGCGGCAGTTGTTGTAGGTTACGGAAATGCCGGAGCCGAGATTGATGTATACCACATCGTTGCCCGCTTCAATCCAGGGGCGCACGAAGTCCTTGTACTCCTCCAGATTGGTGGCGGAGGTGGTGGGGAGCACCTTTCGCGCGTTATAGGCCGCATAAATGTCATCGGGGGTGATGTCCACGCCGTCGCTATGGGGTTCTCCCTCCAAAATCACGCGCATGGGCATAATGTGAACCTGGTATTTTTCTACCAGCTCCGGGCTTAAATCGCAGGTGCTGTCCGCGCAAAGCACAACCGGCTTTGCCATAAGCAATCATCCTTTCCATTCGGCGGACTTCGGCATTTTTTGCCGCTTTTCGCCGTTTATGTGCCTATTTTACCACATTTGTCCCGGTTGCGCAAGGGGTATTTCGGTTTTCGCACGTTTCAGCGATTTAGAACACGAACGACCGGCGGTTGTGGCTTTTTCTCCTCCTTGCAGAGATAGGTATAAACCGAGGAGAGCGTTTTTTGCCCGACAACCTGCAGCGTCATGTCGGCGGGAAATGCCATGGTGTTGACTCAGTTGGTGCCCTTGGCGAACAGATGGCGGCCGTTGACCTCCAGCGTGGTGGGGGCGGCGTTGCGGGATTCTTGGAAGGGCGTTTCCCAGTTCCCTTCGTTCATCACCAGCCGCACTCGCCGAAAGCCCACGGGGCGGCTTATTTCCTGCAAAACCTGTCGATTCCCGGATGAATATCAAGACTTTTTCAATGGACTTTTCCCCGCTCTTTGCGCTTGACTGCAGAGAATGGGCTTCGTCTCAGATTTAGATTTGTTTTTTTGCTGACAATCGGTATTTTTTCCTGTATACTGAACTTAGATAGGATGGAGGTGAGTCCGATGGTACGGTTGTATCAGGCAAAAAGCATTTAACGATTTGCCAACGCATTCAAATCATAATAGCAATAGTGTTTACAAGGGAAGGGAGATTTGCATGAAAATATGGAGTAAACGCAAACGAATCATTGCTATATTTCTTATGATTTGTCTTTTAATGTGTAGTACAACAGTAGCAGCTAAAACGGATGAGCGAATTACAAAAAATCAAGTAATTTTTTCCAATGGTAGTGAACTATTAAGTGCACAGGATTTACCGAACAACATACAAGCACTATTGACAGAAAAGGAAAAAATTGTAGTGTATATCTCAGTTCTTCGAACAAGGTCACTGGGGATTATGAAATGGCAGAATTGTATACAATTCAAGCCGTAGATCCTCTTACTGGCAAAGGCACCTTGACAACACATTCAAATCCAGTCAAACACATCGATGATAATGGTGCTTTGCAGTTTATTGATACGACAGTGGAGCCTAAGTATGACTGCATAAAAGCTAAAGGCGGGGTATTCTTATCGTAATGTGGCCAATAGTTTTACTGTGGAATATGATAGGAGGTTAAAAGCCATGAAACAAAAGCCTTTTGCTCTGAAAGCTGTTCTGTTTGTGTGTGGCTGCACTTCTTTCCAGTTGTGCCGCTCAGCCCACTATGCACCGAAGGCGGTTTCCATAGATAAGCTTCTGGACTTTTTGAATTGAAGGCCTTCGCCGACTATAAGGAGTCCGAAACAGCCTCCAGACGGGTCTATGAAAATGGAGCTTTCCCCTGGAGGTCTATCCCAACGGGAATTTCTGCCTGTTCTCAAAAGGAGAGCATCTTGGATGCCCGCCTGCGGCTTTGTTTTTTTCGGCGAAATTCGGATAAAAACCGCTCCAAAGTGCAAAACGGAAAAAGTTTCCCTTTTCTTTTTGCTCCCGGCGTGATATGATAAACAAAGGAAAAGAATGTGAACAGCATGGCGGGAGGCGGGCCACATGACCGAAATACAACCAAAGCGCTCCAAGCGGTTGATTCATTCCCTGATGGCGCTCAATCCGGCTTTGGCTGCGCCGCAGGTGGAGGCGATGCCGGTGCGGCTGGCGCGGCTTCCGGTGGCTTTTGTCCACAGCCGCATTGCGGTGGTGGCGGATGTGCATCTGCCGGACACGGCGGTGCAGCTCACCCGGCTGATGAACTGTCTCAAGCTGCAAAAGCCGGATGCGATTTTTCTGCCGGGGGATTTGACCAACAGCTATACGGCTTTCGACGAGCGGGGGCTGGCGCAGCTGGCGGCGCGGCTGGCGGCGATTGCGCCCTGCTTTGCGATTCCGGGGAATCATGAGCTGCGGCTGGGACGTGAGCCGCGATATGGGGAGATTTTGCGTCGCAATGGGGTCTGCTATATGTGCGACAGCTATGCCGACTGGCAAAAGGACGGCCAAACCCTGCGCATTTTTGGCATGGGGCGCCGTTGTCCCCGCCCGCTGGCGGTAGAAAACCAGCCGGCGATTGCCCTGGCGCATAAGCCCGACTATTTTTCCTATTATCAGCGCGCCCGGTGGAGGCTGGTGGTGTGTGGCCATGCCCATGGCGGCCAGGTGCGCATGGGCGACCGGGGGCTGTATGCGCCCGGTCAGGGGCTGTTCCCGGCTTATACCGGTGGAGTGTATCGAGCGGGGGAGACGGCGATGGTGGTGAGCCGGGGGCTGGGAGACAGCTCCGTCTCCCTGCGCATTTCCAACAAGCCCCATTTGCCGCTGTTGATTCTCCTGCCGAAGGAGACCGAGCGGCCAGCGGAAAGGAGATAAACGGATGCGTACCAGTGGAATTTTGATGCCGATTTTTTCTCTGCCGGGCTTCGGCGGAATCGGTACCCTGGGGCAGGAGGCCTATGGCTTCGTGGATTTTCTTGAAAAGGCGGGGCAGAGCTATTGGCAGATTTTGCCCCTGTCTCCCACCAACTTTGGCGATTCGCCCTATCAATCCTTTTCCTCCGCCGCCGGAAATCCCTATTTCATTGATTTGGAGCGGCTGGAGCAGGCGGGGCTGTTGCGGCCGGAGGAATATCGCACGGTGGATTTTGGAGAGGATGCGGAGCGGGTAGACTACGGAAAGCTGTATGAAAACCGGCCACCGGTGCTGCGCCGTGCCTTTGCCCGTTTTCGACCGCAGGAGGACTATGTCCGCTTTTGCCGGGAGCAGGCGGACTGGCTGGAGGATTATGCTCTGTTTATGGCTATCAAGGAGGCGCAGGGAGGAGTCAGCTGGCGGGAGTGGCCGGAGCCGTTGCGCCGCCGCCAGCCGCAGGCGCTGGCGAACGCCCGGCAACAGCTGGCGGTGGACATAGACTTTCATAGGTTTGTGCAATATACCTTCTTTGCCCAATGGACGGCGCTGACGGATTATGCTCATGCCCATGGCGTGCGGCTGATTGGCGATATGCCAATTTATGTGGCGGATGACAGCGCGGATGTGTGGGCCTCTCCCCAACAGTTCGACTTGGACAAAGATCTGCTTCCGCGGGTGGTGGCCGGCTGTCCGCCGGATGTCTTTTCGCCGGAGGGCCAGCTATGGGGGATGCCAGTGTATGACTGGAAAGCTATGGAGCGGGAGGCGACCCCCTTCGGCTGGTGGCGACGGAGAATGCGGCGGGCGCTGGACACCTATGATGTGGTGCGCATCGACCATTTTCGGGGCTTCGAGTCTTATTATTGTATCCCCGCTGGGGCGCCCGACGCCCGAACGGGCGAATGGCGCAAAGGGCCGGGGATGAAGCTGTTCCGGGCACTGGAGGAGGAATGTGGGCCGGATTTGCCGATCATTGCCGAGGATTTGGGCTTTCTTACGCCTCAGGTGCGGCATCTTCTGCGCCAGACCGATTTCCCCGGAATGCGGGTTTTGCAGTTCGCATTCGCGCCGATGGGGGAGAGCGAATATCTGCCCCATCATATCCAGCCCCATTGCGTGGTATACACCGGCACCCATGACAATGACACGGTGATGGGCTGGACGAAAACCGCCGCTCCGGAGGATGTGGGCTATGCCCGGCGATATCTGCATGTGGACGAGCAGGAGGGCTTCAACTGGGCGATGATTCGGGCGGCGATGATGAGCGTGGCGGACACGGCGATTTTCATGATGCAGGATTTCATGGGTCTGGGCAGTGAGGCGCGCATCAACATCCCCTCCACCCTGGGCGGCCATAACTGGCAATGGCGCATTGCGCCGGGCTGTATCAATGACTGGCTGGCGGGACTCATTCGGGAAAACACCGCCCTGTATGGGCGTTTGCCGGCGGCGGAGCGGGAAGCGGCCGCGGAATCCTGAAAAATAAACAAGCCGATTTTCGGGGGCCTTCCTTTTCCGAAAATCGGCTTGTTTTTTTGTTCAAAGACGCAGGCTGACCTCGCCGGAGCAGAGGCAAAGGCGTTTTCCGTCGGGGCGGCGCACCCAAAGGCCGCCCGTTTCGTCGATGTCCTCGGCTATTGCCTCGAAGCTCTCCGTTCCCCGCTGAACAGTCACGGCCCGCCCCAGCACCGCCGAGCGTTGGCGGCTTTCGGAGAGAAAATCGCCGCTGTCGATGGTGGCATAGGCGGTTTCCCATTCCTCTAACAGCGCGGCGATGAGCGCTTCCCGCGCCACTGCACAGTCCTCGTCTGCCAGCGTGGTGACGATATTCTGAAGCTCCGGTGGAAAGGCGGCGTGTGCTACATTGATGCCGATGCCCAGCACGGCGAAGCGTAGCGCGCCAGAGCAGGGGTCTAAATCCCCCTCGGTTAAAATGCCGCAGACCTTGCGGCCGCCGATGAGCAAATCGTTCACCCATTTGATGGCCACGGGGAAGGCGGCGAACCGTTCGAGGGCGCGGGCGGCGGCCACGGCGGCGCAGGAGGTTAGAAGCCCCGGCTCCGCCGTTTTCTGGGGGCGCAGGATGATGGACAGATAGATGCCGCCGGTAGGGGAAAAAAAGCTGCGTCCTCGTCGTCCGCGTCCGGCGGTTTGCCGGTCGGCGACAACGGCGGTGCCCTCCGTCGCGCCGTTGGCGGCCATTTGGCGCGCCAGCGTGTTGGTGGAGGCGGTTTCGGTCACGGTGATGAGCGGGCGGCCGAAGCGCCGGGTGTGTAGGGCGGCTTCGATGGCTTTGGGGTTCAGTGGCTGCATGGTGTCCTCCCGAAAAAAGGAAATTTCTGTGCGAAAATGCGAAAAAACAGACCCGGCGCCTTGTGCGAGCCGGGTCTGAAGGGGTCAGCGGAGAATTTCGCCCATGGTGCCGGGGGCAACGCCGGCGGCGTTGGACTCATCGGTGTCGATGTGCATGGCCAGCGCATATTTGTCACTGACGCGCACCACCACATCGCCGAACACCAGCTCTCGGCCGTTGGAGGGCACTCGCACGGAGACAACCTGACGGTCGGCCAAGCCCATGGCGGCCGCGTCGGCGGTGGTCATGTGAATGTGCCGCTTCGCCGCGATGACACCCTCGGTCAGCTCCACCTCGCCGCAGGGGCCGACCAGCTTGCAGGCACCGCTTCCGGCGATGTCGCCGGATTCCCGCACGGGGGCGGCCACGCCGATGCTGCGGGCGTCGGTGAGAGACAGCTCCACCTGGGTTTCCGGCCGCACCGGGCCGAGGATGGACACGCCGGCCAGCGTCTTTTTCGGGCCGACCACGTCCACCCGTTCGTTGGAGGCATATTGTCCCGGCTGGGACAGATCCTTTTTCTTTGTCAGCTCGAAGCCCTTTCCGAACAGGGTTTCCAGCACCTCTTTTGTCACATGCACATGACGGGCCGAGGTTTCCACAAGAACTTCCATTGCCATAGCTTTTTGCATCTCCTTTTGCATTTGGCGCAATATCCTTCGCCTTTTCTTTATTGTAGCGCAAAACGCCGCGGATTGCAAGGCGTATTTTTCAAAAGCCGCATTTCTGCGGGATAAAAGCCCGGCGGGCAAGAAATAATTTCAAAAATACCGGAAAAGCTATTGACAAAATCAAAAAATGTGATACAATAAATCCCGTCCCGTTGAGGATATTGCGGAATTGTGTAAGGGTAGCACGACAGTCTCTGAATCTGTTTGTCGCGGTTCGAATCCGTGTTCCGCAGCCAAAAATCGACTTGTGAAAACAAGTCGATTTTTTTATTTGTTGCGAAAGCAAAAGCACAAGCATCGAACTTTTTGCCCGACACTTGTGCCTTTGGAGATATTCATACAATCTTTTTAATAGTATTCATTGCGTTACCTCATTTGTGATAATACTGGGGAGTGAGTTAAACCTGGGGCAAATTCTCCCTTGGTAGAGGAAGGCACGCATTTACACCAGGCTTTTTTCGTGAAGCATCGTGTCAGCAAATCGGAATTTATGCCTTGGACTTCTTACATATTACCTTTTGCTTATTACTGCCCCAAAATCCTTGTAGTAATTTATTTGAGGTAATAGTGAAAAAGTAAGGATACCGTCCTCGTAAGAGGACGGTATCCTTTTGGTGGGAGAGGATGGATTCGAACCATCGAAGCCGAAGCAGCAGATTTACAGTCTGTCCCCTTTGACCACTCGGGAACTCTCCCAAGTTCAACGATAGCTACTATACCACATATCCGACCAATTGTCAAGAGAAAAAATCAAAAACGATGGAAAAATTCGAAAAAACCCTTGCTTTTCTCCGAGGGCTGTGCTATACTCTACTTGTTCCTGCGGGTATAATTCATCGGTAGAATGCGACCTTCCCAAGGTTGATAGGTGGGTTCGACTCCCATTACCCGCTCCAGGCCCTTTGCAAACGCAAAGGGCTTTTTTAACACCCATATACAACCAAAACCGAAAAGGGAGGCGCTGTTATGAACAACATCTGGCACGACATTTCCCCGGAACGCATCCGCCCGGAGGATTTTATCTGCGTGGTGGAAATCTCCAAGGGAAGCAAGAAAAAGTATGAGCTGGATAAGGAAACCGGCTTGATTTTGTTGGATCGTATTCTCTATACCTCCACCCACTATCCGGCGAACTATGGCTTCATTCCGCGTACCTATGGCGACGACGGAGACCCGCTGGATGTGTTGCTGCTCTGCTCCGAGCCGTTGGAGCCGCTGACGCTGGTGCGCGCCTATCCCATCGGTATGATTTCCATGATCGACAACGGACACAACGACGAAAAAATCATCGCCATCCCCTTCAATGACCCGAACTATAATATGTATACCGACATCGACCAGCTCCCCAGCCACCTGTTCGAGGAAATGCGGCATTTTTTCTCCGTATATAAGAATTTGGAAAACAAAACGACCGCTGTGAACGAGGTCAGCGCCCGTGCCGACGCGGTTCGGGTGGTGGGCGAGGCCATCGACCGCTATGTGGAAAAATTCTGCAAGGCTCGTTGACAAGAGGAGAATTGAAAGATGAACATCTGTCTTTTTGGGGCGTCCAGCCTCCTTGTGAACCCCGCCTTCGCCGAGGAAACCTATGCGCTGGGTGAACTGTTGGCCGAGGCTGGCCACACGCTGGTCTATGGCGCCGGCGGCGCCGGACTCATGGGCGCGGCAGCCAGAGGCGCCAAAAGCCGGGGCGGCCGAGTGGTCGGTGTGGTTCCTACCTTTTTGCAGGTGGATGGCATTTTGTATGACCAGTGCGACGAAATGATTTATACCGAAACTATGCACCAGCGCAAGGCCATTATGGAGGAGCGGGCGGACGCCTTTGTGATTGTGCCTGGCGGCATCGGCACCTATGAGGAGCTGTTCGAGGTATATACCCTCAAGCAGCTGGGACGCCACAGCAAGCCCATCGTCCTATACAACATGGGCGGCTATTATGACGAGCTGGTGGCGCTGTTGAACAAAACCGTGAACGAGAAGCTGATGCAGCCCTCCAGCCTTGCGCTGGTGACGGTGGAAACCGAGCCGGAGCGGGTGCTGGCGCGGCTGTGCGAGCAAGCCGCGGTGGTGGATTTTCATGCCACCAAATACATCGCAGATAAAGAATAACAAAACAGGAAAACGAAGCCCTCCCGGCTGGCCTTTGAAGAGCCTGCCGGGAGGGCTTTTTTCGTGCTCAGTCGGTTTTCAGCGCCGCCTCGAGCGCGGCGGCATATTCCGCATATTCCTGCGCCCCCACCAGCGTGCGCAGGGGATGGCCGTCGCGGAAAACCATCACCGTGGGGATGCTTTGAATTCCGAAGCGGTTGGCCAAGGCCGTCTGCCCATCCACATCTACCTTTCCCACCGTGGCCCGGCCGGAGAAATCCTCCGCCAGCCGGTCGATGACCGGCGCCACCATCCGACAGGGGCCGCACCAGCTGGCCCAGAAATCCACCAGCGTGACGCCGGTTGCGATGGCGGCGTTGAAGCTGTCCTCACTGAAATGCTTTGTCATAGCTCTCTGCATCCTTTCCTGTTTCTATTTTGGTCGTCTGTTTCAACGAGCCCATGGCCGCCTGGGCGGCCACAAGTCCTTCTCCAACCGCCTTGGCGATTTGCGACGGGCGTCCGGTGCAATCGCCGGCGGCATAGCAGCCGGCGAGATTGGTCTGCTGCTGTCTGTCCACCGCGATGAAGCCATTCTCCATCCGTAGCCCCGGCAAAAGCGTCTGGGGCGCGCTCACCTGGCGCAGCCAGAAAACCCCATCCGCCGCAAGCGGTTCTCCGTCAGCCTCCAGCCCCCGTAGGTTGTCTCCCTCCAGCCAGAGGAAAACGGATTTCGCCTGACGGAAAGCCACCCCCTCCGGCACATCGCCGGACAACGGCCGGCGCGTCACCACCGTCACGGAGCAGCCGACCTTTTGCAAGAACGCCGCCTCCTCCGCCAAATCCGCCGCGTCTCCCGTCACCAGCACCGTTCGCCCCCGATAGAGTCGCCCGTCGCAGGTGGCGCAATAGCTAAGACCGCGGCCGAGCATCGCCTGTTCGCGGGCGGAAGCGGCTCCGCCGCCGGCGCCGATGGCCAGCACCAGTCGCTTCCCGACGAAAACTTCCGTTCCAACCGTCACCGAATAGCAGCCATCGAAGGATAAAATGCCGGTCACCCGTCCTTCGACGAAGAAAACGCCTGCCTGTCGCGCCTCCTGCTCCATTTTTTTCAGAAGGGCAGCTCCGGATATGCCCGCAAGCCCGCTATAATTGTCGATGCGCTCCGCTCGCCACAAAGGGCTTTGCCGGGCCGCGTTGGACAGAACCGCACAGCGGCCGCCCCGCGCCACCACATTCACCGCTGCTGACAGACCGGCCGGGCCGCCGCCCACAATCACCACATCCCACGGCTCCATGCTGTTCTCCCTTCGATTTTCGCCACAGATTTCTCCGCAGGTTTATTTTATCCGATTTTGTGCACAATACTCTTGTGAAAAGAGGTGCAATATCATGGCTTTGATTGAAATGCGTGGCATCGGCAAGTGCTATACCGCCGGCGAACGGACGGTGGAGGCGCTGACCGACATCGGCTTTTCCGTGGAGCGGAGCGAGATGGTGGCCATCCTCGGCCGCTCCGGCAGTGGAAAATCCACGCTGATGAACATTCTCGGTTGTCTGGATACCCCCAGCGTCGGGGAATATCGACTGAACGGGCGCTGTGTTGCCCGCATGAACGAGCGGGAGTTGACCGCCGTGCGTCGGGAAACGGTAGGCTTCGTGTTCCAAAGCTTCCATTTGCTGGCGGGGCTCACCGCCATGGAAAATGTGGAGCTTCCCCTTCTATATCGCGGAATGGGCGAACGGGAACGAAAGGCCCGCGCCGCCGATTGCCTGTGCCGGGTGGGGCTGGCGGAGCGGATGCACCACCACCCGCACCAGCTTTCCGGCGGTCAACAGCAACGGGTTGCCATCGCCAGAGCGATGGCGGGACGCCCGCCACTGTTGCTGGCGGATGAGCCTACGGGAAATCTGGACTTTGCTGCCGGCGAGGAAATCCTTTCCCTGCTACGGGACTGGCATCGGGCAGGGAACACCGTGGTGCTCATCACCCATGATCGGGCGCTGGGCGCCGCCTGCCCCCGCCGTCTGTATATCCGGGACGGTCGGCTGAGCGACCGGGAGGCTTAAAGCACCGCCCGTGTGGCCTCCTCCAGAGCGGCGTAACAGCCGCCCTTTTTTATCAGCTCCTCATGCGTGCCCACCTCGCGAATTCCCGCGCGGTCGATATAGGCGATTTGGTCTGCGTGGCGGATGGTGGACAGCCGATGGGCGATGATCAGCGTCGTGCGCCCGCGGGTCAGCTCCTCGAAGGCCGACTGGATATGGGCCTCCGTCACCGTGTCCAGGGCGGAGGTTGCCTCATCCAACAGCAAAACCGCCGGGTTTTTCAGAAAAATGCGGGCGATGCTAATGCGTTGCTTCTGGCCGCCGGAGAGCATGATGCCCCGTTCGCCCACCTGGGTTTGATACCCCTGCGGCAGGACCATGATGTCCTCATGAATTTCCGCCCGCTTGGCGGCGGCCACCACCTCCTCGTCGGTGGCATTCAGCCGGCCATAGCGGATATTTTCCATCACCGAGCCGGCGAAGATCATCACATCCTGCTGGACAATCCCCACCTGCTCTCGCAGGGAGCGCAGGGTCACCTGCCGCACATCCTGGCCGTCGATGGTGATGCTCCCCGCCGTGATGTCATAAAACCGGGGAATCAGGTGGCACAGCGTGGTTTTTCCGCCCCCGCTGGGGCCGACCAGCGCCAGGGTTTTTCCCGCCGGAATGTCCAGGCTGATGCTTTGCAAAACCTCCGTCCCCGTCTGATAGGAAAAGGAGACATTCTCCAGCCGAATATGCCCGCCGGTGCAACGCAGAGGCTGGGCGTCCGGCGCATCGACGATTTCCGGCTGTTCCTCCATCAGCTCCCGGAACCGGCGAAAGCCCGCCATGCCGGTGGTGTATTGCTCCACGAAATTGGCCAGCTTCCGGATGGGGGTGAGGAAGGAAGAAATATACATGGTGAAAATCAGCAAATCCACATATTCCAGCTTCCCGCCGATAATCAGCAGGCCGCCGGCGGCAATCACTGCCACATTCATCAGGTTGGTGAGGATATCGTTTCCGGCGCCGAAAATCGCCATCTGCTTATAAAAGCCCCGACGGGCAACACGATATTGCTCACTGCCGGCGGCGAAGCGACGCTGTTCATAGTCCTCGTTGGCGAAGGCCTTTGCGGTGCGAATTCCGCTGATACTGCTTTCGATGCCGGTGTTAATGACGGCGATTTTTTCCTTCACCGCTCGGCTGGAGGCGCCCATCTGCTTGCGCCGTAGCACCGTGAAGCCCACCAGCAGCGGCACCAGCAGCGCAATCACCAGCGCCAGCTCCCAGCGAATGGAAAACATCACCACCAGCGAGCCTATCAGCGTCAACGCCGAAATAAACAAATCCTCCGGTCCGTGATGAGCCAGCTCCACCACCTCGAAGAGGTCGCTGACCACCCGGCTCATCAGGGAGCCGGTGCGATGGGTGTCATAAAACCGGAAGGACAGCTTCTGCAAATGGGCGAACAAATCCCGCCGCATATCGGTTTCGATGAAAACCCCCAGCAAATGCCCCCAATAGGTCACCACAAACTGGAGCAAGCCCTTGAACAGATAAGCCGCCACCAAAATTCCCATCCAGAGGGAAAACGCTCGATCCGCTCGCTGGGGCAGAAGGGTGTTCAGGGCATAGCGGGAAATCAGCGGATAGGCCAAATCCACAAAGGAAATGCACATGGCGCAGACCAAATCGGCCACAAACCAGCCGATATACGGCTTATAATAATGAGCAAACTTTTTCAACACAAGCGGTCATCCTGTTCTTTTCATATTTCCCCTTCAGTATACACGCCTTTGCCGTTTTTGGCAAGATTCTGTCGTGAAAAACCCGTTTCCCCTTCCCGCAAGCAGCCGCTTTCGGTTTACGAAACGGAATTTTTCGCAACACTTATACCTTTTGTTGATTTGGCAAGGCTTTTTGTTCCTCCTTTTCCCCGGCTCTACATAAAATAAACACGCTTTGTTCACATCTCGTTATCAAGTTGTTCACCGGCTTCTGCTACAATTATGCCGAACGCTTGAAACCCAACACAGAAAGGACCTTTGTATGCTGCAGCTGAAAAACATTCACAAAACCTATGCGGCCGGCGAAAACGCGGTTGCCGCTCTGCGCGGCGTGTCGCTGGATTTTCGCCGCAACGAATTCGTGTCCATCCTCGGCCCCTCCGGATGCGGAAAAACCACCCTTTTGAATATTGTTGGAGGATTGGATCGCTACACCAGCGGCGATTTGATTATCAACGGAAAATCCACTCGCGCCTTCGGTAACCGGGATTGGGACACCTACCGAAACCATACCATCGGCTTCGTGTTCCAGAGCTATAATCTGATTCCCCACCAAACCGTGCTGCAAAATGTGGAGCTGGCGCTGACTCTGTCCGGCGTGAAAAAGGGCGAACGGCGCCGCCGGGCGAAGGCGGCGCTGGAGCAGGTAGGGCTGGGCAATCAGCTGCGCAAAAAGCCGGGCGAAATGTCCGGCGGCCAGATGCAGCGGGTGGCCATTGCCCGCGCCCTCGTCAACAACCCGGACATCATCCTGGCGGATGAGCCCACCGGCGCTTTGGATACGGAAACCAGCGTGCAGGTCATGGAGCTGCTCAAGGAGGTGGCTAAGGACCGGCTGGTGGTGATGGTGACCCATAACCCGGAGCTGGCGGAGCGATATTCCACCCGCATCATCCGGATGTTGGATGGCCAGGTCATCGGCGACACCGCCCCCCTCACTCCGGAGGAGCTGGAGGAGGAGGCCGCCGCCCAGCAGGAAAAGGCGCTGGCCGAGGCCCAAAAGAAGCGCCCCTCCATGTCCTTCTTCACCTCCTTCGGTCTGTCGCTGAAGAACCTGTTCACGAAAAAGGGCCGCACCGCCCTCACCGGCTTCGCCGGGAGCATCGGCATCATCGGTATCGCCCTCATCTATGCGGTTTCCCAGGGCACAACTACCTATATCGAAACCGTGCAGGAGGACACGCTGGCCTCTTATCCGCTGACGCTGGAGGCTACTCATGTGGATGTCAGCTCTCTGCTGACTACCTTCATGGGCAACGCGAAATCCGCCGGTGAGCATGAAAACGACGCGGTCTATCAGAAAAATGTCGTCTATGACATGGTCAATTCTCTCAACAATCTGGAGGCGGACGAAAACGATTTGGCTTCCTTCAAGAAATATCTGGAGGAGCGGCGCGGCGACGCCGAGGACACCTCCGGCTTGCGGGAAACCGTGTCCGGCGTGCAATACAGCTATAGCACCGACCTGCTCATCTATACGAAAAATGTGGACGGCACCGTCATGGAGTCCGACGCGAGCCAGCTCATGCAGCAGCTCATCGCCGAATATATGGGCAGCAGCATGGCGGCGATGATGGACCCGGACGCCGCCTCCGGCGGCTCTCTGTCGCAGATGTTCTCCTCCGCCTCCACTATGACAAGCACCGGCACCTTCCAGGAAATGCTTCCCGGCGACGACGGGGCGCTCATCAATCCTCTGCTGAAAAAGCAATATGACCTGGTGTACGGAAAATGGCCCACCGCCTATAACGAAATCGTGCTTGTGCTGGACGAGCATAACGAACTGGGCGATATCACCCTCTATGCCCTCGGTCTCAAATCGAAGGACGAAATCGACATGCTGATGAACGCGGCCGTGAATAAAACTGAGGTGAACACGGAGCAGAAAAGCTGGTCCTATGCCGAGATTTGCGAGCGGGAATACCACACGGTGCTCAGCGCCGATTGCTATATCCGGGACGAAAAAACGGGGCTGTTCACCGACCTGCGGGAAACCGACGCCGGTGTGCAATATCTGTATGACAACGGAATTCCTCTAAAGGTCAGCGGAATCATCCGTCCTAATGAGGACGCGGTTTCCGCCATGCTCACCGGCTCCATCGGCTACACCAGCCGGCTCACGGAGGAAATCATCCGCCGTTCCGAGGAATCCGCCGCCGTGCAGGCGCAAAAGGCGACGCCCGCCACCGATATTTTCACCGGCCTGCCCTTCAAAGCCACCGATGAGCTTTCCGACAGCGAAAAGCAGGCCACCTTCCTGGCTGTGGTGAAGGCGCAAACCGCCGCCGAGCAGGCCGCCACCTACAAGACCATCCTCTCCCTTCCCGCCGAGGCGGATTTGAAGACCTCCACCGACCGCATCATGGCTACCATGACCCGCGAGACGATGGAGTCCGCCCTCGCCGCCGCTATGACCCAGCAAATGGGTATGAGCGAGGCCACTGTGACCGAATATCTGGCCGGAATGAAGGATGAGGAACTGACGGCGCTGTTCCGCAAGCAGGTGGAGGAGCAGGTTTCCGCTCAATATGCCCAGGCGGTTTCCGCCCAGCTGGCCGGCATGAGCGAGGCCCAGCTGGTTTCTGCGCTGAACAAGGCGCTGGACGGCTATTCCGCCGCGGAATGTGCCCGCTTCTATGAGGAGGTTCTGTCCTTTTCTGATACCTCCTATGACGAAAATCTGGTGACGCTGGGCTGTGTTGACCCGGAGAAGCCTACCGCCATCAATCTCTACACCTCCACCTTCGCCGGAAAGGACAAAATTGAGGACGCCATCGCTGCCTATAACGACACCGTGGAGGAGCTGTCCCGTATTCAGTATACCGACTATGTGGGGCTGATGATGTCCTCGGTTACCACCATCATCAACGCCATCACCTATGTGCTCATTGGCTTCGTGGCCATTTCGCTGATTGTATCCTCCATCATGATTGGGGTTATCACTCTCATTTCGGTGCAGGAGCGCACCAAGGAAATCGGCATCCTGCGTGCCATCGGCGCCTCCAAGCGGGATGTTTCCGGGATGTTCAACGCCGAAACGGTGATCATCGGCCTGCTGTCCGGCTTGCTGGGTGTGGGCATCACCTATCTGCTGTGTATTCCCATTAACGCGCTGGTGCATCATCTCACCGGCATCCAAAGCCTCAGCGCCTATCTCCCGCTGCCCACCGCCGCGGCGCTGGTGGCGATCAGCGTTTTGCTGACGCTCATCTCCGGCATCATCCCCTCCCGCTCCGCCGCGAAGAAGGACCCGGTTGTCGCCTTGCGCACCGAGTAAAAAACCGAACAAAAAGCCACCCCTCCGCCGCTTGTCGGCGGAGGGGTGGCGCTGTTTCGGAGAATTTTTCTTGCCTTTTTGCCGGCGGGCGGGTATACTGGAAGGCAACAAGGGGGAATTTCTCATGCCAAGGCTTGTCACAATCGAAGAAACGCGCCGCTGGCTCGACCGGCAAAAAAGCCATCCCGAACACATTCGCCTGTTCGTGATGGGCCATGCCGCGCCGGACACAGACACGGTGATCTCGGCGCTGGGAGAGGCGCTGCGCCGCACCGCTCTGGGGGAAGAGGGTGTGGCTCCGCTGGTGCAGGGAGACGCGCTCCCCCGCGAAATCGCCTGGCTGTTGGGGGATGTCGGCCCGCAGTTCCTTCTGTCCGCCGCTCCTGCGGTTCAGCAACAGCTTTCCTCCCCCGCGGTGGGCTTTGTGCTGACCGACCATCAGGAGGAGGCGGCGCTGGTCGACCGAGTGGTCGCTATTCTTGACCATCACCCGCGTTTGCCGGGGCTTGTATTTTCCACGGAGGATGTGGAGCTGAAGCCGGTGGGGGCGGCCACCTCACTGGTGGCTTTGCGCTGGAAACGGGACGGGCTTGTTCCGGATTCTGCCGTGGCACGGTTGCTGTTGGGCGGCATTTTGGCCGACACCGATGGCCTGTCGCCGACAAAAACTCGCCCGGAGGACAGCGCCGCCGCCGCGTGGCTTGTTGCCCTCTCTGGCGCTGACCCGGAGGCACTGTTCGCGGCGTTGCACCGGGAGCTTTTAGCGGAAACGGACCCGAAAGCCCTATTTTTTCGCGATTATCGTGCCTTTGACGGGCTGGGGTTCGCCATCTTGAAGGTTTGGCGCAAAAACGCCCCGGATGTGAAAGCACTTCACGCGCTTTTGCGGGAAACCCGCGAAGCACAGCGGCTGATGCTGGCGCTGGCGAAGGTGGTTTTATATGAGCCGGGCGGCACGCGCCGGGAGGCGTTCTTTCTGGATGCGCCGACGGCCTCTTTGTGCGCGGAGGTGCGGGCGCTTCTGTCCGCCGATTTTTCCGAGGGAGAGGTCGTTCTCGCGCCGGATGGCGGATTGTATTTGCCAAAGGGTATCGGCCTTTCCCGCAAGCTTTTGGTTCCCCGCCTTCTTCCGTTGCTGACGGATTGAGGCACAACACACTCGTTGTCTCCGACGCCTGGTGTAATTTTGCGTTTTTCTATTGATTTCCGAGGCGTTATGGTGTAATATATTGGGAGAAAAAAGGGCGCAGGAGCAAGAAAAGCGCGAAAAATCACAGTAGGGGGACTTACATTGAACACGAAAAAATGGAGGGGCTATCTGCCGATAGCTCTGGTCAGCGGCTTTCCGGTGCTGTTGATTGCCGGTCTGCTGTTTTATTTGGTGGATGGCAACTGGGCCATCGGCGCACTTTTGGGGATTTTCAGCCTGTTTTCGCTGTTTCTCGGAATGGCGACGGTTCCCCGTTTGAAAAAAATCTATCGAAAAATCGGGCGCATCGGTTCAATGGTGATGGCCGGGGTGCTGGCGCTTCTGCTGTTGGCAGTGATTTGTCTGACGGTGTTTCTCAACACCGGCTTGTTCCAGACCCAGAAGGTGGAGTATGTGCTGCGGTTTTATCACACCTCCAACCCCTGGCTCGTGACCGCCTTCACCTCCGAGGCCAATGTGGAGCGTATTTTGGCGGAGAACGGCGTGGAACAGCCCGATGTTCCCACCGACATCGACTCCATCAAGGTGTCCACCACCACCTCTACCACCGCCTCGGCGCCCTCCTTGGAGGCGACGACCACCACAACGGCGGCCTCGACGACCACGACCACCACAACCAAAACCGCCGGAAACACCACCACCGGCACCCGTGCCACCCGTGACCAATATCCCGGCACGGTGATTTATGAAGAGGAAGGCCTGCGGGTGCTGGAAATCAAGACGACCTATTTCACCGCCCGGCTGGTGGAGGTGGCCGACCCGAAGCGGGTGTCGCTGGGGGTCACCAACCGCTATGGAAGCTTCGGCGAAAAGCTTTTGCCCATGTGCCAGCGCACCGATTCCCTTTTGGGCATCAACGCCGGCGGCTTCTATGACCCGAAGGGCTCTGGAAACGGAGGAATCCCTTCCTATCTGCTGGTGCGGGATTATGAAATCGTTTATACAGACGGGGCGGCGACCCACAATGTGATCGGCCTGACCGAGGAGGGTGTGCTGGTGCTGGGCGTGTTCACCAACCAGCAAATCAAGGACGCGAAAATCAAGGAAGCTACCAGCTTCAAGCCCTTCCTCATCGTCAACGGAAAGAAATCCACCTTCTATGGAGCGGCCGGCGGCCGCGACCCCCGCTCCGCCATCGGCCAGCGGGAGGACGGAACCATTTTGTTGCTCACCGCCGATGGCCGCCAGTCCGGCATGGAGGGCGCCAACCAGCGAGACATGGCCAACATCATGGAGGCTTATGATGCCTATAACGCCTCCAACCTGGACGGTGGCTCCTCCACCACCATGGTGCTGAACAACCAAATCATCAACAAGCCCTGCTCGCTGTATGGGCCGCGGTATTTGAACACGGCCTGGCTGGTATCGCGGAAATAATGCCCGAAACCGAACACCGAGCAAAAAAGAACCCGCCGGCGGAAAATCCGCAAGCGGGTTCTTTTTTGTTGTGTATCCTCGATTATTCGGCGAAGCCGGACTCCACCAGCTTCACAAGGGCCTCCACGGCCTTCTCCTCGTCCACGCCGTCGGCGGTGATGCGGATGGTGGTGTTTCCGACGATGCCCAGGGACAGAACACCCAGCAGGCTCTTCGCGTTCACCCGGCGTTCCTCCTTCTCAACCCAAACAGAAGACTTGAATTCGTTCGCCTTCTGGATGAAGAAAGTGGCCGGACGGGCGTGCAGCCCAACCTGATTCTGGACAACCACATCTTTCACAAACATAGCAAATACTCCTTTAGCTCTCATGAATTTGCCCTATGCGGCAACCGGGCGACGCACCGTTTGGAAGCATCGCCAACATGACATCCTTATTATACCACGAAAAAAGTGCAAGTCAATTGATTTGCGCATAACCGGTCGCAACTTTGGTTGTCTGCCCGATTTTCGGCGGTTTATGGAAATAGCCGTTCGACACTTTGCACAACAATGTGAATAACTTTTGATTATATCGGCAGGGTTTCCTCGTCCAGCTCCGCCAACAGCTGGCGATCCTCCTCGGTCAGCGGGGCGCTTTCCAGCAAATCCGGCCGCAGCTGACTGGTGCGCAGCAGGGACTGCTGGCGTCGCCAGCGGGCGATGTTGGCGTGGTGGCCGGACAGCAAAATAGTGGGCACGCGGCGCCCCTCCCATTCGGCGGGGCGGGTGTATTGGGGATATTCCAGCAGTCCGGCGAAATGGCTTTCCTCGGTGAAGCAGATTTCATCCGCCAGCACCCCCGGCACCATCCGGGACACGCAATCGACCAGCGCCATGGCGGGGATTTCGCCGCCGGTGAGCACATAATCTCCCATGGAGATTTGTTCATCCACCAGCTCGTCCAGTACCCGCTCGTCCACCCCCTCATAATGGCCGCACAAAATGCACAGTCCCGGAAGCTGGGCCAGCTCCCGTGCCCGCTGCTGGGTGAGGGTTTTTCCCTGGGGGGACATATAAATCAGATGGGGACGATAGTCCACCTGCTGGCACACCGCGCGGTAGCAGTCAGCGATGGGCTGGGGGAACATCACCATGCCCTTTCCGCCGCCATAGGGATAGTCGTCCACCTGCATTTGTTTATTTTTGGTATAGTCCCGGATTTGGTGACAGTGCATTTCCAGCAGTCCTTTTTCCTGGGCGCGGCCGAGGATGCTTTCGCCGAACACCGGCGCAAACATATCCGGGAACAGAGTCAGAACATCAAATCTCATCATCCAGCAATCCTTTCATCGGGCGCAGGCGCAGGGTGTCTGTCTTAAAATCCACGGCGATCACCACTGACGGAATCGCCGGGATGAGCACCTCGCCCCGTTCGGTTTGCATATGATATACCGGGTTCGCACCCGTCTGGCTCACATCCGTCAGCTGTCCGTATTCGGCGCCGGTGTCGGCGTCCACCACCCGCAGGCCAATCAAATCCTGCACAAGATACCGCCCCTTGGGCAGGTGCAAGTCCTTTCGGTTCACATACAGAAGCTTTCCCCGCAGAAGGGAGGCGGCCTCCACCGAGTCCACTCCCTCCAGCCGGACGAGGGCCATGTGCTTGTGGGGGCGTCCCTGCACAGCTACGGGCTGTTTTCCCTCCGCGTCCCAATACAGCTTTTTGAAGCCGGAGAATTGCTCCGCTGAGTCGCACCAGGGCTGTACCCGCACTTCGCCCCGAACGCCGTGCGTGCCAGTGATTTGTCCGGCCTCCAGAAAGGCTTTTTGCGGCATATCTGTTCCTCCTTTGCCGTTCGAAAAAGGGGCTGCGTTTCACCGCAGCCCCTTTTTCGGCTTATTCGTCGATTTCCACGGCCACCTTGGTTTCCTTCCGGGTGGCGGCGGCCCGCATCACGGTGCGCATCGCCTTGGCGATGCGTCCTTGCTTTCCGATCACGCGGCCCATGTCGCCGGGGGCAACCCGCAGATGAAACACAACCGTGCCATCCTCCGTGGGCTCATCCTGTGTCACCGTCACCGCATCCGGGTTGTCTACAAGACCGCGGGCGATCGTCAACAGAAGCTCTTTCATGTGCGTCGTCTCCTTGGCTTAGTTGGCCTCGGCGGCCTTTTTCAGCAGAACCTTCACCGTGTCGGTGGGCTGGGCGCCGTTGGCGATCCAGTTGTTGGCCTTTTCCATGTCGATCTTAATGACCGCCGGATCCTGCAGGGGGTTGTAATAGCCGATCTCCTCGATGAAGCGACCGTCACGGGGATACCGGGAATCGGCCACGACCACACGATAGGAAGGGGCTTTCTTGGCGCCGGTGCGGCGCAGACGAATTTTGACTGCCATAAGTTGATTACCTCCAAAAATAGTATACAGTATAATATATATCTTCACCCGCAAGCGCGGGATGAATTCAAAAACCGAACCGACCGCCGGGGAAGCCGCCGTGCATTTTCCAACCGCCCTTTCCACCCTTTCCGCCTTTTCCCATGCGTTTGAGCTGCTTCATCATCTGGCGCATGGACTCATATTGCTTGAGCAAGCGGTTCACATCCTCCACCCTTTGGCCGCAGCCTGCGGCGATACGCCGTTTACGGGAGGGGTTCATCAGCGCGGGCTTTTCCCGCTCTGCCGGGGTCATAGACAGGATGATGGCCTCCACCCGCGCGAACTGGCGCGGGTCTATTTCCACATCCTTGAGTTGTTTTCCCATGCCGGGAATCATTCCCAAAACGCTTTTGAGGTCGCCCATTTTCTGAATCTGGCGGAACTGCTCCAGCAGGTCGTTGAGGTCGAAGCGATCCTCCTGGAGCTTGCGTGCAAGCTCCTCGGCCTCCTTTTCGTTGACCTGCTGCTCGGCCTTTTCGATGAGGGACATCACATCACCCATCCCCAAAATCCGCGAGGCCATCCGATCCGGGTGGAACACCTCCAGATCCTCCAGCTTTTCGCCCATGCCGGCGAATTTGATGGGCTTTCCGGTGACGGCCCGCACGCTCAGCGCCGCGCCGCCGCGGGTGTCGCCGTCCAGCTTCGTCAAAAGCACGCCGGTGATGCCCATCGCCTCGTCAAAGGCGGAGGCCACATTCACCGCGTCCTGGCCGGTCATGGCGTCCACCACCAGTAGGATTTCCTCCGGCTCCACGGCGGTGCGGATGTTTTTCAGCTCATCCATGAGCTGGTCGTCGATATGCAACCGCCCGGCGGTGTCCAAAATCACATAGTCGTTTCCGTGGTCCTTGGCGTGGGCAACCGCCGCCTTGGCGATGTCCACCGGGTTGGCGGTGCCCTGCTCGAAAACGGGGACGCCCGCCTTTTCTCCCATGACCTTTAGCTGGTCGATGGCGGCCGGGCGATAAACGTCGCAGGCCACTAGCAAGGGCCGATTTCCCTTCGTGCGCAACAGCTTTGCCAGCTTCGCGCTGTGGGTGGTTTTTCCGGAGCCCTGAAGACCGCACATGAGAAACACCGTCGGCGGACGATTGGAGCGGGCGAGACCGGCGGCTTCGCCGCCCATGAGAGCGGTCAGCTCCTCGTTGACGATTTTGATAACCATTTGGGCGGGGGTCAGGCTTTCCATGACCCGTGCGCCCACGGCGGCCTCCACGATGCGGTTGGTGAAGTCCTTGGCCACCTTATAGTTGACATCCGCCTCCAGAAGGGCCAGACGCACCTCGCGCATGGCATCCTTTACATCAGCTTCACTGAGCTTTCCTTTGTTGCGCAGCTTTTTGAAGGAAGCGGCCAGTTTTTCGCTCAAGCCTTCAAACGCCATGAGGCGTCACCTGCCTTTCTTGTGTCCGACGTGTGTTCATTCGGCCTGCAAATCCGCGGCCAGTGCGCAAATGCGCTCCGCGTTCTGCGCGATTTCGCCGGGCGCGCCGGGAAAATCGCTGATGCCGCGAATGGCTTCGGCCAGCCGGCGAATTTCGAGAGCCTCCTCGCTTATGCGCCGGAAGCGACGGCTCAGCCCCAGCCGTTCCTCCATCTCCAGCATTTGTGCTTCGGCGCGCTTGATGGAGTCGCGCACTCCCTGGCGGGAGATACCCTCGTTTTCCGCGATCTCCGCCAGAGAAAGGTCGTCGTCATAGTAGTATTCCACCATGCTGCGCTGTTTTTCTGTCAGCATATCGCCGTAAAAATCCAGCAAAAGGGAAATTTCCAAATTCTTTCCCACGGCCGCTCCTCCTTCTCTGTAAAGAGTTTCACTTCACAGCAGTATACACGCTTTTTCTCTGTCTGTCAAGTCTTTTTTCTTGACAGCGCGTGTTTTTTTGCTTTTTTTGCGAAAAAGCGGAAATTTCTGCGCAGAAATGCGGAGATATGGCGAAAATGGCCTATTTTTTGACGAAAAAAGGATAGAATTCCGATTCCTATTTTGCTATAATGAATATAGCATAAACCAAAATCGCTGTTGCCGTCGGCAAAGTGAAAAAAGGAGTGGAAACCATGGAGTTTTTGCGAAACAATCGGCTGTTTTCGCTACGTCTGGATGGGGTGGACGCCTTTGAGCGGGAGCATACCGTCACCATCTCCGAGAAAGAAAATGAGCGCGTCACGGTCTATACCTTCCCGGACGGCTTGCGCATCACCAACACGGCGCGCAAGCATGAGCCATACGGCGCCTATGAATGGGTCAACCGCATCGAAAACCTTTCCGACCGGGAAACGGCGCAGATCACCGATTTTTGGGATTGCGCGGTGGAGCTGCCTCTGGAGCATGAGGACAACGCGGTGCGCACCGCCTATCAGGCGGATATACGCACAGCCACAAAGCTTCATTCCCCCTGTGGATCCGTTTGGGCGAAAAAGGAGTTCTATTGCGACGCGGACGCCTTCGATTGGTCGGATCACCGGAAATATCATATCGTTCCGGGGGAGACGAAGGATTTTTATAATGTGGGCGGCCGCTCCAGCGACGGAACTGCGCCCTTCTTCAATGTGCAAAAAAATGACGGTGGCTATATTTTCGCCATCGGCTGGTCCGGCCAGTGGCATTGCCAAATCGCCCGCGGGAGCGACAGCGTTTCTCTGCGCACGCAAATCGACGGCGTTTCCCTGCGGCTGTTGCCGGGAGAAAGCTATCGCACCTCCTCGGTGGTGATTTTGCCATATGAGGATGGGCTGGACGAGGCGCATAACGCTTGGCGGCGGCTGGTGCGGGAGCGGTTTTCCCTGTTGGGTCAGCCCGGCCGCCCCGCCCATGGCCCTCTGTGCGCTGGAATTTGGGGCGGCATGGAGGATAGTGCGGTGCTGGAACGCATCCGCCGAATTCAGCAGGTACAGCTGCCCATCGAATATATCTGGATGGACGCGGGCTGGTATGGCGCAGACACTCAGCCTACCCGCAACGAATTCGAGGGAGATTGGTGGATGCACACCGGCGACTGGCAGGTCAGCCCCCATATCCACCCGGACGGCTTGCTCTCCGTCTCCAAGGCGGTTCATGAAGCGGGGATGAAGTTTTTGCTGTGGTTTGAGCCGGAGCGGGTGGTGCACACGACCCCCATCGCCGTGGAGCACCCGGAATTTGTGCTGGAGGGTGGCTATGCGAACGATATAAACCGTCTGCTGGATTTGGGGAATCCGGACGCCTGGCGCTATTGCTTTGATATGCTGGCCGGTTATATCGAGCGGCTGGAAATTGACTGTCTGCGCATAGATTTCAACTTTGAGCCGCTGAACTATTGGCGGTGTAACGACACCGAGGGGCGCCGAGGCATCCATGAAATTCGGTATATTAACGGCCTGTATGCGCTGTGGGATGCCCTGTTGGAGCGATTCCCCCATCTGTGGATTGACGATTGCGCTTCCGGCGGTCGACGGATTGATATTGAGACTCTGCGGCGCAGTATGCCCTTGTGGCGCAGTGACTTTCAATGCGCCGCCAACTTCGATCCGGAGGGGTCCCAGTGTCATTCGCTGACCTTCAATCGCTGGATGCCCTATTCCGGCACGGGCACAGGTCGCCCGCTGGATGAATATCGCTATCGCAGTGCCTATGGGGCTTCGATGACTGTCAACGCCTTTTACGCCCAGAACGATGACCGGGGCGCGACGGAGGAGCAGCTGGCCTTCATCCGGAAATATGCTGAGGAATATCGGCGGGTGCGGCCGTATTTTTCCGAGGATTTCTATCCGTTGTCGGCGGTGAGCGAGGAACCGGACAGCTGGTGTATGCTCCAGTTTGACCGTCCGGAGCAGGCAGATGGCCTGTTGCAGGTATTCCGTCGGGAGCAGTCTCCCTATGAGACCGCCTGCGTTTCGCTGAAGGCCATCGACCGGGAGGCGACCTATTGCTTCACCGATTTGGATGGCGGCGAATTCACCGTTTCCGGCCGACAGCTGGTCGAAGGCGGCCTGCGGCTCACTGTTCCGGAGCGGCGGAAGGCGAAGCTGTATATTTATCGAAGGGTGCAAGCGTAATGCGCGAGCCGAAAAATTCCCTTGGGGCGCTTTGCGCCGGATGAATCAGGTGAGCGCTTAGGAAAATGTGGTGTGACCTCAAAAACGAGATTGCACCCTTTTTCTTTTTTATAGTGCTGAAAAACAGATTATTCCTTGCTTATCACTTTTTTCTGCCAGGATTTTTCGTTGCACTGTGGGCAACGCATATATCTTGTCCGGCCTCTATGAGCGGACAGAAGCACGCTTTTATAGGTGGGAACATACTTGTATCCGCATTTGGCACATTCATAGTAGCCGGCAGTCTGTTCGATGTGGATTGCAAAGCCGACGCCTGTCGCAAACAGAACAAAACCGATACCGATAAGAGCCAGCCTTAACCAGCTTTCCATTTGGATAAAGGAAGCGACGAATACCAGCGATAGGAAAAGGACGGAGCTTAAACACCCCACAAAAACTTCCAAGGACAATAATTGCTTGTCCGCCTGTTCCTTTTGCTTGATTACCTCCAGCAGATTTTTTCTAACGCTTTATTGTAATTATCCATTGAAATAACCTCCCCACTTAATAAATCGTTCACTGTGATGCCGAGAATATCGCACAATTCAAGCATGATGGAGGAGTCGGGCAAGGAAACCCCTCGCTCCTATTTGGAGATTGCTTTGTCGGTGATATTCAACCTCTCCACCAGCTGCATTTGTGTCAAATTTTTCTGCCGTCTGCATGCGGCAATGAATTTCCCGATTTTTGTTTGATCCATAATCTGCCTCCTTTCGCTCACAGTATACCCGTCATCGAACACAAATCACACCGACCGCCGGTTTAGTGGGGAGCTGTAAACCGCCGGTAGAGTGAAAAAGCACCTAAAAACAGGGCTTTGCCACCTTTCTCATCCAAGTGGTCTCTCAGTTGCCTCAGCCCTGCTGCAACGCAAGTATACCGCGTTTTGGCGCAGCGTTCAACCCGTGCACTTCCGCTGTAATCTATTCCCGAACACTTGAGGAAAAAGCTGCCATCTTTCGATAGCAGCTTTTTCGGCCATTTTAACGGGTTTCCAGCTCAATATAGAATTCCACGCCGTTTCCCCGGTTTTCCACGCCATAGGGCATTCCGTGCGCCTTCATTATGGCGGCCACCACGCTCAGCCCGATGCCGCTTCCGCCATAGGCGCGTGTGCGGGCTTTATCCACCTTGTAAAAGCTTTCCCAGATGCGGGGAAGCTCCGCGGCTGGGATAGGCGCCCCGGTGTTGAACACCGCCAGCCGCACCCGCCCGTCGGAGGCGGGGGTGATGCTGACCTGCACCCGTCCGCCGGCCTCCACATGGTTGAGGGCGTTGGACAGATAGTTTTCCAGCACATTTTCGATGAGGAACGGGTCGGCGTAGACAAAGGCGGCTTCCGGCCCTGTTTGCGCGCCGGCGGCGCCCTTTTCGGCCAGCCGCACGCTTTGCCGCTCCAGCAGATTGCGCAACAGCTCCGCTGCGTCGAAGCGGCAAATCTCCAGCTCGCTTCCGCCGCCCTCCAGCTGCATGAGCATGGTCATGCGCCGAAGCATCTGGGTCACCCGATGAGCCTCATCCTCGATGACGGCACAATAATATTGGCGGTTTTCGCCGCCGCCGTCCACATCCTCCCGCAGCCCCTCCGCGTAGGTGCCGATCAGGGCCAGCGGCGTTTTCAGCTCATGGGAGACATTGGCGATGAAGGCTTTACGGGAGGAATCCAGCGCCTCTCGCTGACGGATGTCTGCCTGCAGACGGGCGTTGGCGTTTTTCAGCTCGGTGATGGCGCCCTCCAGGGCGGCGGACATGGCGTTGATGCTGGCGCCGAGAGCGCCGATTTCGTCCTTTTGACGACCGGTGTAGCGGCCGTCAAAATCCAGCGCCGCTACTCGGTCGGCCAGCCCGGAAAGCTGGCGCAGAGGGGCGGTGAACTGCCGGGAGACCAGCCATAGGGCGCCTAGCCCCAGCACCAGTGCAACCCCGCCCGCCAGCAGAAGGAAGCGGTTGGTGATGGCGATGCTTTCCTCGATGGCGGCGATGGGGGTGCGCAAATAAATGCGCCAGCCGTTGCTCAGTGCACCGACCAGCAGAATCGCCGGGTCGTCGGAGGGGTCGTTCATGATGGTGTCCTCGCCGGTGACGGCCAGTGTATAGGTGCCGGGGGAGTAGCGCAGATTGCCCCAAATGCGAAAGCGTTCGCTGTTGAGGGTGCTATACAGAATTCCCCGGTCGTTCCAAAGCAGGGTGGCCACCGAGCCGGAATCCTGCAAATCGGCGAGGATTTTTTCCAGCTGCTCGGTGCTGTCGCAGACGGTGTTGATGGTGGTGAAGGCATGGACAACCTGTTGCTTTTTGCGGCGGATATAATAGTTTTTCAGCACGAAGGTGTTCAAGAGAAAAACCGCCGCCAGCACGCACACAAGACAGCCGCCCACGGCGGCGAAAAGCTTCCATACCACCGAATGACGCAGGCGGGGGCGGCTCATGTCTTTTCTCCGCCGGCGGTAGGGTCGAACCGATAACCGATGCCGCGCACAGTGCAGATGTAGGCGCCATAGGGGGCCAGCTTGTTGCGCAGCTTTTTGACATGGGTGTCCACCGTGCGGGCGTCCCCGTCATAGTCGAAGCGCCATACGCTGTCCAGAATTCGGTCTCTGGAGAGGGCGACGCCGGCGTTGGTCATCAGATAGAGCAGAAGCTCATATTCGGTATAGGTTAGCTCCACCGGCCGCCCGTCCACGCGCACCACCCGCCCGGCGGTGTCCACCTCCAGCCCCGGTGTGCCGTCGGTGCGGCTGTCCAGCTGAAGCTGTCCCCGGCGGAGAACCGCCTCGATGCGTGCCAGCAGCACCTTCAGGCTGAAGGGCTTGGCGATATATTCGTCCACCCCCAGCCGGAAGCCCTCCAGCTCGTCCTCCTCCTCAGCGCGGGCGGTGAGCATGATCACCGGGACGCGGGTGTTTTGCTCCACGCCGCCGGCGCGGAGACGGCGCAAAACCTCGAAGCCATCCATGCGCGGCATCATCACATCCAACAGCACCAAATCCACCGGCCGCCGTCCTAGAATTTCCAGCGCCTCCACGCCGTCGCCGGCCTCCAGAACTTCGTAGCCCTTGATATGCAAATAGTCGCTCACCACGCGTCGCATCCGCAGCTCGTCGTCCACGATGAGCACGGTTTTATCCTCCGCCATAAGGACACCCCCTTTTTCTTTCATTTCATTATGGCAAAAAAATATGTCCGAAATGTGAAAAGCCTGTGTCGACTTTATGTATTTTCCAAGGCGGCGCGGAAGAACGTAGCGCAACCGGCCACGGGAAGAAAAGGGTATGCCAATCCGCCTAAACAGAAGGCGGGGAGAGACGAGAGCGGCGATATTATTTCTTTGGGAGCGCGCTGCGTCTTTTACAAAATAAAAAATCGACTTGCTTTTGCAAGTCGATTTTTTGGCGCGCCCGAAGGGATTCGAACCCCTGACCTTTTGATTCGTAGTCAAACACTCTATCCAGCTGAGCTACGAGCGCACATCCACAAGGAACAGTAGGTATTATACTCGCTGTTTCCGGAAATGTCAAGAGAAAAAAATCAGAAAATGAGAAAAAGGCAAAATTTATTTGGTTTTTCTTGAAAAGCAGGGGGAGGTGTGCTATGATAGTGCCAGCTGAACATGAAAAGAGGAGTGAATATATATGTTCGAGCGAGCGTATTTGAAAAATCTAGCCAAAGGGCGGATGCAGGTGGCCCGCGGCACAGTGATTGCTGTGGCGGTGATCGCTGCGCTGCTGTGCGGGGAGCTGTCCGTGAGCTCTCCGCCGAACGGCTTCGGCGGCCGCGTCACCATGGATGCTGATGAGGCTTTTTCCGGCGGCGGCTCCCTTTGGAACGAGATTTCCGCCTTTTTGCCGGTGGTCCTCGGCGCGGTGATGGTGGCGATTTTGCTGGTGTCTGTGGTGGCGTTGGCCTATTCGGTGTTCGTGGGAAATGTGGTTCAGGTGGGCGCGCGCGGCTGGTTCATGCGCTTTTGGCGGGGAGAAATCCCCTCCGTGGGCGAGCTGTTCGCCTCCTTTCGCATCTATAAGCCGGCGCTGTTGACCGCCCTTTTGCGCAATGTATATACCTTTTTTTGGTCGCTGCTGTTTGTGATTCCCGGCATCGTGAAGGGCTTACAGCATGGCCGACTATATCATCTATGAAAACCCCAACATTTCGGCCAACGAGGCTCTGCGACTGAGCCAGGAGCTGACCCGCGGCGCCAAGGGAGATTTGTTTGTGCTGGATTTGAGCTTTCTCGGATGGCATTTTCTCAGCGCGCTGACGCTGGGGATTTTGGGAATTCTGTATGTGAATCCCTATGTGTACACTACCCACGCGGCGGTATATGACAGTCTCAAGGCCACCGCCATCCAGTCCGGGCGGCTGACCTGGGCCGATTTCGGCCAGATGGCGCCCGGCTATGGGCTGGGAACGGATGTCTCCGGGGAGGGCGTATGTTGACCGAGCTGTGGACAGTGGCGCAGAATGTGCTCACCCTGTTTATTCTCATCGCCATCGGCTTCGCCTGCCAAAAATGCCGGCTGCTGAACGAGGCGGCGGTGAAATGCTGTGCCAATGTGGTGCTGTATATCGCAACCCCCTGTGTGGTGATTCAATCCTGCATTCGGGAATTCAACATAGCCATGCTGCGGGGCTTCTTTCTGGTGGCCGCGGCGGCGGCCTTGAACCATTTGCTGCTCATCTGGCTTTCCGGGCAGCTGTTTCGCGGCGAGGAGGAGGGGCGCCGCCGGGTGCTCCGCTTCGCGACGGTGTTTTCCAACGCCGGCTATATGGCCATTCCGCTCCAGCAGGCCCTTTTGGGCGACGAAGGGGTGTTTTATTGCGCTGCCTATATCATCGTGTTTAATATTTTCATGTGGACCTGGGGCGTCGTGGACATGAGTGGCGACAAGGCCGTCCTCTCCGGGAAAAAGCTGTTGCTGAATCCAGGGGTTTTGGGGGTGCTGTTGGGGCTTGTGGTGTTCGTGCTGTCCATTCCGGTGCCGTCTGTGCTCCAGGCGGCCATCGGCCACATGGCGAACCTGAACACCCCCGTCCCCATGCTGATTGTGGGCTATTATCTGGCCCAAACGGATTTGAAGGCCGCCCTGCAGGATTGGCGAAGCTATCGCTGTCTGGCGGTGCGTCTGGTTGGGATGCCTTTGCTGGCGCTGGGGCTTTTGCTGTTGTGCGGGGTGCGTGGGACGCTGTTGGTGTCGCTGATGATTTGCATCAGCACGCCGGTGGCCACCGGCACCACTATGTTCGCCACCCGCTATGACCGCCAGCCGTTGCTGTCGGTAAATCTGGTGTCTCTGTCCACGCTGATGGCGGTGCTCACCATGCCGGTGATCATCGCTCTGACAAAGTATCTGAGCGCACTGCCGACATTTTTTGACGGAGGAGTTTTGCTATGAAAATCGAGGAACTGGACAAAAATCTGCGTGTGGAAAGCCATTTGGGCGTGTCCAATGTGGTGTGGCAGGAGGCCTCCGCTTCTCCCTGTCGGCTGTATGGCGCTCTGCTGGATGTGTCCGGGGGCTATTTGCGTCTGCCGGAGGACATCGCCCGGCAGGTCAACCCCGGTGTGGCGGGTCTTTGTCGCAACACGGCGGGAATTCGCCTGCGCTTCGCCACCGATTCGCCCTATGTGGCGCTGAAGGTGGAATGGAGCGGCTTTTGCCGAATGTCCCACATGCCGGTCACTGGCTCCGGCGGCTTCGATTTGTATGCGGTGCAAAACGGCCGCCAGCAGTATGTGGCCACGGCGATTCCGCCCATGGACGCGGAGCGGGGCTTCGAGTCGCTGCTGTCGCTTTCTCCGAACGGGATGACGGATTATGTGTTGAATTTCCCGCTGTATAACAATGTGGACCGGGTGTATATCGGCGTCGCCGCCGGCCATCCGCTGGAGGCGGGGCGCGAGGAATATCGCCGGGTGGCGCCGGTGGTGTTTTATGGCTCCTCCATTACGCAGGGGGGCTGTGCCTCCCGGCCGGGAAACCATTATGAGGCGCGGCTGTCCCGTATGCTGAACATGGATTTCGTGAACCTGGGCTTTTCCGGAAGCGCCCATGGTGAGCCGGTGATGGCAGAGTATATGGCGGGGCTGGATATGAGCGTGTTTGTGTGCGATTATGACCACAACGCGGCGAATCCGGAGGAGCTGAAAAGCACCCATTATCGGCTGTATGAAACCATACGGCGGGTGCATCCGGAGCTTCCGATTGTGTTCGTCAGCCGCCCCAGCCGTTCGGACTGCCTGGATGACCGCCAGCGGCTGGCGGTCATTGCCGACAGCTTTGTCCGTGGCGTAGCTGCGGGGGATACTCACCTGTATTGGATTTCCGGGAACGCTTTTTTCCCCGGCGAAACCGGGGACGATTGCACGGTGGATGGCTGTCATCCCACGGATTTGGGCTTTTATTTCATGGCACAGACGCTGGCGCCCACGCTGGAAAAGCTGTTGTGCGCCGCCGAGGTAAAATAAAACAAAAAACGGCTATAAAACCAGCCCCGCGCGCCGATTTTTCGGTCGCCGGGGCTGGTTTTTTGTCGAAACGAGCAAAAACCGCCGGACGGATATAGCAAGAGCCGAAAAATGTCAAGCGGGTATACTTTTGCAGCTTGACACAGCCCTTGGAACACAGTCTAATACAAATAGAATGAAAAGAAAATGAGGAGGAGCTGTTTTTTATGAAAAAAGCGGTGCTATGTTCTTTGATGGCGGTGTGTCTGCTGCTGTCGTCCTGCGACCTTCTGCGGCCGGGAGATGTTTCGGGAATCGAGCCGGCCTCCTCAGCGCCGGGAACAACGGAGTCATCCTCCTCGGAGTCGGTGGCTTCGTCCGCAGACCTCACAATCACAACGATGACCTCCAAAACCACAACTCAAAAAAGCCCCACAACCGCCATACCCAAATTCACCCGAACGACTGTCCGAACCACCACCACAAAGATGCCGACAACAGAGAACCGTCGCAACGAGGTGGTGCGTTACGCTACCTAGAAAAATCCGTTTGCGGCAGAGGATGGCCCGGTGCTGGCCGCCTTCGAGCGGAAGCATAACATCACGGTGGAGATTGTGTATGCGCCCCAGGGCGGATATATCCAGCGGCTGAGCGCCTATATCGAGGCGGGAGCGGCGTCGGATGCGTATATCGACACCGCCTTTTGGCCGGCCACCGCCACCATCGCTCAGCCCATCGACGCCATAAACATCAACACCGCCGATTCCTTCTGGGACGCGGAAACCTTCCGCGCCACCAAAATCAACGAAAAAATTTATGGCGTCAACGGCGCGCGCAGTGTTTGGAACGAAGCGGACTGTATGTTTTATAACCGTTCTCTGCTTCGGGGACTGGGCATCAAAACCCCGGAACAATATCAGCGGGAGGGCGCCTGGAATTTCGATGCCGTGGAGACCATTCTGAAAGAGGTGCACAAAAACGGCTATATCGGCGGCTTCCTCAACCCGGAGATGTTGGCGGCGGCTTATGGTGCTGACTGGCTGCGGATGGAAAACGGCCGCCTGGTCAACAATTCCTCCAGCGCGACGCTGGCGCTGGTGTATCAGAAGCTGGCTGAATGGAACCAAAAGGGCTATTTGGCGCAAAGCGACGGCCGCTTTTTGAGCGGAGATGTGGGGCTTTGCACCGGCAACGCCTTCGGCCTCAAGAAAACCGGCACCTTCAGCAGCATGAATCTCACCCATATCGGCTTTGTCGAGATGCCGGCTTTCGATTCCCGGATTTCAGCCCAGCCCAGTGGCTTGACCCGCTTCTATGGCCTGTGCCGCGGGGCAGAGAATCCGCAGGCGGCCGGAAAATTCCTGTGGTATTATCTGGACGCCTCCAACTATGACGAGAAAAACACCTTTATATCCAACGACGCGGCCAACTTCTTTTATTCGCTGAACAGCAAGGCGTCGAAGGGAAAAAGCTGTTATTATCTCAACGGTGTGCAGGAGCTGTTACATTCCTTTGATCATATCAGTGATTATCAGTATATCGCCTATGACGCCCCCCAGATATGTGACCGCGCTCATTCGGGCGAAACAGTCTACGCTGGACGGCTATTGCGCCACCGTCAACCGTATTCTCGCACAAAACACATGAAAAAAGCCCCGCCGGTTCAACGAATCGGTGGGGCTTTTTTTCAGCGGATGTCAGCGGCGGGCGCTCAGGCGAGAAGCTCCGGCGCCCCAAGCAAGAGAAGAGACAGCACCGCCGTGGCGAGGAGAGCGATGAACCCCCCTCTTTGCCGATGTCATCCGCCTTTTCGATGGGCATTCGGCCATAGCCTCCTCCAGATTATCCCGCAAATCCCGAATAGCCGCAAAGGACTCGTCCAACTCCTTCGCCAGCCTTTTCAGCGAGGCGGAGGAGGGCGTTTTGGTCACGCAGGCGATATTGGTGATAGGCCGTCCACGGGATTGACAAGGGAGGCATAAAAGGCGCAGAAAAGGACGATGTTCCCGTTTTTATAGAACCTCAATCTGTTTCGGCAGTCGAAAATCCATAAGTCGCGACACTCCTCCCGCGCATAAATCTCGTCGTTCTTCACCGCCGCGATGAGCGTATGCAGCTTTTGATAAACCTCCCGGTTATAGCGCAGAGCCTTGCGCAGGGCGGTTTCGGCGAAGGAGAATTTTGCGCGATGAGCAATTCCAACAGCTGGGACAGATAGGGAAAAAGGAAGGTGTGGGTGCGCTGGCTTCCGTCCTTATAGCGCATTTTGTCCCGGACGGAAAAGCTGTCGGTGAAATAGTCCAAAACTGCGCTTCCCGCGCCGGCGATATGGCACACCGTCCACTCCGTCTCCCAGTCATAATGGCCGGCGAAATCCGGATGGCTGCCGCTGTAATGAGCGTTATAATACAGCTGGGGGCTTCCCTGCGCGCGGAGCTTGTCCAGCATGGCCACATCCTCGTTGTCCGCCGCCATCGCAATCATGCTTATGCGCAGCGTATCCTCGGAGTAAAGCGCATGGGCCAATCCACAGTCGATTTCGCTCGCATTTCGCCGCTGGATAGAGGTGCCTGCGCCGAAGGTGATCTGATAGTCGGTTTCCTTTCCGCTGTCGAACCAAATGTGTTCCTTGTCCATTAGACATTTCAAAAACGGGTAGTTCCCGAATTGCAGGGCATAGTCGATGACGGTGTTGCCATATTTGTCCGCGTTGAGGATGAGCTTGTTCTTGCGATGAATATATTTTTCTCACTCGGCCGGCTCTCCGGAGGTGGCGACGCTATAATTCGTGACCCGCCCGGACAGGGGAACGCCACATTCCCCGCGCTGAGAATCTGTTCGCAGGAAAGCTCCAGAAGGGGGGGGACAGAAAGGGCAGGTCGTGGGTCTGGACGCTGTTTTTTCCCTGACAGATTTTGGAGAAGCGGTTGGTCAGGGTGTTCACCCGGTCATCGATCGGCTCCTCCCCGACGGCGCAGATATAGGCGATGCAAAACTGACGCCGGGACGGATAGCGTCGCGAAATCCGCTCGGATAGATACGCTCCGATTTTTTTCGTTGTCGATTTCAACCTTAAACATGGCATTTCCCTCTTTTCATAAGTAAATATAAAATAAGCCAAAGAGGATGGCTATCATTTTTTTGCATACAAAAAACCGGAGGTGAATTTTTTCGGTGACGGCGTGTATAATTTTCGGCTATATTCGCCGCCCACGCCCACCGGAAAAGCGCGCCTGCGGCGAAAAAGAGCCGGGAAGGGAAAAGATTTTTTCTCTTTCGGAAAAACCGGGAATTTTCCCCTTGACAAGCGCCGGGTTCTTCGGTATAATATACCCCGGACTTGCCGAAAGGCAGGGAATATGGAGAAGTCGCCTAGTCCGGTCGAGGGCGCACGATTGGAAATCGTGTAACTGTTAAACGCAGTTCGAGGGTTCGAATCCCTCCTTCTCCGCCAGAAAAAAGCACGCTTCGGCGTGCTTTTTTCAATTAAGCGCGCCTATCGGCGCGCGAAGCACATCAACGCCTTTAGGACTTTGCTTTTTACCTTTCACTTCTTACTTCTATTTCCTTACCCTCCACGATTATCCGAAAAAGCGTTCCGCCTTGACAAGGGGCGCAAGAACAGCAACAAGGACCTGCTCAAGGAAAGCGTCTAAGCCTATTGCACCACAACATTTTCCACAAGAAAAGCAGAAAATCGTCTGTTTCCCCTATTTGGAGGAACGCAGGCGATTTTCGTGCTTTTTTGTTTTGTTCCAATGGGATTTATTTATCCAGTGTTTCCAGCAGATAGTCGGCGAAGGCGCGGCAGGTTGCGCCATTGCGGTCGCCGGTCACCGTCAGTCGTCGCTCCGTTTCGGTGCAAATGTGCATCGCCGCCGCCAGCCGGTCGGCCGCCTCGGTGCGGGCGATATGGCGCAGGAGCATTTCGCAGGCCTTGAAGATGGAGCAGGGATTGGCATAGTCGCCCAGCCCTTCCTCGATCATGCGGGGGGCGGAGCCATGAATGGCTTCGAACATGGCATAGCGGTCGCCGATATTGGCGCTGCCTGCCGTGCCGACTCCGCCCTGTAGCTGGGCGGCCTCGTCGGTGATGATGTCGCCATATAGGTTGGGGAGCACAAACACCTGGAAGCGGCTGCGAATGGCTTTGTTCACCAGATTGGCGGTCATGATGTCGATATACCAATCCTCGGCCACGATGCCTGGATAGTCCGCCGCCACCTCATGGCAAAGAGCCGAGAACTTCCCGTCGGTTTTTTTCATGATGTTGGCCTTCGTGACAATCGCCACATTGGTTTTTCCGTTGTTTTTGGCATAGTCGAAGGCGGCACGGGCGATGCGGCGCGTGCCGGCGTCGGTGGTGACCTTGAAATCCATGGCCAGCGTGTCGGGGATGTCAATTCCCTGACTGCCCAGCACATATTCGCCCTCGGTGTTTTCCCGATAGAAAATCCAGTCGATGTTTTCCTTCGGGATGGAAACTGGGCGCACATTCGCATACAAATCCAACTCCCGGCGCAGGGTCACATTGGCACTTTCCATGGTGCCGCCCTTGGGAGTGGTGGTGGGGCCCTTCAGCAGAACATCGCAGGCCTTGATCGCGGCCAGCGTTTCCGCTGGCACCGATTCTCCCAGCGTTAGCCGGTTTTCGATGGTCAGCCCGTCGATGGCACGCAGCTCGATTTTTCCGGCGGCCAGCTCCGGGGTCAACAGGTGCTTCAGCACCCGGTTGGCCTGCTCGATAAGGATGGGGCCGATGCCGTCGCCGCCGATGACGCCGATGACGATGCGTTCCCTTTTCGTGAAATCCACCGCCTGGGCGCCCGCTTCCATGTGGCGCTGGCGGGCGATTTGGCTTTCCAGCACGCGGCGGAACTGGTCCACCGCCGCTTCAATATATTGCTTTTCCATTGCGTTTCTCCTCTGTTCCCGTGAAGGGGATTAGTTTTCAGACTGGGCCTTGGTGTAACCCAGCAGGCCGCCCGCCTTCAAAATCGCCTTCTGGCGCTCGGTAAAGTCCGCGTGCAGGGCGATGCGCGCGCCGGTGGTTTCGTCGGTCATCCAGACGGTGCTGATGTCCATGCCGGCATAGACATCGCTCAGAGTCAGAATATCCCCCTGGGACAGGCGGTCATAGTCTGCTGCGTCCGCGAAGGTCAGCGGCATGATACCTGCGTTGATGAGGTTCGCGGCGTGAATTCGGGCGAAGCTTTTGGCGACTACGGCGCGCACGCCGAGATACAGCGGCACCAGCGCCGCGTGCTCCCGCGAGGAGCCTTGGCCATAGTTGCTCCCCCCTACCACGATGCTCCGACCGGCGGCCTTCGCCCGTTCGGGGAAGGTCTTATCGCAAACGCCGAAGCAGAATTGGCTCAAATGGGGAATGTTGGAGCGGTAGGGGAGGATTTTCGCGCCCGCCGGCATGATGTGGTCGGTGGTGATGTTGTCCCCTACCTTGAGAATCAGCGGCGCGGTTAGGCTATCCTCCTGGGGATAGCAACGGGGGAATTCCTTGATGTTCGGGCCGCGCAGAACCTCCACCGCGGCGGCGTCCTCCTCCGCCGCGGGCGGGAGAACGGCGCTGTCGTCGATGCGGAACTGGGCTGGCAGGGCGACCTGCGGCATATCGCCCAACAGCCGGGGGTCGGCGATTTCGCCGAACACGGCGGCGGCCACAGCGGTTTCCGGGCTCACCAGATATACCTGGCCGTCGGCGGTGCCGCTCCGCCCCTCAAAGTTGCGGTTGAAGGTACGCAGGCTCACGCCGCCGGAATTGGGCGAGAAGCCCATGCCGATGCAGGGGCCGCAGGCACATTCCAGCACCCGTGCGCCGGAGGCGAGGATGTCGGTCAGCGCTCCGCAATCCGCCAGCATCGCCAGCACCTGCTTTGAGCCGGGGGAGATGGAAAGGCTCACCGAGGGGCAAATGGTGCGCTCCTTCAGCAGGGCCGCCACCTTCAGCATATCCTGCAAAGAGGAGTTGGTGCAGGAGCCAATGCACACCTGATCCACGCGGGTGCCCTTGAGGGAGGAAACGGGCACAACCTTATCGGGGCTGTGGGGGCAGGCGATCATCGGCTCCAGTGCAGACAGGTCGATGGTCAGCACCTGGTCATACACCGCATCCGGGTCGCTGGCGAGGGGAATATAATCCTCCTCCCGACCCTCCGCCTTCAAAAAGTCCTTCGTTACCTCGTCGGAGGGGAAAATCGAGGTGGTGGCGCCCAGCTCAGTGCCCATGTTGGTGATGGTGGCGCGCTCCGGAACGCTCAGCGAGGCCACGCCTTCGCCGCCCCATTCGATGATATAGCCCACGCCGCCCTTCACTGATAGCCGGCGCAGGATCTCCAGACTCACATCCTTGGCGGTGACGAAGGGGCGCAGCCGGCCGACAAGCTCCACCTTCATCATCCTCGGCATGGTGATATAATACGCGCCGCCGCCCATGGCCACCGCCACATCGAGGCCGCCCGCGCCCATCGCCAGCATTCCGATGCCGCCGCCGGTGGGGGTGTGGCTGTCGGAGCCGATGAGGGTTTTTCCGGGCTTGCCGAATCGCTCCAGATGCACCTGATGACAAATGCCGTTTCCGGGGCGGGAGAAATAGATGCCGTGCTTTTGGCAAACCGACTGGATATACCGATGGTCGTCGGCGTTTTCGAAGCCGGATTGCAGGGTGTTATGGTCGATATAGGCCACGCTGCGCTCAGTGCGCACACGGGGGATGCCCATGGTTTCGAATTCCAGATAGGCCATGGTTCCGGTGGCGTCCTGGGTCAGCGTCTGGTCGATGCGCAGGGCGATTTCGCTTCCCGGCGTCATATCTCCGCTGAGTCGGTGTGCGGCGATGATTTTTTGCGCGATGGTCATGCCCATGAGTATAACTTCCTTTCGTTTATCCTTCGAGTATGCTTTTTCGTGCGTTTTCGATGTGAAGAATGGTAGCTTTTTCCGCATCCTCGGAGTTTTTCGCCAAAATCGCCTCGCAAATCGCCCGATGCTCTCGCACAGACTGCTCCGCCCGCGTCCGGGTTTCCACCGAGGCGCGGCGATACTTCTGCGCCTTTCGATGGAGAGGCACCAGCACATTTTGCAGCGTCAAGCTTCCGCAACCGGCATAGATGGTTTCGTGGAATTCGTGATCCTGCCATTGCAGATGGTCCGAATCCTCCTTGGCGGCATAGAATTCCTGTAGCTCCAAGGCGTCCAGCAGCTTTTTGCGCAAGGGGTCCGACATCCGCTGGGCGGCATAGGCCGCCGCCATCCCTTCGATGCGCACCCGGATGTCCATGATGTCCCGGATGTCCTCGCGAGTGATGCCCTGCACGGTCAGTCCCTTGGGGGTCACCAGCAGGATGTGCTCCTGCTCCAACCGGCGCACCGCCTCCCGGATGGGGGTGCGGCTGACGCCCAGCTCCTCGGACAGGCGCGCCTCGGTGAGAATTTCACCGAAGGCGTATTTCCCGCCGAGAATATCGTTCTCCAGCTTTTCGAACACGCAGTCGGCCAGAGAGACACTTTTATGCTCTGTCATGCTATTTCTCCTTTTTCCTTATTCCCTTTATCTCATTTTCGCCACTTCTCACAGGTGCTTCAGGCGACCGTCGGAATATTCCTCGATTTTCAGCTCCAGCTCCTCTGTGGACAGGGAGGTTTGGCGCCCGTTTTCATATTCCCGGTCGATCCATTTCTTCATGGTGACCACCAGCGGGCTGCGCTTGTCCACCCGCTCCTCTCCTTCGAGGGCATAGTTTTCGTTGATCCAATAGGCGATGCCGGCCAGGCCAGAGGTCTTGCTGATCATCACCGAGGCGGGGCGGTTGAGAATTTTTTTCGTGTCGAAGATGTTATAGATTTCCTCGTCCTTCAGCAGACCGTCCGCGTGGATGCCCGCCTTGGTGACATTGAAGTTGCGGCCGACGAAGGGGGTCATGGGCGGAATCCGGTAGCCTACCTCCTTCTTATAATAGCGGGCGATTTCGGTGATGACCGTGGGATCCATGCCGTCCAGCGACCCGCGCAGGGAGGCATATTCCATCACCATCGCCTCCAGCGGCACATTTCCGGTGCGCTCGCCGATGCCCAGCAGAGAGCAGTTCACGGCGCTGGCGCCATACAGCCAGGCGGTGGAGGCATTGGCCACAGCTTTATAGAAATCGTTGTGCCCATGCCATTCCAGCATTTCGCTGGGCACATCGGAATAATGCTGCAGGCCGTAGATAATGCCGGGCACGCTGCGGGGCAGCGCCACCGCCGGATAGGGAACGCCATAGCCCATGGTGTCGCAGGCGCGGATACGCACGGGAATCCCCGCCTGACGGCTCATTTCCATCAGCGCGTTGACGAAGGGAACCACGAAGCCATAGAAATCCGCACGGGTGATGTCCTCCAAATGGCAACGGGGCATGACGCCGGCTTCAAAGGCATCGCTCACCGCTGCCAGATATTGTTTCATGGCCTGGGCGCGGGTCATTTTCAGCTTTTTGAAAATGTGATAATCGGAGCAGCTCACCAGAATTCCCGTTTCCCGGATGCCTAAATCCTTTACCAGCTTGAAATCCTCCCGGTTGGCGCGAATCCAGGTGGTGATTTCCGGGAATTTCAGTCCCAGCTCCTGGCATTTCTCCAGCGCCTTTCGGTCCTTTTGACTGTAGACGAACATCTCGGTCTGGCGGATGATGCCATAGGGGCCGCCCAAACGGGACATGAGCTTGAATAGCTCCACAATCTGCTCCACAGAATACGGCTCGATGGATTGCTGTCCGTCCCGGAAGGTGGTGTCGGTGATCCAGATTTCCTCCGGCATCCCCATGGGCACACGCCGGTGGTTGAAGGAGATCTTCGGGATGGTGTCATAGCTGTAAATATCCCGATACAGCGTGGGTTCCTCTACATCCTGCAGGGAATATTTATAGGTTTCCTCCTCTAAAAGGTGGGAGTGGCTGGATAATTCAATCATAACATTCTCCTTTACTTACAGGGACGGTACACGGACACTTTTGCATGAATGTATACAATTATACTCTTTTCGCCGAAAATGTCAATCCCCGCCCTGCATTTTTTCGGGAGAAGGAAAAATATCCCGAAAAAAGCACTTGATTTTTCTGAGGTTTGTGGTATAATACATTTGTTCTATACGCCGGTGTGTTGGAATTGGCAGACGAGACGGACTCAAAATCCGTTGCTGGCAACAGCGTGTGGGTTCGACCCCCACCACCGGCACCAAAACAAAAATCCTGTCGACGAGTGTCGACGGGATTTTTGTTTTGTATTGTTCATTTTTCATTATTAGGTATTCATTGTATTCATTATTCATTCGACAGGATTTTCAGCGAATAATGAATGATGAAATTGCCTTGCTGTTGCATAATCGAATTACAGAGAGTTGGACATTCGCGGTTGCCGACGGCGACCATGTCGATAACAAAACAAAGCCTAAAGAGGCTACCGGTTCAACGCGTGTTAGAAGCACACATGGACAATTTTTGGCTTTAGCTTCACAAAGCATATAATCCGAACCGGGTTTTCGTGATTGGAGATAGCAAATCCCGGTGGGCAGGCAAAAAAATCTTGTATTTTTGCCGCGTATTTGATATACTGAGAAAAACGCCCGGCAACCGGGCAAAGACACGCAGGGGGAACCGACATGGAAAAAACAAAACCCGTTCGCCGTTGGCTCTGGTGGTTCAGCCTCGGAGCGGCGCTGATTCTTTTATACAAGCTTTCGGGGAATCTGTCCGGCATCGGTGCGGTGATTGGCGCCGTTTGCGGAATTCTCACCCCCTTCATCCTGGGCTATTTTATCGCCTTTTTGCTATACGGCCCCAGCCATTGGCTGGAAAAGCGTTTTTTGCGCTGCAAGGGGAAGCACTGGGAGAGGTTAGCGCGTCCGATGGCGCTGTTGATTGTGTATTTGGCGCTGTTAGGCCTGCTGGCGTTGGTGGTTTCGCTGGTGATTCCCCGGCTCATTTCCAGCGTTTCCGGCCTTGTGGTGTCCATTCCCAGCTATATCGAAGCGGCGCAGGTGCGGTTGCAGGCCTGGACCGGACCAGAAAGTCCGCTGGCGAAGCTGGAGCTTGCGGAACGGCTGGATGGCCTGTATGAGACGCTGTTGACTGCTGTGACGCGCTTCTTCAGCACCGAAAACCTGCTGAGTGCGGTGAAGGGCGTTGTCAATGTGACCACCTCCCTGGTGGATGTGGTGATTGCGGTGATGGTTTCGATTTATATGCTGGCCGGGCGCGAATCCCTGCTGCGGGAGCTGAAATCGGTGCTGGGGCTTTTGTTGAAGCCCGATCAGGTTTCTGCCCTCGGCCAATACAGCCGGCGGGTGAACGACATTTTCTACGGATATTTCTATGGGGTATTTTTGGACTCCATGGTGGTGGGCGTTGTGGTCTCGATTGGGCTTATGCTGTTTCGGGTTCCCTACGGTCTGCTTTTGGGGATGGCGCTGGGACTGCTCAACATGATTCCCTATTTCGGTGCGCTGTTCGGCGCCATCGGCATCATCCTCATCACCCTGCTGTCTCGCAATGTCTATGCTGCCATCGGTGTGGCGATTTATATCATCGTCATTCAGCAAATCGACGGTAACATTGTTCAGCCCCGCGTGGTGGGAAACTCGGTGGGTCTGCGTCCCATTTATGTTCTGCTGAGCGTCACGCTGTTCGGCGGGCTTTTCGGCTTCTGGGGGATTTTTCTGGCGGTGCCGCTGATGGCGGTGATTCAGATGCTGGTGAAGGACGCCATCGTCTGGAAAAAGAACCGTCCGGCCAAGGGACAGGCTTCGTTGACGGAGGCGGACACGCCGCCGGAGCAGGAATGAGTTTTCGGCTTCTATGACAAAAACAGCACCGGCTTGCTTTCGAAAAGCAAGCCGGTGCTGTTTTTGTTTTTGGTTTTCCCGTTTTGGGGAGGGAAGCTTATTCCCCGGTCACCTCGGCGTTGCGCCGGCTGAAGATCCGGTTGATTTCTTCTAAATCGTCGTCCTCCCAGGCCAGGGAGGGGGCGGGGCCGTCCACGGCGGTGTCGCCGTCGCGTCGCGCCTGAATGATGCGCTGGGCGCTGGCCTGCCGCTCGTTTTCGTCGGCGGTCAGCCCGGTGGCGATGACGGTGACGCTGACCGCGTCACCCATCTTTTCGCTGAGGCTGTAGCCCCAGATGATGGTGGCGTCCGGGCTCACTAGGTCGCTGACGGTGGCGGTGGCCTTTTCCATTTCGTCGAAGTCCAAATCCTCCGGCGCCATGATGTTGATGAGCACGCCGTGGGCGTTTTCGATGGTGGTTTCCAGTAGGGGGCTTTCCACCGCCGCCTTCGCCGCCTCCTCGGCGCGATCCTTTCCTTCGGCGCGGCCGACGCCCATGTGAGCATAGCCCGCGTCCTTCATCACCGTCAGCACATCCGCGAAGTCCAGGTTGATGTCGCCAGCGGTTTGAATCAGCTCAGAAATGCTTTGCACGCCCTGGCGCAACACATCGTCCGCCATTTGGAAGGCGTTTTTCATGGTCAGCTTTTCGGTGGAAACCAGGCGAATCCGGTCGTTGGGAATCACCACGAGGCTGTCCACATGCTCCTTGAGCATTTTGATGCCGTCCTCCGCCTGCTCCATCCGGCGGCGTCCTTCGAAGGAGAAGGGCTTCGTTACGATGCCCACCGTCAAAATCCCCATGTCGCGGGCGATTTCCGCCACGACCGGCGCCGCGCCGGTGCCGGTGCCGCCGCCCATGCCGGCGGTGACGAAAACCATGTTCGCCCCCTGAAGGGCGGTGACGATTTCGTCGCGGCTTTCTTCCGCCGCCCGCTGGCCACGCTCCGGGTTTCCGCCGGCACCATGGCCGTGGGTCAGCTTTTCGCCAATCTGAATTTTATGCGAAGCGAGCGACACATCCAGCACCGCCGCATCGGTATTTACCGCTAAGAATTCAACCCCTCGAACATCGGCCTGCACCATGCGGTTGACAGCGTTTCCGCCGCCGCCGCCAACGCCGATCACCTTAATGACGACCTTTGTTTCCGGGACCACTGCATCAATCTGCATCATTTCCATCGTCCTCCCGTCGGAACAAGGGAAACACCCTTTTCCTCGTTTATTTTTTTCATTATAGCACAGCCCGTTTCAATTTTCAATATGTAATTTTACTTTTGCCACACATCCGGGCGAAATGGATTTGAATTTTTGTGATTTGCCCTTCGGCGAAGCTTTTTCGCTTTTTTCGTCCATTCCCTCCTTTTTTCGAAAAATTCACAGGGCCGGACGCTTCCGCCCGGCCCTGTGAGTAAAAAGAGGAGAAAAAATATGAAAAAGAACACTCGGCAAACGGGTGGGACGGCTTCCCGCCCGTTTGATTATAGTATAGCGGAGACTTGTGACTCATGTGTCACCGCAAAATGAACGATTTGCAAACAATGTGTGACTAAAAAAAGGGGGCGCTTTTGCGGCAGAAAACATCATTTTCCGTAATAAATGCGCTTCATCAGCTCCACCATCTGGGGCTTTGTGATGGCGCGGGGGTTGGTGGCGGTGCATTTGTCCTGTACGGCGATTTCCGCCATCTCCGGCAGAATATCCAGGAAGGCATTTTCGTCCACGCCCGCCTCCTTCAGGGAAAGGGGGATCGCAAAATCCCGGTTCATCCGCCGGATGGTCACCGCCAGGTTGCGCACTGCCTGAGGGCCGGCATACACGCCGGGATTGAGAATGCTTCCGATATGCGCATAAATGCGGGCGGCCCGGTTGTCGATTTGGAAATGCTTCTCAAACATATGGGAATTATATTCCACCACAAAGGGGAGCGCGATGGCGTTCGCCCGGCCGTGGGGGATGGCGAAGCGGGCGCCGAAAATATGAGCGATGGAGTGGGTGATGCCCAGCGCCGCATGGTTGAAGGCGATGCCGGCCAGACAGGAGGCGTTGTGCATATGCTCCCGCGCCTCCATGTCCTCGCCCTGCCGATAGGCGCGGGGCAGATAATCCCGCACAAGGCGAATGGCCTTTTCCGCCAGTGCGTCGGAGAAATCCGTCGCCGCGGTGGACACATTCGCTTCGATGGCATGTGTGAGCACATCCATGCCGGTGTCGGCGGTCACCCGCGCCGGGACACTGCGCACCAGCGTCGGATCCAAAATCGCGATGCGGGGGAGCAGCTTGTCGTCCAGCAGGGGATATTTGATGTGGGTTTCCGCGTCGGTGATGACGGCGAAATTGGTCACCTCGCTGCCGGTTCCGCTGGTGGTGGGGGCTACGATGCACAGGGGGCGCTCCGTGTGGGTGATTTGCTGATACATATAGCTGATAGCCTTGGCGGCGTCGATGGCCGAGCCGCCGCCCATGGCCATGACGGTGTCCGGCTTCTTTTCCAAAATCCAGCTCACGCCTGCGCCCACCAGCGCGGTGTTGGGATCCGGGGTGATGTCGGAAAACACATGGTGCTCAGCGCCCATGGAATCCAGCACAGCCAGTGGCTTTTTCAACATTCCGGAGGTGGCGACAAAGGGGTCGCAGATGATGCAGATATTGCGAATCGGATAGTTCTTCAAGTTTTCAAAGGCGGATTCACCAGTATAAATTTTCGTGGGGACATAAAATCCGCTCATAGCAGTAGCCTCCGTTCATGGGATTATATTTAGTATACAGAACGACCTGAAAAGTGTCAACCGGCCGGTCAAACGCCGAAAAGGCGGCGGGCATTTTCCCGCGTTTGCTCGCCGAGGGCCTGGGGCGTTGTGCCGCGCAGCTGGGCGATGCAGGCGGCGGTGTGCCGGATCAGCCCGGAATGACAACGCTGGCCGCGGCATGGCTCCGGCGCCATATAGGGGGCGTCGGTTTCCAGCAGAAGGCGATCCGCCGGCACCGCCTGAGCCACCGCCACCGCCCGGCGGGCGTTTTTGAAGGTGACCACGCCGCCCAGCCCGATATACAGCCCCCAGCCGGTGAGGGCTTGCATCATTTCCACACTCCCGGAGAAGCAATGTACCACGCCCCGCGGCTTATATTCCTCCAACAGGCGCAGCATATCCTCATGGGCGTCCCGGTCATGGAGAACCACCGGCAGCTCCCGTTCAGCCGCCAGCTCCAGTTGGCGGCGCAGCCAGTCCCGCTGAAGGGCGCGGGGCGCTCCGTCCTCATAGTGATAGTCCAGTCCGATTTCGCCGATGGCGCGGCATTGGGGCACCTGGGACAAGCGGCGGAGCTCCTCCAGCCATTCCGGTCGCGCCGCCGCCACCGCCTCCGGGTGAATACCCACCGCCGCCCAGAGAAAGCCGGGGTGCTCCCGGCAAAGTCGAAGGGTTTCCTCGGCGGAGGCAGGGTCGGTGGCGGCGGAAAGCACCGCCACCACGCCCTGTTGCTTCAGCTCTTGAAAAAGCGTATCCCGGTCCGGATCGAAGGCAGGGTCGGTATAATGGGCATGGGTGTCGAAAATGGTCATATTTTTCCTCAAAACATCAACGCTCGGTATAAACCGAGACGGAATATACAAAAGTCGCTGCTTCTTCAGTGTAGGCGTCGGACGGTGCGCACGATGTGTGCGATGGCCGGCGACAGCAACACATTGGCGGCGAACTCCACCATGAAATTCAGCCCTACCAGCACGATGGCGGCAAAATACAGGGCAGAAATGCCGGGCATTTCGATGCGCGCGGCGAATTCCAGCATAGTGCCGCGGAACACGGTCAGCATCCCCAAAAGGAAAATGCCAGTGTTCGCAACCGGCGCCACGGCGGCGGCCAGCACAAGGCGGAGTATGGAGTCTTTCCCTCCTGTGTGGGCGAGAAGGCCGGCCAGCCAGCCGGCGGCGACGCCCTTGAGCAAACAGATGAGCACGGTCATGACCGGGTTTGCCAGCCACATCATAGTGGACAGCTCGCCTGCTCGTCCGGTAATCACCAGAAAGGTGACCACAGCTCCGAAAACACCGCCGAGCACAGCGCCGGCGGCCGGGCCGAAGAGGGCCGCGCCCACCACAATCGGGACCAGAGTCAGGGACAGGGTGAGTCCCCCCGGAAGGGGGATGACGATTTGCTGGAGCACCACGATGATGGCGGCCAGCAGAGACAGCTGAACCAAGCGCAGGGTCTTTTCCTGAATACGAGACATAAAAATACACTCCTTATCTGTTGTTCCGTTGGATACAACGACAAATTAGCTTTTCCCGGAGAGCTCCGGGGCGGAAAGCGCTTCCCGAATGCTTGCGCTGGGGCGTCCGAAAAGACTGCCCCGCGCCTATCGGTCAGCGGTTATTCAAAGGGGCTTGCGGTTTTTTTCATAGATGAGGCGCAGCCCCTCCAGCAGAAGCTCCTCCACATAAATCAGTGGCAGAGAGCACTGGGCGGCGATTTGGCGGCCCAGGCCGCCGGTGACCACCACCGGCGCGTCATAGCCCAGCTCCGCCATAATGCGGCGGCTCATGCCCTCCAGCAGGCAGGCGTTTCCGAACACCGCACCGGACTGCAAGCAGGTGATGGTGTTGGTGCCGATCACCCGGTCGGGGGCGTCCACGCTGATGCAGGGCAGGAGGGAGGCATTTTCGGTCAGGGAATTGAGACCAGTGGTGACCCCCGGCATGATGGCGCCGCCCCGATAAGCCCCGTCCCGGTCGATAACGGAGACGGTGGTGGCGGTGCCTAAATCCCAAACGATGCAGGGCGCGCCCACCTGCTCCACTCCGGCCACGGCGCCGACCAGCAGATCGGCGCCCAGCTGGGCGGGCTGGTCGATGCGGATGTTGATGCCGGTTTTAGTGCCGGGGCCAACCAGCAGGGGGGTGACGCCGGTGACCTTTTCCACCGCGCGCATGAGGGCATGGTTGAGCGGGGGCACGACGGAGGAAAGAATGGCGCCGTCGATGGCGGAGGCATCCACCCGATAGAGCCGCAGAATATCCATCAGCTCTACCGCGTATTGGTCCACCATTTTCGTGCGGTCGGTGGCGAGGCGGGATTGCAGGCGCAGGGCTTTGTTTTCATAAATGCCGATGGTGATGTTGGTGTTTCCCATATCCAAGGCCAACAGCATGGCGGTTTCCTCCTTTTGGTTTTGGCATAAAGAAGGGGGTTCCCCCGCAGCCCTTTGGCCGCGGGAGGAACACCCCGGATGGTTTCAAAACAGGTCAGGCGCGGTTTGCGCTGCCCAAAACGCTCTCGATTTTGTGCTTGACGACGGCGGTGATGTTGTCGCGGCCGACGCCCAGATATTTCCGGGGGTCAAACACGGTGGGATTCTCCGAGAGACACTCGCGGATGCCGGCGGTCAGCGCCAGACGCAGGTCGGAGTCCACATTGATTTTGCACACGGCCATGGAAGCCGCGGTGCGCAGCATATCCTCCGGAATACCGATGGCATCCGCCATCTGGCCGCCGTATTTGTTGACCGTGGCCACATATTCCGGCATCACAGAGGAAGCGCCGTGAAGCACGATGGGGAAGCCGGGCAAACGGTTCATGACCTCCTGCAGAATGTCAAAGCGCAGCTGGGGCTTCTGGCCGGGCTTGAACTTGAAGGCGCCGTGGCTGGTTCCGATGGCGATGGCCAGCGAGTCCACGCCGGTGCGCTTGACGAAATCCTCCACCTGGTCGGGGTCGGTATAGTTGGCCTTGTCGGCCTCCACGCTGACCTCATCCTCCACGCCGGCCAGCTGGCCCAGCTCGCCCTCGACGGTCACATAGGGAGTGTGGGCGTGGGCATATTCCACGACCTTGCGGGTCAGCTCCACATTCTCTTCATAGGAGAGGTGGGAGCCGTCGATCATCACAGAGGTGAAGCCGCCGTCGATGCAATCCTTGCACAGCTCGAAGCTGGAGCCGTGATCCAGATGCAGGGCGATAGGCAGACCGGTCTCCTCGACGGCCGCCTGCACCATGTTGTAGAGATACTTGTGATGGGCGTATTTCCGCGCGCTGCCGGAAACCTGCAGGATCACGGGGGAGTTCAGCTCCTTGCAGGCGTCCACGATTCCCTGGACGATTTCCATGTTGTTGACATTGAAGGCGCCGATGGCATAGCCGCCTTCATAGGCTTTCTTGAACATTTCGGTTGTGTTGACGAGTGGCATAATGAAACCTCCTGAAAATTTATTTCTGACTTTATTATAGCACTTTTTTTCAAAATGGGAATAGCTTTATGAAAAAATATCGGATTTATCCAAAAACAAAGCGAAATACGGGGTCAAGCCTGTTCTTTTTTCCACGGAATGATGCACAGCGCCTCTGCCAGCGGCTCGCTCATCCAGACGGAGGGGGTCACCCGGAGGGTGAAGCCCTGACCGGGCGCGGCCAGACAGTCCTTCGGCTCCAGCCGGGGGAGAGAATAGATTTGCATGAGCATGGTGATGACACCCCCGTGGGTGCAAATCACTGCCTCGGTTTCGCCTCGGTGGATCAGCCCATCCACCACCGCCTCGAAGGCGCCACAGACCCGCTGACGGAATTCGTCCGCATCCTCGCCGCCGGGGATATCCCGCCGCCGCCCCTCCATCCATTGGAGAAAATGCTCGTCCGCCTTCAGCTCCGCCAGGCGTTTTCCCTCCCATTCGCCGAAGTCACATTCCTGCAGTCCCTCCACCGGCGTGGGAGAGCAGCCGGGATACAGCACCTCCAGCGTTTGGCGGCAGCGGGTGGCCGGGCTTGTGAAAAAGCGCACGCCGCCGGGATAGGCATAGTCCTCCTTGAGCTTCAGCAGCTCGGCCAGTCCCTCTGGGGACAGGGGAAGATCCCGTCGGCCGATATAGCGCCCCTCGGCGTTCGCCTCGGTGAGGCCGTGGCGCAGCAGGTGAATTTTATAGGTTTTCATAGGTTCGTTCCTTTCTTTTTGGCGGTTTCTATGGTGGATTTGTGATAATTCACCAAAAATCTACTTTCTGTAAAATTGCTCTTGACAAGCGAAAAAAATGGGAGTAGAATTTATCTGTTTCCGTCAAATTCTGTCGAAAACGGATTTTGCGGATGTGAGAACGGTTGAGAGGAGATGGCGCCGGTGAACGCTGCGTTTCCGCGGATTATGACCCTGTTGCGTAAGGAAAAGGGAATCAGCCAGAAGAATGCCGCCTGCGCGCTGGGCGTTTCCCAAGCATTGCTGTCCCATTATGAGAAGGGGATCCGGGAATGTGGACTGGATTTCGTGGTGCGGGCGGCGGATTATTATGGAGTTTCCTGCGATTATCTGCTGGGGCGCACGGCGGACAAAAGCGGAGCGATGATCGCCGTGGAGGAAATCCCTGAGGAGGATCCCGCGATTCAGGACAAGCGGATGCAGGCCGGCGGCGTGCTTCCGACGCTGAACAAAAAGCTGTTGGTCAACTCTCTGCAGGTGTTGTTCGACCTTTTACAAAAATGCAATAACAAGGCTTTGACGCTGGAAGCGTCCAACTGCCTGATACAGGCTACCTATGTGGTGTTCCGGAAAATCTATGCGGCGAATCCGAAAAATCCGCCGGCGATGTTCTCCGTGCCGGAATATGGCTATGCCTCGGCGGCGCTGGCCTCGGCGGCCCGTTCGGCCGCGCGGGCGGGCGAGCTGGCGCGGGGCGGAAGTGTGGATGGCGCGGCGGGCGTGGATGCTGCCCATTTGCCGGCGATTTTGCCGGACGATTTGGCGGCGCAATATCCGCTTTTCGCCAATTCTCTGCTGAATTTGCTCCGTCAGGCGGAAAAGAATTTGAACGCTTAAAGAAAAAACGATTTTTACAATGTCCGACGGCTTTTGCCGACGGACATTTTTTATTTCCAGCTTTTCCAGCTTTTCCCGCGGCTTTTGCCCATTCGGCTTTTGGGAGCCTTTCCCCAAAAAGCGGTTTGGCTGTTTTTGGCCTTTCCCGTTTTTTCGGCTTCTGAAGACACCGGCCGCTCCCCCTTCGGCGGAACGGGGAGCGAAAACAGCCCTTTGTCAAAAAGCGTCCAGGGGTATTCGCGGGGCGGCGGGCACACCTCGTCCAAAAGAGTCCTTTGGGTGGGATGGTTAAAGGCAAGCCGATAGGACCAAAGTCCCAGCCCTTTCATGGCGAGCACAGCGCGCCCGCCGTATTTCCCATCCCCCAAAATGGGGCATTTTCGGGAGGAGAGCTGCACGCGGATTTGGTGGGTGCGTCCGGTGTCCAGCCCCACCTTCACCAGGCTGAGCGGCCCTTCGGGGGCTTCGACGGTGTCCAGAAAGCGATAGCGCAGAGAGGCTGGCTTTGCGTCGGGGGTGCCGGGCGGCACGGTGCGGGAGAAGCAATGCTTTCGATCCTTCAGGAGCCAGTCCTGTAGCTGTCCCTCCGGCTGGGGGAACGGCCGGCCACAAACCACCGCCAGATATTCCTTCGTGAAGCGATGGCCGGCCATCTGGCGGTACAGCCCCGGCGTGGCCCGGTCGCTTTTGGAATAGACCATGACGCCGCCCACCGGCTGATCCAGTCGGTGAATCACATCAATGCGATAGGCTCCGGTCTGCTTTTTCAACAGGGCGGGCATATCCCGCCTTTTTCCCGATTCTGGGGCGGACAGCACGCCCACTGGCTTTTCGCAAACCACCAGAGCGCTGTCCTCATACATTATACGAATCATCGGCGTCCCTCGCCCTCTCTCTGATAGGCGGCGGCGTCGAAATCGTCCAGCGGACTGTCCGCCCGCAGATACAGCGGGTGATGGGGGTGTCCCTTTTTTGAGCGGCGTCCCGCCGTGACCCAGCGGGCGCCGTATTCCTCGCCGATGGAAATCATGTCTCGCAGACAATCCCAAAGATAGGGGCGCTTTTCGATGATGGTGCCCCAGGCGGCCCAGACGGTGGGGGTGGCATGAGCCGCGCTTTCGCTGAGAATATAGCGGAAGGCGGCCATGTTTTCCCGGTGGAGAAAGGCGTTACATTCCGCGTCCATGTGATCCGGGTCGGTGGCGCGCTGGGCATAGACATTGAACATCACGAAGCTGTCGAAGCCATTGCCCTTGGCGATGCGCTCCACCGATTTGAGGGTGTTGTCCAAATCGTCCGGCTGGGCGGTGGAGGGGTTGATGCCGATGCAAATGAGGGGTCTTTCGCCGCGGGTGGCGAGAATATACCGATAAGGCTCCAGCCGGCAGGGAATATACAGCCAGCGGGCGGGGTCATAGGCAGCCGGGGGTGGTTCCGCCAGCGCCGCAGCGAAGGATTGCACCGAAACCTGCTGTGTGTCGGCAACGGGGGTATACACAAACGCTCATCCTTTCTCGTTTTACGGTTCAAAAGGAGCAAAGCCGACAGGGGTCGGCGGTATAATCGGGAATTTGAGGAGCCGCCGGAGGCGGCTCCTGGGGGAAGGCGGCCTCGGTGGAAACGATGGGCGGCTCCAGGCTTTCCGCCGGTTCGTTGGCATTCTGGCGATAGACGGCCGGGGTGCGGCCGGTGATGCGCTTGAAGGCTTTATAGAAGTTGGTGTTGTTGTTGAAGCCGCAAACGGCCGCCACCTGTCCCAGAGGCAGGTCGGTGGTGCGGATATATTCGGCGGCGCGGCGCACCCGTTGGCCGATGACATATTCCATGGGCGGAAGGCCGTTGTATTGCTTGAACAGGGTGGAAAAATAGGAGGGGCTGACATGAGCGATGGCGGCCAGTTCCGGCAGGCGGATTTCCTCCTCTAGATGGGTGTCGATATAGTGGAGAACCTGGCTTATGCACTCCAGCTCGCCGTTGGAGGCGGCGCGGGCGACCTTCGAGGTGTCGATGCAGGAATAGCTGCGAATAATTTGTGCCAGAATGGACTGGATGCGGATTTTGATCATCAACTCATAGCAATCCTTTTGCTCCCGGCTTTCCTGCCAGATTTCCTGAAACCAGCGGTTGAGCTGGGGCGCGGCGGGATTGTCCCGGTCCAGCCGGCAGAGAAAACGGGGATTGCGGCAGAAAAACACCATGAGATATTTATAATCCATGTCATTTCCCAGTGCGTTCCAGACGAAGGACGGCTCCAGATGCACCACGATATGCTCCAGCTGTTCGTGTCCCAGCTCCAGATTGTGCTCGTCGGTGGGCGCAAACAGGAAAATATCTCCCGGCCGCATATCATAGTCTGCGCCGTTTATCCGATAGGTGCCGGTGCCGCGCACGACGCAGGACATTTCCAAGAGGGCGTGGTGGTGCTTTGGCAGGGTGCGCGGGCCTTGGATGGTGTGTTTGGAAATCCAGACCAGCCGTCGTCCGCTGGAGTTTTCGATGTTATAGTTCATAAAAAGGACCCCCTGTCCGTTTTTGTGTTGTTGAGGGTATTAAAGCATATTTTGGTTCCTTTTGCAAGAGAAAAATGGGGACGGAAAAGCTGTGTCAGGAAAGCTGTTGCAGATATTCCTCCAGACAAAGGCCGTCCTTCGCAATGGCCTCGGCGGCCTCCTGGCCCACATAGCGATAATGCCACGGCTCATAGGCGATGCCGGTGATGGTGGTTTTATCCTTTGGAAAGCGCAGAATGAAGCCATATTTCCAGCAGTTTTCCATCAGCCATTTTTGGGTTGCGGTGTTTTCCTGCCCCTCCTCCAATAGCTGATAGCTCAAATCCACGATGTCCACGGCCAGCCCCAGCTGATGCTCGCTTGTGCCGGGCACTGCCACCTTCTCGGCGGTTTTTCGTTCGGCATCCGCCTGGCTGTAGCCCTGGTTTTTCCAAAGCTCCACGTCGGTGTTGAACAGCCGGGCTTGGGTGTCCCAGGAACGGTAGGAGGAGCAAATCAGCGGCCGGTTCCCCGCCGCCCGGCAGGCGTCCATCATCTCCTGCAGCGCCGGATAGCACCGCTCGTCCACTCTTTGGCCGTTGATAAGCTCGGTGAGCGCCGGGGCATAGCCTTCGGGCAGGAAGCTCCAGGGGTTCACCAGTCGAAGCATCCATTTCGGGTCGGCGGCGGTCCAGGCGTCCGGGTCGGTGGCGGGCGCCGATTCGCCGGACGCTTCGGGAGGCAGTGAGGAGGCGGGGGTGTCCGCCGGTGTTTTCGGCAGAAACCGCCAAAACAGAAGCAGAACCAGCGCCGCCGGAATCGCCAGCCACCAAAGAATCGTTCGGCTCGCTCGGCTATGGCGGGGACGGTGAAAGCGAAGCTTTTTCGACATGGAAGTCACTCCTCGTTTTAAGGCGGCCTTTTGTTCCGGGAAAGCACCGCCGTATTTGCATATATGTCCTATTATAGCGGCTTTTGGCGGGGTTGTCCATAGGCGAAGCCGGCTTTTTTTGCGTATAACACCAACGCCTATGTTCTGCGCTCCTCGGTGAGCTTCGGGGAGGAGTCGCCGGTGTGCGGGGCGAGCATGGCCGTGTCCCCCAAGGGGGAGGTGCTGGCCAATATGAAGGGGAAAACCGGCTGGCTGACGGTGGTGCGCTTTGAGGATATTTTGCGAAAATTCGCCGGCCAGGTGATTATGAATATCCATGTGAAGCCTTTGTCCTATGACGGCGCACCTTATCCGGAAAAGCATATGAAGCGCATCGTGGAGCTACTGCGGCGCTATGGAGCGGAACAGCACGCCTATTTTATGCTGGAAACCGACGAGCAGATTCTCCAGTTCAAGGCCTATGCTCCGGACATCCCGATTTGTGTCGGGGCGCTTCCGCCCCGCTGGAATATTGTGGAGCGGGCGATTCGTTTCGGCTGTGAAAAGGTGCAGCTGTTCAAGCCCTACTTTAATGAAGAAATGATTCGTCAGGTCCATGAACACGGGATTCGTTGCAATGTGTTCTGGTCGGATGACCCGGAGGAGACGAAAAGCTTTTTGAGGATGGGCATCGACACGGTGCTCACCAACGACTATAATTTGGTTTCCCAGTGCGTGGAGCGGTGAAGGCGGAAGGGCTGGACAAATCCCGCAGACTGTGCTACAATGAGCATCGAGACATTCGAATTTCGACAGAAGGGGAGTTTTCAGGATGCCGTTGACCGCATTTGCCGCGTGGCTGAACAGTTTTTTCGGAGGCTTCGACCAGTCAGTGGCTGAGTTTGCGTTTTCGCTTCATTCCGGCGGCGCCGGCGCGTTTTTTGACCGTTTTTTCCCGGCGGTGACGCTTTTGGGAGAAAAAGGGCTGTTTTTCATTGCCCTCGGCTTGTTGCTCGTGGCCTTTCGCCGCAGTCGGCGCGCCGGAACGACGCTGTTGTTTTCGCTGATTTTTGGGCTGTTGTTCACCAATTTGTTGCTGAAAAACTTCATCGCCCGCCCCCGTCCCTATGCGGACGAGCTGAGCCAGTTTTTCCTTTGGTGGCAGGAAATCGGAAGCAGCGTGGAGAATGAGATTTATTCCTTTCCCTCCGGCCATGCCACCGCCTCCTTCGCGGCGATGACGGCCCTGTTCTGGTGCGGGGACAAGCGGTATAGCTGGTGCAGCTTTCTGCTGGCGGCGCTGGTGGGCTTTTCCCGGATTTATCTGGTGGTGCACTATGCGTCGGATATTCTCGGTGGCGCGCTGGTGGGCTTTGTCGCCGGAACGCTGTCCTATTGGCTGATTGGGTTGGCCTGGAAGCGACTGGAGCCGCGCTTTTCCTGGCTGCGTCCCGTCGCGGTCGCGGCGGAGAAGCGGACGACAGAGGAGTCGACCGCCTGTCGGCCCTGAGCGACGGCCCTTGTCGCGCCGGCGACGGAAAACGACAAAAAACGGCCTTTTTTTGGAAAAACGAAAAAAATCATAATTGGGGCTTGCTTTTTTTGCACAGTCGTGCTATAATACCGCTTGCAGTTGCGAAAGCGACTGCAAATATCCGGGTGTGGCGCAGTTGGTAGCGCGCTTGACTGGGGGTCAAGAGGCCGTGAGTTCAAGTCTCGCCACTCGGACCATATCGAGTGTTCTTAACCAACCTGAGAGTTGGGAGAGGACACTC
>CAZSTR010000008.1:0-58389 GCA_964609975.1 uncultured Ruminococcus sp. | reverse complement strand
ACAGTTGGTGGGCTTTGTCCTTTCCGGCCACGCCGCGGCGGGGCCTTATGGAGAGGATATTGTATGCGCCGCAGTTTCTTCGGCCGCCTATATGACGGCCAACACCGTCACCGACATTCTCCATATTCCGGCGCGCGTGGTCGCGACGGAGGGGCACATGGAGCTTTCCGCCGAATGTGACCCGGCCGAATGTCAGGCGATATTGTCCGGTTTCCGATTACATTTGCAGGCATTGCAGGCACAGTATCCGCAGCACATCTGTGTGACGGATACAAACGAATGAATACGGAGGTGTATTTCCATGTTAACTTTGAACATTCAGCTTTTCGCTCACAAGAAGGGCGTTGGCTCCACCAAGAACGGCCGCGATTCCGAATCGAAGCGTCTCGGTGTGAAGCGCGCGGACGGTCAGTTTGTGCTGGCCGGCAACATTCTGGTGCGGCAGCGCGGCACTCATATCCATCCCGGCACGAATGTGGGTATCGGCTCTGACGATACTCTGTTCGCCAAGGCGGACGGTGTGGTGCGGTTCGAGCGTATGGGCAAGGATCGCAAGCGCGTCAGCGTCTACGACAAGCAGTAAGCGATGAAAGCCCCGCCGTGCTCCGGCGGGGCTTTTTTCCTTGAAAAAAAGAATAAAATGGGCATTTTCGCCCGAGGAAAGGCGGGACGACGGATTTTTTGTCCCGCCGGGAGCATAGTAAACAGGAGAAGCGTCCTCGGCGCTTTTCTTCGAAAAGGAGGAATCGTTCGTGTTTGTGGATAAAGCGACAATCCGTGTGAAGGCTGGAAACGGCGGCGACGGAGCGGTTGCCTTTCACCGGGAAAAATATGTGGCGGCTGGCGGCCCGGATGGCGGTGACGGCGGCCGGGGCGGAAATGTTGTGTTCGTGCCAGACGATGGTATGAACACCCTGTCGGATTTTCGTTATCAGCGAAGATATGCCGCCGCGCCCGGCGGAAACGGCGGCGCGAAGCGATGCTTCGGGAAAAGCGGCGCCGATTGCGTCATACGAGTGCCCCGTGGCACGCTGATCTACGATCAGGAAACCGGCCGTCTGATGGCCGATATGTCCTCCGACGAGCCGTTCGTGGCCGCCCGCGGCGGCCGGGGCGGCTGGGGAAACAGCCATTTCGCTACGCCCACCCGCCAGGTGCCGCGCTTCGCGAAGCCCGGCGTCCCCGGCGAGGAATACACGCTGCGGCTGGAACTGAAGCTGTTGGCGGATGTAGGGCTGGTGGGCTTCCCGAATGTGGGAAAATCCACCCTCATTTCTGTGGTCAGTGAAGCGAAGCCGGAAATCGCCAACTATCATTTCACCACCATCACGCCGGTGCTGGGTGTGGTGCGTCCGGCGGCGGGCGCCTCCTTTGTGATGGCGGACATCCCCGGTGTGATTGAGGGCGCCAGCGAGGGCGTTGGCCTCGGCCATGAATTTTTGCGCCATGTGGAGCGTTGCCGCCTGCTGGTTCATGTGGTGGATGTGTCCGGCAGCGAGGGGCGCGACCCGCTGGCGGATTTCGACACTATCAACCGGGAGCTGGAGCAGTTCAACAGCGAGCTGGCGACCCGTCCGATGATTGTGGCGGGGAACAAATGCGATTTGGCGACGGAGGAGCAGCTGGCCGCCTTCGAACAGGCGATGCAGGAGCGGGGCTATGAATATTTTCCGCTGATGGCGCCTATCGCTCACGGAACGGACGCGCTGGTGAAGCGTTGCGCCGGTTTGCTCAGCCAGTTGCCGCCGATTCGCCGCTTCGAGGCTGAGCCGGAGCCGATGCCCTCGGCGGAGGAGCTGTCCGGGAAGGGGGTGCAGGTGTCCCAGCGAGAGGGGATTTTCGAGGTGACCGCCCCCTGGCTTCTCCAGGTGATGCGAGGAATTGATTTCTCTGACGAGGAAGGGCTTTTGTATTTCGAGCGCGTTTTGCGCTCCACAGGCGTCATCGACGCGCTGGAGGAGGCCGGTTGTCGCGAAGGGGACACGGTTTCTATCTATGATGTGGAATTCGATTTCATCGACTGATACGGAGAGTTGCGAAATGGAGCGTTTATACCCTGAGGAGATCGACATACACACGCTCAGCCCCCTGGCGCTGGCCTTTGTGGGGGATGGCGTGTATAGCCTGCTGGTGCGAGAGCGTCTGCTGTGCCGTGCGAACCGGCCGGTGAATGATTTGCACCGCATGGCGGTGCAATCGGTGCGGGCGGAGGCGCAGTCGGCGGCGATGGAGCGTCTGCTTCCCTGCCTCGACGAGGAGGAGCTGGCTGTGTTCAAGCGTGGCCGCAATGCCCATACGGCGCGCTCCGGCGCGGATTATCATCGTTCCACCGGTCTGGAAAGTCTGTTCGGCTATCTGTATTTAGCCGGGCGGCTGGAGCGGGTGCGAGAGCTGTTTTCTCTGTGTATGGAGGATGAGGCGAATGAACAATAAAAAAGAACGCTGGCGCAGCTTTGGGATGGATTTGCTGTTCATCACGCTGGGCAGTGTGGCCTTTGCACTGAGCGTGTCCATGTTTTCGGCGCCCAATGACATTGCGCCGGGCGGCTTCACGGGTCTTGCGACGCTGATTCATCATCTGGTGGATCGGTTTCCCATCGGCGCCACCACGATTGTGCTGAATCTGCCTCTGCTGATCATCGCTCGATTCCAAAACGGGCGAAGCTTTTTGGTGCGCACACTGTTGGGGCTGGCGATTTCCTCGGTGCTGACGGATGTGTTCAGTCTGTTTGTGCCGCCCTTCCAGGGAGAAAAGATTCTCGCTTGCTTTTTCGGCGGCGCGCTGTCCGGCCTCGGCCTTGGTCTCATTCTTTCCCGCGGCGGAACCACCGGCGGCACCGACACGCTGGCGCGGCTGTTGACCCGGCGCTGGCCGCATCTGTCGGTGGGTCAGCTGATGCTGGTGGCGGACGGATGTATTGTTGCGCTGTCGGCGGTGGTGTATCGCCAGCTGGAAAGCCCCCTGTATGCGGTGGTGTATATTGTGGTGGCGACGCTGGTGACGGATCGCATGGTTTATGGCGGTCGCAAGGGGAAAATGGCGATGATTTTAACGCGGGAGCAGCCGGCCTTGACGGCGCGGATTATGTCCGAGTTGGATCGGGGGGTCACGCTGTTGGATGCCACCGGCGGCTATACCGGTCAGGAGCAGAAAATGATTCTTTGTGCGGTGAGCCGGGAGGAAGTTGTGGTGCTCAAGCGGATGACCTATGAGGTGGATCCGGAAGCTTTTTTCATGATGCTGACCACCGATGAGGTGCTGGGAGCCGGCTGGCTTCCGCCAGAAAAAAACACCTGAAGCCTCGCACAACAAAAGAAAATGCAAACGAAAAGCGTCCCTGTACCGGATGGTACAGGGACGCTTTTTTGGTATCGACGAAGAAAGCACGCTCGGTTATTCGATGTGATTTAGTTCATTCTGCCACAGGCCGTGCTTTGTCAGCAGCGCTTTTATGTCTGCCGGCATCGGCGCAAGCAGAATGAGTTCTTCGCCGGAGACCGGGTGTTGCAGGCTCATCCGGGCGCAATGAAGCCCATGGCGGGGGAGAAAATGCTCGTCGGTTCCGTACATGGTGTCGCCCGCTAGGGGATGGCCGAGATGGGCCATGTGCACCCGAATCTGATGAGTGCGGCCGGTATCCAGCTCCAGCCGGATCAGCGAAACAGCTCCGTCGCTTCCGAGGCTTTTCCAGTGGGTAATGCTGGGCTTTCCGCCCTCGCCCACCTCCCGCGTGATGCAACAGCCCTCCTTCACACAAATGGGGGCATCCACCGTTCCCTCACCCAAAAGCTCTCCCAGCACCACCGCCAAATAGACCTTTTTCGGCTTTTGCGCCAGTGCATAGGCCACATGGGGGCTTTTCGCCGCCAGCAAAAGGCCGCTTGTGTTGCGGTCCAGCCGGTTCACCGGGCGAAAGGACAGGGGCGTTCCCTGCTTTTCAAAATGCGCCACCACGCCGTTGGCCAGCGTCGGCTCCGGCTTTCCGGCGGAGGGATGCACGGCCAAATAGGGAGGCTTATCCACCACCAGCAGATGGGCGTCCTCATAGACCACCGCCAGCGGCATTTCCACCCCTTCGATGCGCACCGCATCCTCCGGCATTTGCGCGCGCACGGTTTGTCCAGCGCGCAGACGGTCGATGGAGCGCAAGGGGGTGCCGTCGGCGGTCATGCCGCCCTCCACCCGCTTGAGCTTCACCACCATACGCCAGGATAGCCCACAATGCTGGCGCAAGAAGCTTTGCATGGTGGCGCCGTCCCATTCCGGAGGCACGATGAATTCATAATGCGTCATCGAGTGCTCCTGTTCCCGCCGTCACTTGCTGTTCCATGGCGCAGCGTAGCTTGCGGATATAATAGAGGAACATTCCGAACTCCACAAGGCCGGTCAACAGCCAGGAAATCGGATAGGAAATATACAGACATTCGGGTGTGTGGATGCGGGCGAACACTGTATAAAGCCAGCCAACCCGGAAAACGCACACGCCCATCACCGTGGCCACCATTGGTGCAAAGGAGAAGCCCATGCCGCGAATGGCGCCGGTGATGCCGTCGGTCACGCCGCAAAGAAAATAGGGCAGGCAGATATAGGCTAGCCGGGACAAACCATATTCGATGGCCGCGGTGGAATCGGGCACATACACCGCCAACAGCGGCCGTCCAAAGACATAGCAGGAAACACCCAGCACCAAACCCACGGCGGTGGTGCATAGCAGACAGGTATAGAGAATCCTCGGCAGTCGATTCATCTGGCGTGCGCCCACATTCTGACTGGTGAAGTTCAGCGCCGTCTGGCTGAAGGCATTCATGGACACATACACGAAGCCCTCCAGGTTGGAGGCGGCGGCGTTGCCGGACATGACAACCGACTGGAAGGAGTTGATGGAGGATTGGATGAGCACATTTGAGATGGAGAAGAGAGAACCTTGGATGCCGGCGGGCAGACCGATGCGCAGAATTTTCATCAGCGGTCGTTTATGGAACCGCAGCCTTTTCCAATCCAGCCGGCAGGCGTCTCGACGGCGGCAAAGGTCCCACAGCACCAGCGCCGCGGAGAGGCACTGGGAAATGGCGGTGGCCAGCGCCACTCCCGCCACATTCATGTCGAAGGCCACCACGAACAGCACATTGAGCGCCACATTGAGCACCCCGGCCGCCGTCAAATAGATGAGCGGCCCTTTGGTGTCTCCGGCCGCCCGCAACAGCGCTGCGCCGAAATTATACACCATGCTGGCAGTGATTCCGCAGAAATACAGCCGCATATACACGGCGGATAGTTCAATCACATCCGCCGGGGTGGCCATCCATTGCAAAAAGGTGGGGGCCAGCCACAGACCGATGACGGTCAGGAACAGGCCGCTGACGATGGCCGTCGGGATGGTGGTGTGCACTGCCTGGTGCACCGCTTCGTCGTTGCGCGCGCCGATGGCTTGTGCCACGGCTACGCCTGCGCCCACGGACAGGCCGATGAACAGATTTACAATCAAATTGGTCAGCGACGAGGTGGCGCCTACCGCCGCCACCGAGACACTTCCGCAAAACTGGCCGACCACAATCAAATCCGCCGCGTTGAACAGAAGCTGTAACAGACTTGTGAGAATGATCGGCACGGTATAGCGCATCACATTGAGAAACAGAGGTCCGTGCAGCATATCAATTTCGCGTTTTTTCATCCGAAAACCTCCCGTGTTTTCCAGACAATAGCCGGGGACGGCCGTTGGCCGTCCCCGGAGATGGTACAAAGGTTAGTTTTTCTTTTGGGCGATGGCGTCCAGCGCCGCTTCGACGATATGCTCCGCCGTCAGCCCATAGAGCTTCAATAGCTCCGCTGCCGGGCCGGACTGGCCGAAGGTGTCCTCCACGCCCACGCGCCGTACCGGAACCGGACAGCTGTCGCAGACCGCTTCGGCCACGGCGCTTCCGAGACCGCCGATGATGTTATGCTCCTCGGCGGTGACGATGGCGCCGGTTTCCTCGGCGGCGCGCCGCACGCAGTCGGTGTCCAGGGGCTTGATGGTGGCCATGTTCACCACGCGGGCGGAAACGCCCTGCGCCTTCAGCAGCTCCGCCGCCTGCAACGCCTCGTTCACCATCAGGCCGGTAGCGATGAGGGTCACATCCGTGCCCTCCACCAGCGTCGTGGCCTTTCCGATCACGAAGGGAGCGGCGGGGTCAGTAACGGTGGGCACAGCCAAACGGCCAAAGCGCAGATAAACCGGCCCCTGCCAGTCGGCGGCGGCCTTTACGGCCGCCTTGGCCTCGTTGCTGTCCGCGGGGTTGAGAATCACCATGCCGGGGATGGTGCGCATGAGGCCAATGTCCTCACAGCACTGGTGGGTTGCGCCGTCCTCGCCCACGGAAACGCCGGCGTGGGTGGCGCCGATTTTCACATTCAAATGGGGATAACCGATAGAATTGCGCACCTGCTCAAAGGCGCGTCCGGCGGCGAACATCGCAAAAGAGGAGGCGAAAACCAGCTTTCCGGTGGAGGCCAGTCCTGCCGCGATGCTCATCATGTTGCCCTCGGCGATGCCGGTGTCGATGAACCGGTCGGGATAGACCTTCTTGAAGGCTCCGGTTTTGGTGGCCGCCGCCAGGTCGGCGTCCATTACCACCAGGTCGGGGCGCTGGGCGCCCAGCGCCACCAGCGCTTCGCCGTATGCGTCACGTGTCGCCTGCTTGATTGTTTCTGCCATTGCTCAGCCCTCCAATTCCCGGATCCGGGCGTTGATTTCCGCCACGGCCGTTTCGTATTGCTCCTGCTTCGGGGCGGTTCCGTGCCAGCCGCACTGGTTCTCCATGAAGGAGACGCCCTTTCCCTTAACAGTTTTCTGCACGATGGCGGTCGGCTTTCCCCTGACCGTACGCGCTTCGTTGAAGGCGGCCTCCAGCTGTTCCAGGTTGTTTCCGTCGATTTCGATGACATGGAAGCCGAAGGCGGCGAATTTTTCCGGGATGGGATAGGGGGAGTTGACCTCCTCCACCGTGCCGTCGATTTGCAGATTGTTGTTATCCACCAAAACGGTCAGGTTGTCCAGTTTTTTGGCGGCGGCGAACATGGCCGCCTCCCAAACCTGGCCCTCCTGGATTTCGCCGTCGCCGACGATGGTATAAACCCGATAGTCCTTGTTGTCCATCTTCGCGGACAGCGCCATGCCCACGGCGCAGGAGATTCCCTGACCCAGTGAGCCGGCGGACATATCCACGCCGGGGATGTGCTTCATGTCCGGATGTCCCTGCAAAATCGAGCCGGTGTGGCGCAGGGTCGGAATCAGCGCGGGCGAGAAATAGCCCCGCAGAGCCAGCGCGCCATACAGCGCTGGCGCGGCGTGTCCCTTTGACAGCACAAGGCGATCCCGCTCCGGCCATTGGGGGTTCTGCGGGTTGATGCGCAGCTCCTTCCAATAGAGATAAGCCAAATCCTCCGCGATCGACAGAGAACCGCCGGGATGGCCGCTTTTGGCGTGATAGGTGCCCTCAATCACCGCCAGACGGATGCGCTCCGCCACGACAGCCAGCTCCTTTTTGGTTTTCATATCCATGTGGTTATACCACCCTTTCTTCAGGCAAACACCGCCTTTTATATTTCCGCTGTTATTCTATCATACTTTTCTTGAAAAAGCCACCCTTCTTTCTATATTTTTTCGCTTTCCTTCGGCTTTTTTCTTTGCTTACTGCCGCTTTTCTGCTTCCTTGCGGGTTTTGTCCGTTTTTTGCCGACCGTTTGCCGTTTTCGCTTTTTTTTGCCCGGCCATTTTGCCAAAACGAAAATTTTTCCTTGACTTCGGCCTTGCGGAGTGGTAAAATGGAGTGACCTGTGAAAACGGGTGATCCTTGCCTTGTTCGAGAGACAAGGCCATCAGACCATAAGGAGGTGCAATCTATGCCCACAGTTAAAGCGTCCTATGAGGCTCTGTTCGTGTTCTCTCTGAAGAACGGGGAAGAAGTGGTGAACGAGCTGAAGGAAAAATTTCGCGCGCTGATTGAGCAGAATGCGGAGATCGGTGAGGTCGACGATTGGGGCAAGCGCAAGCTGGCCTATCTCATCGACGACGAGGCGGAAGGCTATTATGTGCTGTACAACTTTGTCAGCGGTCCGGCCTTCCCGGCGGAGCTGGAGCGTGTCAGCGGTATCACCGATGGCGTGCTGCGTTCCATGGCAATTCGCAAAAACGAGGAATAAGGAGGAGCATCGCATGAATTCCATCTGTCTGATGGGGCGCCTGACCGGCGACCCGGAGCTGAAAACGACCCAGAGCGGTATTTCCGTCACCAGCTTCAGCGTGGCGGTGGATCGTGCCTATCGCTCCAAGGACCAGGAGCGGCAGACCGATTTTATCAATTGTGTGGCCTGGAGACAGACCGCGGAGTTCATCTCCCGGTTTTTCCACAAGGGCAACCGCATCGCTCTGCAGGGCTCCCTGCAGTCCAGAAGCTACACGGCCAACGACGGCAGCAAGCGCACCGTCTATGAGGTTGTGGTAGACAACGCATTTTTCTGTGAGTCCAAGGGCGGTCAGTCCGCCGGGGCTCCGAGCTACGATTCCCAAATTCCCCAGCCCAGCGAGGCGAGACCCGCCTTCTCCACCGCCAACACCGGCGATTTCGAGGAGATCCTCAGCGACGAGGAGCTGCCCTTCTGATTTGGGAAATGCTGATTTTTGAGAAAAGGAGGCCTTTTCATGGCTGAAAGAACCGAAAGACCCGAGCGCCCCATGCGTCCGGGCCGAAAGGGTCATCGCAAGGTGTGCCAGTTCTGCGTCGACAAGGTCGATTATATCGACTATAAGGATGTGGCGCGTCTGCGTCGGTTTATGTCCGAGCGGGCGAAAATCCTGCCCCGGCGTGTGACCGGCACTTGCGCCCAGCACCAGAGAGCGCTGACCGTCGCGATCAAGCGCGCGCGTCAGGTTGCGCTGGTTCCCTTTGTGACCGACTAAAAAACAAAAAGCCTCCGGCACTTAGTGTCGGAGGCTTTTGCTATAGGGTGAGCGTAGTGAACGAAGCATATCCCTCGGCGGAGAACAGCATTTTTCGTGCCAGTTTGCGCTTTTTCGCCTTTTTTCGCTCTTTTTTCGCTCTTTTCCCGCCAAAAAGGGTTGCACAACCGGTTCGGTTTGTGCTATAATTGTAAAAATCCATTCACGGAACCAGGTCGGTATGCACAGGCGATAAACGGCACGATTTTTTGGCCGGCCGGGGCACACCGACTCAATATTATATGAAAACAGGAGGACGCTATGGTAAACTGCAATGCTGGAGAAAAGTTCTTGAAGGAAGGGTTGACCTTCGACGATGTGCTGTTGATACCGGCCCGTTCCGATGTGTTGCCGGCGGATGTGAGCATCCGCACACAGCTGACAAAAACGGTCACGCTGAACACCCCCCTGATGACCGCCGCCATGGACACGGTGACCGAAGCGAAGATGGCCATCGCCATCGCCCGCGAGGGCGGCATCGGCGTCATCCACAAGAATATGTCCATTGAGGCTCAGGCGGATCAGGTGGACATGGTGAAGCGTTCGGAGAACGGCGTCATCGTGAACCCCTTTTCTCTGACCCCAGAGCATACGGTGGCGGACGCGGATGCGCTGATGGCGAAATATCGCATTTCCGGCGTGCCGATTTGCGTGGACGGCCGGCTGGTGGGCATCATCACCAACCGGGATATGCGGTTCATCACAGATTTCAGCCGCCGCATCGGCGATGTGATGACGAAGGACCATCTGGTGACCGGCCCGGTGGGCACCACCTTGGAGCAGGCGAAGGACATCCTGTCCCGCCATCGCATTGAAAAGCTGCCTCTGGTGGATGAAGCCGGTATGCTGCGCGGCCTTATCACCATCAAGGACATCGAAAAGAGCGTGAAATATCCCAATTCCGCCCGCGACGCCAGCGGCCGCCTGCTGTGCGCCGCCGCCATCGGTGCGACGGCGGATGTGCTGGAGCGGGCGGATGCGCTGGTGAAGGCGCAGGTGGATGTGCTGGTGCTGGATTCGGCTCATGGCCACAGCGCCAACATCCTCAAGGCGGTGGAAAAGGTGAAAACCGCGTTCCCGCAGGTTTCGCTCATCGCCGGCAATGTAGCCACGGCAGAGGCCACCGAGGCGCTTATCGCCTCCGGCGCCGATGCGGTGAAGGTGGGCATCGGCCCCGGCTCGATTTGCACGACCCGCGTGGTGGCCGGTATCGGCGTGCCCCAGGTGACCGCCATTTATGACGCGGCCTGCGCTGCGGCGAAGCATGGCATTCCGGTGATCGCCGACGGCGGCATCAAGCTGTCTGGTGACATGGTGAAGGCGCTGGCCGCCGGCGCCAATGTGGTGATGGTAGGCTCGCTGGTGGCCGGTTGCGAGGAGTCTCCCGGCGAGACAGAGCTGTATCAGGGTCGCCAGTTCAAGGTGTATCGCGGCATGGGCAGTCTGGGCGCTATGGCGAAGGGAAGCAAGGACCGCTATTTCCAGGAAAACAACAAAAAGCTGGTGCCGGAAGGCGTGGAGGGTCGCGTGCCCTATAAGGGACCGCTGAGCGACACGGTGTATCAGCTTATGGGTGGCCTGCGCTCCGGTATGGGCTATTGCGGCTGCGGCACCATTTCCGAGCTGCAGGAAAAGGGCCAGTTCATCCGCATCACTGGCGCCGGCCTGAAGGAAAGCCATCCTCACGATATTCACATCACTAAGGAGGCCCCCAACTATACCTCCGGAGAATAACAAAAAGCACGGTCGGAGCGGACACAAAGGTGTCCGCTCCGACCGTGCTTTTTGCGTTTTTCTGTGGGGCGGGGGTGCCGCCCGGCGGACAGGCTTGCTTTTTCAGGAAAACCGCGGTATAATATCCGCGAAAGAATAGGATAAAGGAGCTTTGGTTTTATGAAGCATAGCTGTTATATGATTGCCTCCGACCTGCACGGCTCGGCTCTGTATACCCGCCGTTTGCTGGAGCAATATCGGGCCAGCGGGGCGGAGCTGTTGATTTTGTTGGGCGATTTGCTGTATCATGGTCCGCGCAATCCGTTGCCGGAGGGCTATGACCCGGCGGCGGTGGCGTCTCTGCTCAATCCTTTGGCGAAAAGCATTGTGGCGGTGCGGGGAAATTGCGACGCCGAGGTGGATCAAATGCTGCTCCAGTTTCCCATGATGGCGGATTATACCCTTTTGCCGGTGGACGGGCATCGGCTGTTTCTCACCCATGGCCATTTATATGAAACCGCTCCGCCGCCGCTGGCCAAGGGAGATGTGTATATCCAGGGTCACACCCATGTGCCCGCCTGCTTGCATCATCCCGGCGGCTGGTGGAAGCTCAACCCTGGCTCGGTGACTTTCTCGAAGGAGGACAGCCCTCGCGGGTATCTGTTGCTGGAGGACGGCGTGTTCTCCTGGCGCACGTTGGAGGGACGGGAGTATAAATCCTTTCCCCTCAACGACGACCATACAACCAACGCGCGCAGCTTATTTTGATATACAAATCGTATTAGTCATTATAAAATATACAAACAGAAAGTGGCCGCCAAGCACGACGGTCGCTTCCCATTTTTGCATATTGGATTATTTTCGCATGAACACGATGCCCAGACAATCGGAGCCGCAATGGGTGGTAATGGTGGCGCCGGCATGCAGCTCCACGATTTCCTCCACCGTGGGGCAAAGCTGGTGGATTTTTTCCCGGAGCATGGAGAACACCTCCTCCGGGCAATCGGTGCAGGCTAGGGCGATGCGGTGCAGGTCGATGTCCTTCCGCTGACCCAGTCGGTCGTCGGCATAATCCGCGGCGGCGCGCATGAGCGCGCCCCGGTATTTTTTCCCCGGAAGCATTTCGCCGTCGCGCAGCTCGATGCAGGGGTTCAGCTTCAGCAGATTGGCGCCCAGCAGGGACAGACCGGAGCACCGGCCTCCCTTGTATAGATAGTCCAGGTGGCTGATGAGGAAGCTAGTTTCCAGCTTCGGCACCATTTGCTGGCAGGCGTCTCGGATTTCGGCGCCGGACAGCCCCGCCTGCGCCAGCTCGGCGGCGCGCAGAACCAGTAGCCCTTGGCCGACGGACAGGTTTTCGCTGTCCACCACATAGACGCCGTCCAGCTCCCGAGCCGCGATGCAGGCGTTTTGGTAGGAGGAGGAGAACTTTGAGCCGAGGCTGAAATGAACGATTTCATAGCCCTGCCCCCGCCAATGGCGGAATTTTTTCTCGTATTCGCCGATGTTGCAGGCGCTGGTGGTTGGTAGATCGCCGGTGCTTTCCACATAGTCATAGATGCGATGGCGGGTTGCTTCGATGCCGTCCCGGCCGGTTTCCTCGCCGAAAACAACCGAAAGACGCAGAATTCCGATGGCGTATCGTTCAATGAGCTCCTCGCTCAAATCGCAAGTGCTGTCGGATAGAATTTTTACCATATTGATACCCCCCAAAACAGGGCCGCGCTTTGGCGCGGCCAAAGCTATTATTCCCTCCGGAGAATAAGAACAGTATACCACAAAATCTCCGAATTGTAAAGACAGCCCGGCGACAAAAGAAAAAGGGCAGAGAGGTCGAGTTGGACTTCTCTGCTATTCCTTTTTGCGGTATTTGCTGATAATATAAAAGCAATTAGTTATTGTTCGCTGAAAGTCCTGTCTAATAAAGAATGAATATTGCATAATGAAAAATGAATAACAGAAAAAGAAAATCCCGCCGATTATATCGACAGGATTTTTCCTTTGGAGCTACTGATCCGATTCGAACGGACGACCTGCTCATTACGAGTGAGCTGCTCTACCAGCTGAGCCACAGTAGCATGCCTCACAGGGACAGCATACAGTATACCAATTTTTTGCAAGGGCGTCAAGCGTTTTTCAAAAAAACTTTAAATTTTTCCGTTATTTCGCTTTCCCCTTTTCCGCTCTTTCGTTTTTCGGCTTTCCGCTTTGCCTTTCGGAGCGGGGAGCAACCGCTCCAGGCCTCGCGGAAAGCCCGCGAGGCCCGGAGACGGGGGAAGGATTATTCGCTCATTTGCGCCATGGACTGCTCCAGAAGGGCCAGCTTTTCCCGCAGACTGTCCGCCTGCGCCTGGGCGCCGGCAACCACATTGGAGGGGGCCTTGTCGGTGAAGGCCTTGTTGTTCAGCCGTGCCAGCACACCGGCCAGCTGTTTCTCCGCGTTGACCTTTTCCTTTTCCAGCCGTTCCAGCTCGGCAGCCTTGTTCACCAGCTCATCCAGTGGGATTTTGATGGTGGCGGCGTCGGTGACGATGCTCACCGCGCCGGCCACCTCGAAGCTTTCGCCGATTTCCACGGCTGCGGCGGAGGCCATCCGCTGCAGGAAGGGAACGCCGGCGGAGAAGGTGTCCGCGGCGGCTGTTTCGATGAACACATCCGCCTTCTTGGAGGGGGGGACATTCATCTCCGCCCGGCGGTTGCGGATGCCGCGAATGGCGTCCATGATTTGCTCCATGCTCTTTTCCTCCGCCAGGAACACCAGCGTCGGGTCAAATTCCGGCCAGGGAGCAATCATCAGGCTCTCGCCTTCATGGGGCAGGGATTGCCAGATTTCCTCGGTGATGAAGGGCATGAAGGGATGAAGCAGCGCCAGCATTCCGTTCATTACGAACACCAGCACCCGCAACGCGTCGTCGGCGTTTTCGCCCTGCAAGCGTGCCTTGCACAGCTCGATATACCAGTCGCAATAGCTGTCCCAGATGAAGTCATATAGCTTTTGCACCGCGATGCCCAACTCGAATTTTTCCAAATTCTCGGTGACGGCCTTCACCAGCTCGTTGTAGCGGCCGAGAATCCATTTGTCCTCCAGCGTCAGGCTGTCCGGCAGGGTCAGCGGAATGGAGCGCCCTTCCAGATTCATGCGCACGAACCGGGCGGCGTTCCACAGCTTGTTGGCGAAGTTGCGGCTGGCCTCCACTTTGTCGGTCATATAGCGCATATCGTTCCCGGGGCTGTTGCCGGTGGCCAGCATGAACCGCAGGGCGTCCGCGCCGTATTTGTCGATTTCCTCCAGCGGGTCCACGCCATTGCCCAGAGATTTGGACATTTTCCGTCCCTGGCTGTCCCGCACAAGACCATGGATAAGCACGGTGCGGAAGGGAGGCTTCCCGGTATAGGCCAGCCCGGAGAAAATCATGCGGCTGACCCAGAAGCCGATGATATCATAGCCGGTGACCAGTGTGTCGGTGGGATAGAAATAATCCAGCTCCGCGGTCTTTTCCGGCCAGCCCAGCGTGGAGAAGGGCCAGAGCGCCGAGGAAAACCAGGTGTCCAGCGTATCCGGGTCTTGGATCAGATGGTTGCCATGGCATTTTGGACAGGTGCAGGGCGCTTCGCCCGCGACCACGGTTTCGCCGCAATCGTCGCAATACCAGGCGGGGATGCGATGGCCCCACCACAGCTGGCGGGAGATGCACCAATCGCGGGTTGCCCGCATCCAGTTGAGATAGTTTTTGGTGAAGCGTTCGGGGACAAAGGTGATTTCGCCCTTTTCCACCGCTTCAATGGCTGGCTTCGCCAGTGGCTCCATTTTCACGAACCACTGCTTGGAAATCATCGGCTCGATGGTGGAATGGCACCGATAGCAGGTGCCCACCTCATGGGTCAAATCCTCGGTTTCCTTCAGAAAGCCCGCCGCCTCCAAATCGGCCAAAATCGCCTGGCGTGCCTCCTTGGCGGTGAGGCCGGCATATTTTCCGCAATCCAGCACCTGTGGCTCGTCTGCCGCCGCCCGGCCGGAGGCGAGAAGCTCGTCCGCCGCCGCCTTGTCTGCGGCGCCGGTCATGCGTCCGTCATAGGTCAGTACCCGGATGCTGGGCAAATCGTGGCGCTTACCCACCTCGAAGTCGTTGGGGTCATGGGCGGGGGTGATTTTTACCACGCCGGTGCCTTTGGTAACATCGGCGTGCTCGTCGCAGACGATGGGAATTTCCCGGTTGAGCAGGGGGAGAATCACATGACAGCCATGCAGATGGCGATAGCGCTCGTCGTCCGCGTTGATGGCGACGGCGGTGTCGCCCAGCATGGTTTCCGGGCGGGTGGTGGCCAGTTCCAGCATTTCGCCGGTTTCCTTGACCGGATACAGCAGATGCCAGAAATGGCCGTTCTGGGACTCATATTCCACCTCGGCGTCGGAGATGGAGGTGTTGCATTTCGAACACCAGTTCACCATCCGGTTTCCCCGGTAGATAAGCCCCTGCTCATACAGCCGCACGAACACATCCTTCACCGCTTTGGAGCAGCCCTCGTCCAGGGTGAAGCGCTCCCGCTTCCAGTCACAGCTGGAGCCGATGGTCTTCAGCTGGCTGACGATGCGGTTGCCGTATTTTTCCTTCCAGGCCCAGGCGCGCTCCAAAAAGCCCTCCCGACCCAGCTGTTCCTTTGTGATGCCCTCCTGGCGCATGGCTTCCACCACCTTTGCCTCGGTGGCGATAGAGGCATGGTCTGTGCCCGGCATCCACAACGCCTCATAGCCCTGCATCCGCCGCCAGCGAATGAGGATGTCCTGCAATGTGTTGTCCAGCGCGTGACCCATGTGCAGCTGGCCGGTGATGTTCGGCGGCGGCATCATGACCGTATAGGGCTTTTTCTCGGCTCCGTTTTTGTCTTTGGCGTGAGCGGTGGCTTGAAAATAGCCGCCATCCAGCCAGAATTGATAGGTGCGTTGCTCCACCTCGCGGGGGTCATACACCTTCGCCAGTTCCTTTTGCTGCGCCATAGCGTTGTTGCTCCTTTCAGTCCATGCGGCGCAGGACCTTCACGATCTCGCCCACATAAATTCGGTGATAGTCGTTGTGATAATGCCCCTCCAGGGACGGGTCCACGAAGCCGGCCGGATCCATGTCCTGTTGATACAGCTTGCGGCAAATCAGCACCAGCCGCGCCTCGTCCGGATAGGGCGCCGCCTCGTCGGTGCGGGGCGTCAGCCCCGCGGCGGTGAATTTGTCGCCCTCCCGGCCGCTCATGGTGCCACAAAGGCGCAGAGCTGGCCGATAGGCCTCGTCAAAGAAGGCCAGCGAAAAGGTCTCCTCCTTTTCCGTGAAAGCATAGGTGTGTCGGGTGGGGCGGATGTAGCAGGTGGCCACCGGCTTATTCCAAAGGACGCCCACGCCGCCCCAGCTGGCGGTCATGGTGTTCATTGCCCCCGGCTGCCCAGCGGAAATGAGCATCCATTGGTTGCCGATGAGGTCGAAGGGGTTGTCCTGTATGTCCGCAGGGCGGATTTCTGTGAAGCGATTCATTTTCTTTGCCTCCTCAGTGGATAGCACTGCCGGGGGTCATCCCGTCTACAAACAGCACCTGCACATCCTCGCCGCCCTCCGGCTTTTCCACCGAGGCGGCCAGAATCATGCCCTGGCTTTCCACGCCGCAAAGCCTCGCCGGCTTCAGGTTGGCCACCAGCACAACCCGATGGCTGACCAGCTGGTCGGGGGTGTACCAGGGGGCGATGCCGGAGCAGACGGTGCGAGGGGTGGCGGTGCCGTCGTTGAGGGTCAGCTTGAGCAGCTTTTTCGCCTTTTTCACCGGTTCGCAGGCGACGATTTCCGCCACCCGCAAATCTACCTTCTGGAAATCCTCGATGCCGATTTCCGGGAGGAAGGCGATGCCGGGGGCTTCCGCCGCGGCTGCGGCCTCCGCTTCGGCCGCCAGCTCCGCCAACAGCTTTTCGCTGTCGATGCGGGCGAACAGGGGAGAAGGGATGCCGACGGTGAATTCGGTGACGGCGCCGTGGGCGGCGTCCTCCATGGTGGTCAATTCGGTGCACAGCTGGGTGTGAATCGCCGCGGCTGTGGTGGGCATGAAGGGGGTGAGCAGGATGCCGAGAACGCGGATGCACTCCAGAAGGTTATACAGCACCGTTTCCAGCCGTTCCTTTTGTGCCTCGTCCTTTGCCAGCGCCCAGGGGACGGTTTCGTCGATGTATTTGTTGCAGCGCTTGGCCAGCTGCATCACCGTTTCCGCCGCCTCGGCGTTGTGCCAGCGGTTCATCAGCTCCTGATAGCGGGACACGGTTTCGGCGCACAGCGCCGCCAGCTCCAAATCCAGCGCGTCGGTGAGGGCGGCGGGCTTTTGCACATGACCGCCGAAATATTTGTTGGTCATGGCGATGCTGCGGTTGACCAGATTTCCCAGCGTGTTCGCCAGGTCGGTGTTGTAGCGGTTGATGACATTTTCATAGGTGATGGTGCCGTCCTGGGCGAAGGGGATTTCGGTGAGCAGATAATAGCGCACCGCGTCCACGCCGAAATGGCGGGCCAGCTCGTCCGCATACAGCACATTCCCCTTGGATTTGCTCATCTTGTCCTCGCCGGACAGAAGCCAGGGATGCCCCAGCACCTGCTTCGGCAACGGCTCGCCCAGTGCCATGAGAATGATGGGCCAATAGATGGTGTGGAAGCGGACGATGTCCTTACCGATGACATGCAGGTCGGCCGGCCAATATTTTTGATACAGCTCGCTACTGCCGTCAGGGCTGTAGCCGCAGCCGGTGATATAGTTGGTCAGCGCATCCAGCCAGACATACACCACATGCTTGTCGTCGAAATCCACCGGGATGCCCCATTTGAAGGAGGAGCGGGAGACGCAAAGGTCGTTGAGTCCGGGCTTGAGGAAGTTGTTGATCATCTCATTGCGGCGGGAATCCGGCGCAAAGAAATCCGGATTGTCTGCATAAAACTGCTCCAGCTGCTTTTGGTATTTTCCCAACTTCAGGAAATAGGCCTCTTCCTTTGCGTCCACGCAGTCCCGGCCACAGTCGGGGCATTTGCCGTCCTTAAGCTGGCTGGGGGTGAAGAAGCTTTCGCAGGGGACGCAATATTTTCCTTCATAGCTTCCCTTGTAAATGTCCCCCTGGTCATACAGCCGGCGGAAAATCTTTTGTACCGCTGCCACATGGTCCTCATCCGTGGTGCGAATGAACCGGTCATAGGTCACATTCATGCTGTCCCAGACCGCCTTGATCTGGTCGGATACGCGATCCACGTATTCCTTCGGACTGATGCCCTCCTGCTGTGCATACTGTTCGATTTTCTGGCCGTGCTCATCGGAGCCGGTCAGAAAATACACATCAAAGCCCATCATCCGCTTGTAGCGGGCAATCATATCCGCTAAAACAATATCATAGGTGTTGCCGATATGGGGCTTGCGGCTTGTGTAGGCGATGGCTGTGGTCAAATAAAACTTCGGTTTGTCCATCCGTGGGGCCTCCTCATTCCGGAAAAATTTTCATGCTTCGTCGCGGCGTTTTCTCGGCGCCGCAAGACGCTTCTCTTTATTTTACCATATAAAGAAAAAAATACAACTCTTTTTCCGGATTTTTCCGCATTTCCGTTGGAATTCCCGCGAAAAGCCCTCGGATTTTGACGCATGAACCCTGATTTTCCGCCGAAAAAGCCGCTATTGAAGCATAAAACTCTTGCCTTGTGGGGAATTTGGTGGTATACTACACCTATAAGCGTCCCCGTCGCGGCGGGCGTTTCGCAGGCTTTGAAGCAGAAAGGACGGTTGGTGATGAAAAGGCGAGAGCGGTTTTTTGCGCTGATGCTCGGCCTGCTGTTGACCGTCGGTTGCGCGAAGCCGGTGGGCGACGGCTCCTCGTCGAGCGCGCCGCTGGTGTCGGAGCCTTCCCCCCAGGAAGGGCCGCAAAGCTTCGCCTTGGCCTATAGCCGCGAGGACACGCTGAATCCCTATTCTGCCCAGACGGAGGCCAATTTGAATTTGGCGGGGCTGTTGTTCGACAGTCTGACGGTGATCGACGACCGCTTTTCGCCCGTTTGCTCGCTGGCTGCGGAGGTACGATTCTCCGATGTGACCCATTTGGTGGCGCGCTTGCGGGAGGGGGTGTGCTTTTCCGACGGAACGGCGGTGACCGGCGCGGATGTGGTGTTTTCCTTCCAAATGGCGAAGGCGTCGGCAAACTATAAGGCGCTGTTGGCTCATGTGGCCGCGGTCTCTTTGGACAAAAAAAGCGGCGCGCTGACTTTTACCCTTTCGGCAACCGACCCGAACGGGGCTGCTTGCCTGTCCTTCCCGGTGATACAAAAGGCCTCGGCCACCGCGGCGGCGGGGGAAGCGCCTTTGGGCGGCGGATTGTACCGGCTGAAAAACGAAAACGGCACAGCCACCTTGGAGCTGAACCCCTATTGCGGGAAAACGGCGAAATATACCACTGTTTTGCTGCATCATCTGCCCAATGCGGAGCGAATGTATTATGGGCTGAAGTCCGGGAACATTACCTATTACTATGACGATTTGGAAAGCGGCCAGATTCCGCGGGTGTCCGGGTCCAGCGCCGCGGTGAACATGAACGCGCTGGTGTATCTCGGCGTGAACAGCGGCCGAGAGGGGCTGGGCGACGCGCGGGTGCGCCAGGCGCTGTCCCGCCTGATCGACCGAAAGGCGCTGGCGGCTTCCGCCTGCTCCGGCTGGGCGATGGCGGCCTCGGCTCCCTTTCATCCGGCGTGGGCGCCGATGCAAGAGCTGAAAAGCGGCGTTTCCAGCCGGGATTTGTCCGGCGCAGTGGAGCTGTTGGAGGCGGCGGGCTATGGCACAACCTCCCGTGAGCTAAAGCCCCTGTCGGTGGAGCTGATTTACAGCACCAGCAGTGGCTCGCGCAGTGCCGCGGCGGAGCAGATTCGCTCCGAGCTGGAGGGAGCCGGCATCCGAGTGACGGTGACGCCGCTGGATTATGCCGAATATAAAAATCGTCTTGCTGTCGGGAAATATGACCTGTATATCGGGGAAATTCGCCTGGCGGCGACCATGGACCTGACGCCTCTGCTCGGTGCTGGCGGCGCGGCTGTCTTTGGGGTGAAAACCGACGGCGCGGGTGCGACCGCCTATCGGCAATATTGTGCGGGCACGCAGTCGCTGGAGGAATTTGTTGCGGCCTTTGGGGAGGATTTACCCTATATTCCTTTGTGCTGGCGCAGTGGCTTCGCCGCCTTCGACCGCCGACTTTCCACGGTCACACCCCATGGGTTTTCGCCCTTCTACGGAATGGAAAGCTGGAAATGATTTTTCTCCGCCTTCGGGGCGGTGGAATGATAGACACAAACAACAGTAACATAAGGAAAGGTGAGTTGTATATGATCTGCATGGAAAACCGCTACGGTACGGTTGAGGTTTCTCAGGAATATTTCCGTTTTCTGATCGGAAACGCTGTGTCCTCCTGCTATGGCGTGGCCGGCATGGTGCGCAGCGGCCCCCGGCAGGGACTGCGCTCGGTGCTGTCCCGGCGCACCTTCGCGGATGACGGCATCCATGTCCGCGGCGACGGCGACCGGCTGATCGTGGATATTCATATTGCGGTGATTTATGGCATGAACATTTCGGCTATCGCCAAAAGCATCGTCAACAAGGTGCGGTATACCGTGGAGGAAGCCACCGGTCTTTCGGTGAAAAAGGTGAATGTTTTTGTGGATGGGATGAAGCCGGAATAATCGGGCTTTCCCAAACTCATGGGGCGGCCGCATGGCTTGCCATACTTAAAGGAGTGCTGACAAAGTGATTAAAGGATCGATGTTGCGGGACGCGATGATTTCGGCGTCCAACACGCTGTCGAATGTGAAGCAGGAAGTGGACGCGCTGAATGTGTTTCCCGTTCCGGATGGAGACACCGGCACAAATATGTCGATGACCATCGGAAACGCCGCCAGAGAGCTGAGCCGACTGGAGGAGCCGACCGCCACGCAGGTGGCGGATGTGGCCAGCTCGGCTCTGCTGCGCGGTGCGCGGGGAAACAGCGGTGTCATTCTGTCGTTGCTGTTCCGCGGCTTTTCCAAGGGGCTGAAGGGCAAGGAGGAGGCGGATGGCCGGGATTTGGCCGAGGCGCTGACTCTGGGCATGGAGGCCGCCTATAAAGCGGTTATGAAGCCCACCGAGGGCACGATTTTGACCGTTGCGCGGGAAGCTGCCGCCGTGGGCAAGCAGAAGGCCGAGGAGACAGAGGAGCCGATCGCCGTTTGGGAGGCGATTTGTGCGGAGGCGGAGGCCTCCCTGGCGCGTACGCCGGATTTGTTGCCCCAGCTCAAGAAGGCGGGCGTGGTGGACGCCGGCGGAAAGGGTTTCTGCCTGATTATTGGAGCGATGCTGGATGTGTTCAAGGGCGGCGCCATCGTCGAGGGCGGCGAAAAAGAAGCGGTCAAGGTGCAAAAGAAGAGCACGGTTGGTAGCTTTGAGCAGGATATTCAGTTCGCCTATTGCACGGAATTTATTGTGGGTCGGGACAAGAAATGCACCCTGGACCCCTTGGCGCTGCGCGCCTATTTGGAGAGCATCGGCGATTGCGTTGTGGTGGTGGACGATGAGGAAATCATCAAGGTTCATGTGCACACGAACCATCCCGGAAAAGCGCTGGAGGAGGCCATCCGTTATGGCCAGTTCGAGACCGTGAAGGTAGAGAATATGCGCATCCAGCACGAAAACGCCGGCTGGGTTGAAGAGGAAGGCGGCGTCGAGCAGCCGGAGACCCCGGTGCGCGTGGAGCCGGAGAACGACTATGGCTTCGTGGCTGTGGCCGCGGGCGAGGGCTTGGAGACGCTGTTCCGGGAGGATTTGGCCTGCGACCAGGTGGTGTCCGGAGGCCAGACCATGAACCCATCCACCGATGACATTCTCTCCGCCATCGAGGCGACCCCCGCCAAGACGGTTTTCGTGTTGCCTAACAACAAAAACATCATCCTCGCCGCGGAGCAGACGATTCCGCTGGCGGATCGGCGCGTTTGCGTGTTGCCCACGCGCACAATTCCCCAGGGAATTGCCGCGCTGGTGGCCTTCGATCTGGAAAAGGATGTGGAAAGCAACCTGGTGGATATGCAGAAGGCGGCCGACAATGTGTCCACCGGCTCGGTGACCTTTGCAGCGCGGGACAGCGATTTTGAAGGTCACAAGATTCAGGAGGGGCAGATTCTCGCCCTGAACAACGGAAAGCTGTCCTTCGTGGACACCTCTGTGTCCCACGCGGTGCCTAAGCTGGTGAAAACGCTGGCGAACGAACGCCGTCTGTCCGGGAAAGAAGTGAATTTTGTCACGGTGATTTACGGAGCCGATGTCACCGAGGAGGAAGCCGAGGCGGTTTGCGACGGAATCCGGGCGAAGCTGGGCGAGGATGTGGATGTATCCCTCATCCCGGGCGGTCAGCCGGTATATTATTACTTCCTGTCGGTGGAATAATGTCGCAACGCCAAAAGCGTCTGGAATTTCAATGCGTTCCTGTTGCGCGGGAGCACCAAAAAAACCGGCGAAAATCAAAAGCATGAAAAACGGCGGGGCTTTTGCTCCGCCGTTTTCAAAAACCGAAAAGGACGATCGTATGAATGTTTTGTGTGTGGGCGATGTGGTCGCCCATGGGGGTTGTGACCACTTGCAACGGGTGTTGCCGAGATTGAAGCGGGAGCTGTCGGTGGATGTTTGCATTGTCAACGGCGAAAACTCGGCGGACGGGAACGGGATTCTTCCTGTATCGGCGCAGACGCTTTTTTCCGCCGGCGCGGATGTTATCACCGGCGGAAATCACACCTTCCGCCGGCGGGAAATCTATGACTCGCTGGAGGAAAATGCCTTTTTGCTACGCCCGGCGAATATGCCCGCCGCCGCGCCCGGCCGGGGCATGACCACGGTGGACAGAGGGCGGTATCAGGTGACGGTCATCAACCTGCTGGGCTGTGTTTATATGGAAGCGCTGGAAAGCCCCTTCGATGCGCTGGACCGACTACTGGAGCAGGCGGGAAATCCCCGGTTCTGTGTGGTGGATTTTCATGCGGAGGCCACGGCGGAGAAGCGGGCGCTGGCCGCCTGGGCGGATGGCCGCGTTTCGGCGGTTTTTGGCACCCATACCCATGTGGCCACCGCCGACGAGCAGATTTTGCCGGGAGGCACCGGATTCATCACCGATGTGGGGATGACCGGGCCGACGGATTCCTGCCTGGGCGTGAAAACCGCGCTGGCGGTGGAGCGGATGCGCACGAAAATGCCTGTGCGGTTTCTGACCGCCGACGGCCCCTGCGCGCTGGATGGGGTGCTGTTCACCTTGGATGATGCCACCGGGCGCACGGTGGCGGTGCGCCGTATTCGCGTCCCGGCGACAGAAACCGGAAAGGAGAACAGCTATGCGCTATGACATCACGAATATCCCCGTCGCGGAGGTTTTTGAGGAGGGGGATGGCTGTCCGATTTGCCGTCTGCGCAATCAGCTGGAGCAACGGATGGTGGAATATATCACCGGTGCGGCGATGATGGAGCCGGACATTCGCATCGAAACCAATCGGCAGGGCTTTTGCCTTGGACATTATCGGATGCTGTTGAAGCGGCGCAACCGGCTGGGAGTGGCGCTCATGCTGGAAACTCATCTGGAGGAGTTGAAAAAAACGGCGTTTTCCAGCCTGTCCCTTGTGGGAAAAAGCCGCCGCCCGGAAAAAGCGGCGGCGAGGAAGGGCGACAGCTGTTATGTATGCGAGCGAGTGGACGATGCCATGGAGAAAATGTTGGCCACCGTATGTCGCACCTGGGAGAGCCAGCGGGAATTTCGCCAGCTGTTTGAGCGGCAGGACTATATCTGCCTGCCTCATTACAAGGCGCTGGCTCAGGCGGCCGCTTCCTCTGTTAGCAAGCGACAGCGAAGCGATTTTCTCCGGGCGGCCTCGGATTTGGCGTGTAATCAGCTGGCCGCTCTGCGGGCGGATGTGCATCATTTCACGGAAATGTATGATTATCACAATGCCCAGGGGGATGCCGATTGGGGCAATTCGAAGAATTCGATTGAGCGGTCGATTTTGTATCTAACCTCAAGAGAGCCATAAAAATGCAAAAAAGGCGGAAGAAAGCTGTGAAACCGGATTTCTTCCGCCTTTTTTGGCCTTTTCGGGCTACGTGGCAAGGCTTATTTTCCGACGCAAAACCGGGAAAACACCTCGTCCACCACCGCTTCGGTGGTGCGCTCTCCGGTCAGCTCGCCGATGGCGGACAGCGCGCCGTGCAGGCTGACGGAAACGGCGTCCGGGGTCATTCCCTGCGCCAGCGCCAGCGCCGCCTCCTCCAGACAAAGCAGACAGCGGCGGGCGCAGTCCCGTTGCCGCTCGGTGCACAGCACCGGCTCGGCGCTGTCCAGCCGTTCCACGCCGGTGATTTTCGCTATGGCGTCGCACAGCCGATCGATGCCGCTTCCGTCCTTGGCGGAGACAGTGACGGTGTGGGGGAAAAGAGTGGCAAGGAATTCTCGGTCGGTTTTCTCCGGCTGGTCGGCTTTATTGATGACGGCGATGGCCGCGCCGCCGGCCACCTCCTGAGCCAGCGCCCGCTCCTCCGGGATGAGGGGGCGCCCGCCGTCGAAGACCACCAGCACAAGGGCAGCCTGATGCATCTGCGCGCGCGCCCGCTCCACGCCAACGCTTTCAATGGCGTCGGCGGTGTCACGGATGCCGGCGGTGTCCGCCAGCCGTAGGGTAAGCTCGCCCAGCCGCACGGTCTCCTCGATCACATCCCGCGTGGTGCCGGCGGTGTCGGTGACGATGCTCCGCTCCCAGCCGGCCAGCGCGTTCATGAGGGTGGATTTCCCCACATTGGGACTGCCGATGATGGCGGTTTGGATGCCCTCCCGCAGAACGCGGCCGGCGTCGAAGGTGCTTAGCAGATCGCCGATGCTTTGGCGGGCGGTGTCAATGACCGCGGCCAGCGCCGCCGGCTGTAGCTCCGGGATGTCCTCGTCGGGATAGTCCACGAAGGCGGAAAACTGTGCTTCTACGGCCAACAGGTGCTCTCGCACCACCTTCAAGCGGCGGAAGGTAGCCCCCTCATGGGCGGCCAACGCCGTGCGGGCGGCCAGGCGGCCGTCGGCGGCGATGAGCGCCGTGACGCTTTCCGCCTGGGTCAAATCCAGCTTCCCGGACAAAAAAGCCCGCCGGGTGAACTCGCCCGGCTGTGCCGCCCGCGCTCCCGCCGCCAGACAGGCGCGCAGAACCCGGCGGAGCAGATACAACCCCCCGTGGCAGGAAAGCTCTGCCACATTTTCTCCGGTATAGCTGTGGGGGGCGCGGAACACCAGCAAAACGCAATCGTCGATGTCCCCCTCGTCGTCGAACACATGGCCATAGGCGGCGGTGTAGCCCTCCATCTGTTGAACGGCGCGCTGAGCGCGCACCGGGCGAAAGACCTTGGCGGCGATGGCGAGGGCATCCGTCCCGGACAGCCGGATGACGCCCAGCCCCGCCGGTGCGGCGGGGGTGGCGATGGCGGCGATGGTATCGGACATAAGAAAACACTCCTTTGGTGGCGGGGAAGTCCGCAGTTTTTGATTTTTCAGTCCTCCAGCAGCTGTAACAGCTCCTCGGCGGAGAGGGCGGCGGCGGATGTGCCGGCGGCGCCGATGACCGCCTCGGCCAGCTGCCATTTGTCCTGCTGGAGGCGGAGAAGCCGTTCCTCCACGGTGTCCTTGACCACCAGCTTAACCACTTGCACCGGGTTTTTCTGGCCGATGCGGTGGGCGCGGTCGGTGGCCTGGTTTTGGGCGGAAAGGTTCCACCAGGGGTCATAGTGGATGACCATGTCGGCGCCGGTTAGATTGAGGCCGGTGCCGCCGGCCTTCAGGGAGATGAGAAACACAGGGGTCGCGTCGGCGTTGAAGGCATCGACCAGCGTCGCCCGCTCCTCCTTCGGGGTGGAGCCCTGCAGCACATAGCAGGGAATGTGCTCCGCCTGTAAGCGCTGGCGAATCAGTGCCAGCATGGAGGTGAACTGGGAGAAAAGCAGAACCTTGTGACCGCCGGCGGCGGCCTCCCGGATCAGCTCCATGCAGGCCTCCAGCTTACAGCTGTCGCCGGTATAGCCCTCACAGCAAAGCCGGGGGTCACAGCAAATCTGGCGCAGACGGGTGAGAAGGGCCAGCGCGGTGATGCGGCTTTGGCCGGAGAAGGCGCGGCCGCGGGAGTCCTCCAGCTGGTGGCGAAGCTGTTGCATTGTGTCCCGATAGACACTCCGCTGTGCATCCTCCATGGTGGAGGGAAGCAGGCGCTCCGTTTTTTCAGGAAGCTCCGTCAGCACATCCTTCTTCAACCGACGCAGGATGAAGGGGGCGACAATTTTCGACAGGCGCTCCAGCGCCGCGCTGTCTCCTTGTCGCAAAATCGGAAGCTCATAGCGTTCCCGGAAGCGGGAGGAGCGGAAAAGCAGACCCGGCATGAGAAAATCGAAAATGCTCCACAGCTCCGATAGTCGGTTTTCGATGGGGGTGCCGGTGAGGGCGAAGCGCTGGGCGGAACGAACCGCTTTGACCGCCTTGGCGTTTTGGGTGGCGCTGTTTTTGATGGATTGGGCTTCGTCGAGAATGAGATATTGGAAGCTCCTTGTGCGATAGTGCTCCACATCCCGTTTGAGCATATCATAAGAGGTGATTAGCACATCATACTCTTCCGCCTGCTGTAAAAGGCTTTGCCGTCCGGCGGCGTCGCCGATGACGCATAAAGTGCGCAGGGCGGGGGCGAAGCGCTGAAGCTCCCGCTCCCAGGAAAGCACAAGGGAGGTTGGGCAAACCACCAGCGAAGGGTGGGCGGCGCGGTGCTCCTCCTTGGAGGCGAGAAGAAGAGCGATGATCTGCAATGTTTTTCCTAACCCCATATCGTCGGCCAAAATGCCGCCGAAGCCCAGCATCTCCATGGTGCGCAGCCAACGATAGCCGGTTTTTTGATAGGGGCGCAGGACGGCCTCCAGCGAGGGTGGAAGGGGAAAATCGGTTTCGCGGACGCTTTCGATGCGGGAGAGCAGGGCCTCCAGCGCCTCGTTTCTCCGCAGGCTCAGATCCTCCCGCTCCCGCAGAACGGCGTCCAGATACAGCGCCCGATAGCGGGGAAGGGAAATGCGGCCGCTTCGCCATTCCGCCTCGGAAATGGGAAGTCGGTCGGTCAGCTCCGCTAGCGCGGCCAGCGCCGGGTCATCCAGCGCGAGAAAGCGGCCGCTCCGCAGACGGTGAAAGGTGGAACGCTGACGATAGCCCTCCAAAATCTCCTCCAGCTCCGCCGGCTCCCATTCATCGCTGTCCAGCTCCACCTGCAACAGCTCCCCCAGCAGGCTTAGCCCTGCCTGCAAGCGGGGTCGGCGCAGGGGCGCCAGCCGGGAAAATCGATCGGAGACATAGACGGTGGCGATGGAGTGTAGGGTATCCAGCCCTCGGTCGAAGAATGCGAACAGCCGCTCATCGTCGGCGTGCAGAACCAGCAGACCGGTCTCCGGCTGGAGCGCGGGGAACTGTTGCTCCAGCAGACGGCGCGCCCGTTCCTCCTTCAGTGTGTCCCGCCAGGGCTGGTGGGGTGTGTCGGCCTGGGCGAAGGGGAGAAAAGCCGTGTCCCCATAGCGAAATTCCACCCGCGCGGTGATAACGCCAATTTCGGGGGCATCCAAATCCACGCGAACGGTCAGCGGGCGGGGCTGATAAGTCTCCAGCGCCTCCGGCTCTCCCTCGGCATCGGTATAGGGAGCCACGGTGCGCCAGACACCGGCACAAAAGGCGGGAAGCTCCGCGGGGGAAATATACAGCCCCTCCGGCGCCTGTTGGGAAACCCGCAGCCATTCGGTCATGCGGCGGCTATAATCGGCGTTGGTGCGATACAGCGTCTGTCCCCGCAGAACATACAGCCGATGGAGGCCGCTGAACCAGCGCACCTCCTCCACCCCCAGCCGGATGCCCTCCTGCTCCCGGTGGACGGTGGCCTTGAGCCGGGGGACGCCCTCCTCCAGCCGCAGAGAGCGGTCGCCCTCCGGCTCGCGAAGAAGGAGGCTTTTCCCCAGCATACAGTCGAAAAATCGGTCGAAGCCGGCGGGGGACAGAGCAAGCTCTCCGGCGGCGGAGGCGCCGATGCCTACCGGCGCGGCGCGGTTACTCCATTCTCCCAGCAAGAAATCCAACAGCGGAACCGACATCGGTTCGAAGCTGTCCGGATGATGAAACAACGTCAAATGGCGCCCGTATTCCACTGTGTCCTCCTGGCGGATATGCTCCACGAAGCGGGAAAGGCTTTTGAGAACATAGGCACGGTCTGTGCCGACGGTGAAGGACAGCACCGGTCGCCCGGCGGTCAGGGACAAAATTGGGGTCAGCTGCGCCTTTTGCGCCGAAGCTTCTTCCCCGCGTAGGCGGCGCGCCTCGTCCGCCATATACCGGTCGATGAGCTGGCGGGCGGCGGGGTCGGTGGAGCGTCCGGCGGGGCGCAGACGGGCGGTGTCGGGAAGCTGGGTGACCATGTCCTGATAATATTTGTGCACCAGCACGGCCACAATATGCTTGCAGACGCCCTCCTTGGGATGAAAGCGGCCGCAGGAGCATTCGGTATATTCCGGATCTCCGTCGGCGGTGAAGCCGATTTCCACATGAACCGCCGGCTGGGTGTCGGCCACGCGGGCAGTGATATAGGCGGGATAAAAGGCGTTGGAGCCGACGGCATAGTCCTGTACCCAGCCGGCGTTATAGCCGCGTACGCCCTGCAGATAGACCGAGCGGTTTTGGGCGATGGCACCGATTTTATTCAACGGAAAAAAGGGCATGGCGGCGGCTCCTCCTGTTTTTTGAATCAAACCATTATACCGCAATTTTCCTTCGCCGACAAGGGGAATTTTCCGTTTTCGATGGTTTTTTTCGGAGCAAAGACGGTTTTAGCCCACAAAAAGGAGACAAAAGAAGCGTCCGAGGGCGGAAAACCCGCAAAAAGCCGAAAAAGGCGGGGATAATTGTTACGAAAAAGTAAAGAATTAGGCAAATTTATTGATTTTTGATAAACCGGATGGTACAATACTATATACTGTCTCGGCTAAGGAGATGACGAAACGAAATGACAAAGGTGGATGCGACTGTGCGCCGGGAAACCGGATATATCGCCGTCTGTGTGGCGATTCTCAGTGCGCTGATGGAAGCGATTTTTCTGGTGCTCGGCTATTGGGATTATACGGTGCTGTTGGGGAATTTGCTCAGCGGCGGTGTGGCGGTGCTGAATTTCTTTCTCATGGGGCTTTCGGTGCAGGAGGCCACCGAGAAGGACGAGAAGGGCTCCCGTACCTTTATGCAGATGTCCCAGAGTCTGCGCTCGGTGCTGTTGTTTGCGGCGGCGTCGCTGGGGGTGCTTCTTCCCTGTTTCCATACGGTGACGGCGCTGGTTCCGCTGTTTTTTCCACGCATTGGGGTGGATTTTCGCCCGTTCCTGGATCGAAGGACCGCGGCGTCGGATGCTCGAGGAGAGGAGGCGTCGGAATGAGAAACGCCTCCCGCCGGTTTCGGGCGGTGGATGTGAGTCTGCTGGTGCTGGCGGTGCTGCCGCTGGTCTTTGGGATGGTGCTGAAGGTGCTGTTCACGCCCGTCTCCGAGGATATCCAGATTTCCGGTGCGCTGATTTATTTCACGGTGGATTTACCCTTTGGTGGGCTTCCGATCACCGAGGCGCTGGTGAATTCCTGGCTGGTGATTTTGTCGGTGCTGTTTTTGTGCCTGTATTTGACCCATGGCCTTTGTGCCGAGGGCATCTCCTGGCGCCAGCTCATTTGTGAGTGGATTGTGGAAAAGACCGAAGGGCTTGTTCGGGAAAACATGGGGGAATATTTCATCGGCTTCGTCCCCTTTATCGGCGCGGTGATGGCGCTGTCTGGCTTTTCGAGTCTGCTGTCCCTGCTTGGGCTGTATCCTCCCACCTCCGATTTGAACATCGTGGGCGGCTGGTCGATTTTGGTTTTCATTCTCATCACCTGGTATAAGCTGAAATGCGGACCGGTGCATTATCTCAAGAGCTTCGGTGAGCCGGTGGCCTTTTTGACGCCGCTGAATATCATCAGCGAGGTGGCGACGCCCCTGTCTATGGCGTTTCGCCATTACGGAAATGTGCTTTCCGGGTCGGTGATTTCTGTGCTCATCGGGGTCGCTCTGAGCGGGCTGTCGAAGCTGGTTTTGGGCTGGCTTCCCGGTGTCCTCGGCGAGATTCCCTTTTTGCGCATCGGGCTGCCTGCGGTGCTGAGCATCTATTTCGATGTGTTCAGCGGGCTGCTGCAGGCCTTCATATTTGCCATGCTGACCATGCTGTATGTGGCCGGTGGTTTCCCGGCAGACCTGTATGCGGAGAAACAGGCAAAAAAACGCGAGAAAAAAGTAAGAAAAACCGTAAGCAAATAATTTTTGGAGGTAAAAGAGTATGTTGGAATTGGCTATTGGTATCATTCTTGGAGGCTGTGCGCTGGGCGCAGGTATGGCGATGATCGCCGGTATCGGCCCCGGTATCGGTGAGGGAAACGCGGTGGCGAAGGCCTGCGAGGCCATCGGCCGTCAGCCGGAGTGCAAATCGTCGGTCACCACCACCATGCTGATGGGCTGTGCCATCGCAGAGACCACCGGTCTGTATGCGCTGGTTATCGCCATTTTGCTGATTTTTGTGGCGCCCAGCCGTCTGGTGGACATTCTGCTCAACGCCATCAAATAAGGAGAGAGCTTCATGCAAAGCTTGGATGTTATATCCGTCAATCTTTGGTCTATTTTAATCTCCCTGTGCAATCTGCTGATTTTGTATCTGCTGGTGAAGCACCTGCTCTATAAGCCGGTGCAAAAGGCTATGGCGCAACGCCGCCGGGCACTGGAGGAGGAAAAGCGGCAGACCCTGGCGGACCGGCAGGCGGCCGCCGAGGAGCGGCGGCTGTATGAGGAGCAGATGGCCTCCGCTAAGGCGGAGGGCGACCGTCTGCTGAAGATAGCCACCCAGCAGGCGGATGTGCGCGCCGAAAGCATCGTGGCCCAGGCCCGCGAACGGGCGGATGGCATCGTCCGGGAGGCTCAGACGCAAGCTCAGCTGGAGCAGAAGAAGGCACAGGACGGCATTCGCCGCGAAATCGTGGATGTGTCGGCTCTGCTGGCCACGAAAATGCTCGGACGGGAAATCAACGTCGCCGATCACCGCGCGCTGATCGACACGGCCATTGCGGAAATAGGTGAGGACGATGACGGACAGCAATAAGGAATATGCCGCGGCATTATTCTCCCTGGCCGCGGAGAGCGGGCAGGAGCAGGCGGTGGGGCAGGCGCTGGAGCAAATGGAAGCCCAGTTGGCGGCTCAGCCGGAGTATCTCCAGCTTCTTTCCTCGCCGCGCCTTCCTATGAAGGAGCGGCTGGCTCTGCTGGAAACGGCCTTTGGCGAGGCTGTGCCGGAATACGCTCTGTCCTTTCTGCAGCTCTTGTGCGAAAAGGGAAAGGTGCAGCAGTTTTCTGTCTGTATGCAGGAATATGCCGCCCTGTGCCGGGCGGTGGACAAGGTTTCGGTCGCCCGGATTGTCAGCGCTGTGGAGCTGACAGCGCCGCAGCGAACGGCTCTGTGCCAAAAGCTGGAGAAAATCAGCGGCCATCGGGTGGAGGCTCGCTATGAGCTGAATCCGGAAATTCTCGGCGGCGTGGTGATTTATCTGGACGACCGGGTGATAGACGGAAGCCTGAAACATCAATTTACGGAGATAAAGGAAGTGATTGCCAGTGAGCACCAATCCTGCTGAAATCGGCAGCATCATCAAGGAACAAATCCGTGCTTACCGTTCCCGCACCGAAATGGCAGAAACCGGCACAGTGATTCTGGTGGGCGACGGAATTGCGCGGGTTTACGGCCTGCGCAGCTGCATGGCCGGTGAGTTGCTGGAATTTGAGGACGGCAGCTCCGGTATGGCGCAAAATCTGGAGGACGACACCGTTTCGGTGGCGATTCTTTCGGATCGGAACGACATTCGTGAGGGCACACAGGTGCGCCGCACCGGCCGGGTTTTGTCTGTGCCGGTGGGCGAAGCGTTGTTGGGCCGGGTGGTGAACGCGCTGGGCGCCCCCATCGACGGAAAAGGCTCGATTGTCTGCACCACCACTCGCCCTGTGGAGTCGGAGGCGCCGGGCATCATCGAGCGGGAAAGCGTGTCGGTGCCGTTGCAAACCGGAATCAAGGCCATCGACAGCATGATTCCCATCGGCCGGGGACAGCGGGAGCTGATCATCGGCGACCGCCAAACCGGAAAAACGGAAATCGCGGTGGACACCATCATCAATCAGAAAAACAGCGGTGTGCTGTGCATTTATGTGGCCATCGGCCAGAAAAGCACCTCGGTGGTGCAAATTGCCAATGAGCTTTCCCGTTGCGGGGCGATGGAGTATACCATCATCGTTTCCGCTTCTGCCTCGGAAAGTGCCCCGCTGCAATATATTGCCCCCTATGCGGGCTGTGCCATGGCGGAATATTTCCGTGAGCAGGGAAAGGATGTTTTGATCGTCTATGACGATTTGTCCAAGCACGCGGTGGCCTATCGTGCGCTTTCTCTGCTGATTCGGCGTCCGCCCGGCCGGGAAGCCTATCCGGGCGATGTGTTTTATCTTCATTCCCGTCTGCTGGAGCGGGCGGCCTGCGTGGCGCCGGAATACGGCGGCGGCTCTATCACCGCCCTGCCCATCATCGAAACCCAGGCAGGCGATGTGTCCGCCTATATCCCCACGAATGTGATTTCCATCACCGACGGCCAAATTTTTCTGGAGACGGAGCTATTCCATGGGGGCGTGATGCCCGCCATCAACCCTGGTATCTCGGTGAGCCGTGTGGGCGGCGCAGCCCAGCTTAAGGCAATGAAAAAGGTGTCCGGCGAGCTGCGTCTGCTGTATTCTCAGTATCGGGAGCTGCAAGCCTTTGCCCAGTTCGGAAGCGATTTGGATACGGACACGAAGGCGCGTTTGGCGCTGGGCGAGCGCATCGTCGAGGTACTCAAGCAGGGACGCAACGCACCGGTATCTGCCGGTTGCCAGGTGTGCATCATCTATGCGGTGATTCACGGCTATTTGAACAGGGTTCCGGTGAGCGGCGTGAAGGAATATGAGCAGCGGCTGTATGCCCACATGGAGGCGCGGCATCGGCCGTTGCTGGACCGCTTCGAGGCCGGCTTCTTCGACGAGGCCGATGTGGCCGAGCTGGAAGCCGCTTTGGTGGAAATGGAGTGAGCCTATGGGAGCCGATATCAAAGCTCTGCGCACTCGTATCAAAAGTGTGCGCTCCACCATGCAGCTGACAAAGGCGATGGGGCTGGTGGCCTCCTCCAAAATTCGCCGGGCGAATGAGGCCATGCATACGGCGCGGGAATATGCCAACACCTTGACGCAGATGACGGAGGTGCTGCTTGCCTGCCCCGAATGTGAGAAAAGCCCCTATCTGCGCCGGGAAGGCGACCGCACCCGGCTTATCGTGATTGCGGGAGACCGGGGCTTGGCCGGCGGCTATAACGCCAATGTGTTTCGCCTTGTGCGGGAATATCCGCAGGCGGAGCTTTTGCCCATCGGCAAGCGCGCCTGCGAGCGCTATGGTGGGGCGGTGCTGTCCTCGGAGGATTTTTCCGCCGCGCAGGCCCATGAATGGGCGAAAAAACTGTGCGCCGATTTCGTGGCCGGGGAATATGACCGGCTGGGCATTGTGAGCACCCGCTATGTGTCCATGATGACTCAGGAGGTGACGGTGCAGTTTGTGCTTCCGTTGCCCCGCCAGACGGAAAAGGCATCGGTGTCGGTGCTGTTTGAGCCGGACGAGGAGACGGTGCTGGAGACGGCGGTGCCCACCTATATAGCGGGGAAAATCGCCGCGGCGGTGCGAGAAAGCTTCGCCAGCGAGGTGGCGGCGCGCCGGGTGGCGATGGACGCCGCCGGGAAAAATGCGACCGCTATGATTGACGAGCTTCAGCTGGGCTATAACCGCGCCCGCCAGGGTGCGATCACCCAGGAAATCACCGAAATCGTCGCCGGAAGCGGAACATGAAAGGAGAGATCTCTTTGACAGAGCAATACACGGGACGGGTCAGCCAGGTGATGGGCCCGGTGGTGGATGTCCGCTTTGCGGACGGCCAGCTGCCGGCGATCAACAACGCTCTGACCATCCCTAATGGCGATAAAACGCTCACTGTTGAGGTGGCTCAGCATATTGGGGACAACACCGCCCGCTGTATCGCGATGGCCTCCACGGACGGCTTGCAGCGGGACACGGTTGTCACCGACACCGGCCGTTCCATTCAGGTGCCGGTGGGGCGGGAAACGCTGGGACGGATTTTCAATGTACTGGGCGATGCGGTGGACAATCAGCCCGCGCCCGCCGAAGCGCCCCGCTGGGACATCCATCGGTCGGCGCCGGATTATGCGGAGCTGTCCACGGCCACGGAAATTCTGGAAACGGGCATCAAGGTCATCGACCTGATTTGCCCCTATGCCAAGGGTGGAAAAATCGGTCTGTTCGGCGGCGCCGGCGTGGGAAAAACGGTGCTCATCATGGAGCTGATTAACAATATTGCAAGAGAGCACGGCGGCTTGTCCGTGTTCACCGGCGTAGGCGAGCGGACGCGGGAAGGTAACGATTTGTATAACGAAATGAAGCAGTCCGGGGTGCTGTCCAACACCTCGCTGGTATACGGCCAAATGAACGAGCCGCCGGGAGCGCGTATGCGGGTGGCTCTCTCCGGGCTGACCATGGCGGAATATTTCCGGGATGAGGAAAACCAGGATGTTCTGCTGTTCATCGACAACATTTTCCGTTTCACCCAGGCGGGCAGCGAGGTGTCGGCGCTATTGGGACGGATGCCCTCCGCCGTGGGCTATCAGCCCACGCTAGCCAATGAAATGGGCGCGCTGCAGGAGCGCATCACCTCTACGAAGAAGGGCTCCATCACCTCGGTGCAGGCGGTGTATGTGCCGGCGGACGACCTGACCGACCCGGCGCCGGCCACCACCTTCGCCCATTTGGACGCAACGACGGTGCTGTCCCGTTCGATTTCCTCCCAGGGCATTTATCCGGCGGTGGACCCGCTGGAGTCCACCAGTCGAATTTTGTCGCCGGAGGTGTTGGGCGAGGAGCATTATCGCGTGGCGCGGGAGGTGCAGCGTATCCTCCAGCGCTATAAGGAGCTGATGGATATCATCGCCATCATGGGCATGGACGAGCTGTCCGATGAGGACAAGCTGCTGGTGCAGCGGGCGCGGAAAATTCAACGCTTTTTGTCCCAGCCCTTCCATGTGTCGGAGAAATTCAATGGCTTCCCCGGCGTGTATGTGCCCCTATCCGAGACCGTGCGCGGCTTCCGGGAAATCATCGAAGGGAAGCATGACGATTTGCCGGAGTCGGCCTTCCTGTTCGTGGGCACTATTGACGAGGCGGTGGAAAAGGCGAAGAGGGTGGAAAAATGAACACCTTTCAGCTGACGGTTTCCACGCCGGACGGAAGCGCCTTTCGCGGCGAAGTGACGGCGTTGTTCTTGCGGGGCGCTTCCGGCGATTTGGCGATTTTGGCCGGGCATATTCCCTTCGTCACGGCGGTGCGGGCGGGCGTTTGCCGGTTTTCTCTGCTCGATGGAACAGAAAAGCGGGGCGACATGGATGGCGGCCTGCTGACAGTGTCCGCCGATGGGGTGCGCCTGCTTTGTGGCCGGTTTCAGCCGACGACGGACGAAAAAGAATAAGGTCATATACCAAAAAAGTCACCGACAGGGCGTTGCTGCCTTGCCGGTGACTTTTTCTTTTCTGTTTTTGGTTTTTTGCCGCAAACAGGGGCGCTTGCCCCTCTCCGGAGACTCAAATTTCGGAAATTAGCTTTTGGTGGACATAATCGAAGCAGATGGCGGTCTTTTTGCGCATATAGTGGTCCACATTGGCGCCCACGCGAATGAGCTTGAGCAGACCCAGATTGGTGTCGATGGAAACCACATTGAAGCAGTCCATGGATTTCGTGCCCTCGAACCGGCGGATGTCGCTGATGGCGTCCCAGGTGGTGCCGCTTTCCACGACGGCGTTGAGAATACCTGCTTCGGTATAGCCGAAGCTATCCACATGATTATGGCCAGAAAAGTTGCAGACGAAATGGCCGCCTTTTCGGATGAATTCCACCAAAATATCCTCGAAAAGCATCCGGTCGTATTGGTCATAGGAATATTCGGTGCGTCGCCGTTCGTGATAGTTCCAGACGGCCACGAAATTGTCCTGGGTGTTGAAGGTGCGCGAAACGGGATGGGTGATATGGGCCATGGATTCGTGCTGGGCGGTGAACACCGCCAGCTCCTTTTGGCGGGCGTCCTCCAAAACTCCCCGAAGCCACTCTCGCGTCTCGTCGATGTGGTAATAGTCATCCAGCACAATCATGCGCAGGTTAGCATCGGGAAAGTCCCTATAATAGCTCATGGAATGGGGACAATCCATGAACTGCACCGCCCAATCCTCCGTGTGATTGAACAGCAGGTCATGGGGGATTTTTTTGTCGGTGAGCACCCAGGGGCCGATGCCGGAATAGCAGTCATGGTTGCCGACGCAGTTGTATACGGGGTGCACGCATTTTTCGCTGGCGGCATACATATCTGTATAGTTCAGCTAACAGCAGCCGCAATAATCGCCGGTGTGGAGCGCAAAATCAATATGGTCGTGATAATAGTTCACATATTGCACCATGCGGTTCCAGACGGCGGGCACATTGTGCATATCCGCCACGTGGACGAAGCAGAGGGGCGTGTATTTGTCGCCGTAAATGGAGCGAAAGGTTGCCTCGGAGCGGGTATAGTTCGCCTGCAAAACAAATGGCTCAACATCGCGATTCAGCTCGATAATGCTTTTTTTCTCGGTCATGGGTATCCCTCTAATATAAACAGCTGACCGGGCACTTCTAAGTGCATTATAGCATAGAAATCGCCGATTGCAAGAGCAAATTTCTCCTGCTCCGTGTCGGGAAAAGCCGGGCGCGCTCTTGCCAGTCGTAGGGGATATATGGTATAATACAGGGAAAAGCTGGGAGGAAAGGAGAATGTGTATGGAGACCATCGGGCTGTATATTCATGTGCCCTTCTGTCTGCAGAAATGTCCTTATTGTGATTTTTATTCGGCGCCGCCGCGGGATGAAACGGCGCTGGATCACTATACGGCGGGGATGCTGGACGCCATCGACCGTTGGGCGGAGCGGGTGGACGCGCAGGCGGACAGCCTGTATTTTGGTGGCGGCACGCCGTCTCTTCTGGGCGGGCGGCGGCTGGCCTCTCTGTTGGAGCGGGCGGATCGGCGATTTCGGCTGTTTTCGGCGGAGAAGCCGGAGGTGACGCTGGAGGCGAACCCGGCGGACGATTTGGCGGACACGCTGGAGCGGTTTGTGGCCGCGGGCGGAAACCGGCTGTCCTTGGGGATGCAAACGGCTGTGGCCGGGGAGCTGGCGGCGCTGGGCCGCCGCCATACCGATGCCGATGTGGCGCGCACCGTGCAGGAGGCCCGCCGAGCCGGAGTGGAGCGGCTGTCGCTGGATTTGATGCTGGGTATTCCCGGCCAAACGGCGGACAGCTTGCGGGACTCTGTGCGGCGACTGGCGGAGCTGGGGGCGGACCACGCCTCGGCCTATCTGCTGAAGCTGGAGCCGGACACCCCCTTTGGAAAATGCCCGCCGTCGGTGGCCGATGAGGATGAGGCGGCGGAGCTGTATGGGCTGGCGATGGTGGAGCTGGAAGGATATGGCTATCGCCAATACGAAATCTCCAATCTGGCGAAGCCGGGCTGTGAGGGACGGCACAACCTGAAATATTGGGACAGCCGCCCCTATTTGGGGCTGGGGCCGGCGGCCAGCTCCTGCTTGGGCGGGCGGCGTTTTTCCTTTTCCCGCGACACGGCCGCCTTTTTGGCCGGCGGCGAGCCGGAAGAGGAGCCGCCGGGGGAATTCCCGGTGGGGGGCGAGGAGGAATACGCATTGTTACGCCTGCGTCTGACGGAGGGGCTGACGGAGGAGGGCTTTTCCCGGAGGTTCGGGCGGCCGATTCCCGTCCTGTGGCGACGGCGGGCAGAGCAGCTACCGAAGGAGCTTGTGACGGCGGATGACCGGGGGATTCACTTTTCCCGGCGAGGCTTTCTACTGTCCAACCCTCTGATTGGGAAGATTCTTTGCGGTTAATTAAATTTCTGTTCATACATCCGGCGGAAAATGTGATAAACTGAAACCATGGTCTCCGAAAGGGGCTTTGACATGAAACGACAAGGAGGAATTCCCATGCCCGGATTGAAAATCATGGTGGTGGATGACGACGGAAACATTTGCGAGCTGTTGCGCTTGTATTTGGAAAAGGAGGGCTTCGACACTGTCACCGTTTCCGACGGGGCGAAGGCCGTGGAGCTGTTCGACACGGAAAAGCCGGATTTGATGCTGTTGGATGTGATGATGCCGAAGCTGGACGGCTGGCAGGTTTGCCGGGAAATCCGCAAAAAATCTCAATGCCCCATCATCATGATCACGGCCAAGGGCGAGGTGTTCGACAAGGTGCTGGGTCTGGAGCTGGGGGCGGACGACTATGTGGTCAAGCCCTTCGAGACGAAGGAGGTCATCGCCCGTATCAAGGCGGTTTTGCGCCGCAGCGGTATCAGCGACGCCAAAAAGGAACGAAAGGTCGAATATGACGGCCTGTATATCAACATGGAGAATTATGAGCTGCGTGTGCGCGGAAAGGCCATCGACACGCCCCCCAAGGAGATGGAGCTGATTTATCATCTGGCCAGCAATCCAAACCGGGTGTATACCCGCGACCAGCTGCTGGATGAGGTGTGGGGCTTCGAATATTACGGCGACAGCCGCACCGTGGATGTGCATGTGAAGCGGTTGCGGGAAAAGCTGGATGGCGTATCCAACCAGTGGAATTTGAAAACGGTCTGGGGCGTCGGCTATAAATTTGAGGTCATCGACCCGGAACAATAAGGCGGGATGGTTGTGTTCAAAAGCGTTTTTGCAAAATACTATACGGTGGTGTCCGCCATCGTCGTGTCCTCGTTTCTGGTGATGACCGCGATGCAGATTCTGCTGTTCACCCGGTCGGTGGCGGAGGAAAAGCAGACCCTTTTGGTGGACAATGCCATCAGCATCGCCCATCACACCGCCACCGCCGAAACCGACACGGTTTTGACGGATTCCTCCGGCACGGTTTACCAGATGGATAAAACCAGCCTGACCCCGTTTTTGCGCATGATGTCGGAGGCGCTGGATGCGACGATTTTGCTAACCGATGCGGAGGGGAAGGTTCTTCTCTGCTCCGACGGAGCCCAATCCACTTATATCGGGAACAACACACTCAGTACCCTTGTGCCCCAGGTGGAAAACGGATTTTTCACCATCGGCACGCTGAACGGGCTGTTTTTCACTCGCCGGTATACGGCGGCGGCGCCGGTCACCATAAAAGGAAGCACTATCGGCTATGTGTTCATCTCGGCGCCGGCCACCACCGCCTTCCAAACCCTGCGCACCAACTGGCAGGTGTATCTGCTGTCCACCATGAGCACCCTTTTGGTGGCGTTTATCGTCACCTATGGACTGACCTATCGCATCGTGCGCCCTCTTCGTCAGATGGCGGCGGCCACCCGCCGCTTCGCCCGGGGTGATTTCAACACCCGGCTGTCGGTGGTGGGGCAGGATGAGGTGGCGGAGCTGGCGGATTCTCTCAATCACATGGCAGATTCCCTGTCCTCGCTGGAGTCTATGCAACGGAACTTCATCGCCAGCGTTTCCCATGAGCTAAAGACGCCGATGACCACGATTTCCGGCTTTGTGGACGGAATTCTGGACGGCACGGTGCCGCCGGAGCGCCAACGGCACTATCTGAAAATCGTTTCCGACGAGGTGAAGCGGCTGTCTCGGCTGGTGCGCAGTATGCTGGATCTTTCCCGCATCGACGCAGGAGAGCTGAAGCTGAACCGGCTGCCGGTCAACCTTACCGAGGTGGTGGGCGGAGTGCTGATTTCGTCGGAGCAGCGCATCGAGCAGAAGGAGCTGCGTATCACCGGGCTGGAGGATTGCGGGGATTGCCCCGTGCTGGGCGATCACGATTTGCTTAGCCAGGTGATTTATAATCTGGTGGACAACGCCATCAAATTCACCAACGAAAACGGCGAAATCGACATTCGCATGAGCCGGGAGGGCGGAAAGGTGTTTTGCGTTGTGCGCAACACCGGCGCCGGCATCCCGGCGGAGGAAATGCCCCAGATCTTCGAGCGGTTCTATAAGAGCGACCGTTCCCGCAGTCTGGATAAAAACGGCATGGGACTGGGGCTGTATATCGTCAAGACAGTGATAAACCTGCATCAGGGAGAAATCACTGTGCGTAGTGTCGCCGGCGAATTCACCGAGTTTGCCTTCTGGCTTCCGGAGGCCGGCGGCGAGCCTGCCGGAAAAGCGGGCGGAAATGTTCAATAATTTCGGTATCGTTTTTCAAATAAAATACACAAAAGCACCGTATACTGAAACCGTAGCAAGGGAAAGGCGGAATTCGCCCCCATCAACACCAAAGGAAGGCTGTGAGCTTTTATGGCAGAAGAATGGAACAAGGACCCCATGAACACAAACGAAATCGGCGCGGAAACGCCGGAGACTCCTGCGAAAAACCCGACAGGAGCCGGCGAGGGCGCTTCCCAGCAGCCTCCGGCCAACGGCTGGAGCAGCGACGGAAGCTATCGCTTCGTGCCGCCTCGCACGGGCGCCACACCGCCCCCGACCGGCAATAGCTATACCCCGCCCACCGGCGGCTATTATGCCCCCTATACGCCGCCCACCTATACCCCCCAGCCGCCGAAGGCGCCGCGCAAAAAGCACAACGGCGCTATCATCGCGATTGCCATTGTGGCGGCGATTTGTGTGGTGGGGTCGGTGGTTCTGCTGGCGTTGGCCGCGGCCAACCGCACCGCTACCAATGAGCCCACCTCCTCGGAGGTTTCCGGTGAAAGCTCCGTCAATCCGGACGCGCCCTCTTTGAAAATTCAGGATTGGAACGACAACGACGGCGGTCTTTCCACCAAAGAGGTGATCAATCGGAACCTGGATTCCACGGTGGTGATCACGGTTTATTCCCAGACCCAGTCCTTCAACTTCGGGCAAAGCTCGTTGGCGAAGGCGGGGGCCGCCAGCGGCATCGTGATGACCGCCGATGGATATATCATCACCAACTGGCATTGTGTCACCAACGAAACCTCCAAGAAAGCCTATGACCGGGTGGATGTGACCACCTATGACGGAAAGACCTATGAAAACGCCCAGATTGTCGGCGCGGATGAATCCACCGATTTGGCGGTCATCAAAATCAACGCCACCAACCTCAGTCCGGCGCAGTTCGGCGACAGCGCCGCGCTGTCGGTGGGCGACCGGGTTGTGGCGCTGGGAAATGCCGCCGGGCTTTCCTGGACCGCCACTCAGGGCATTGTGTCGGCGCTGGCGCGGGATGTATATGATGACACCGGCTATGCCATCAAGTGCCTGCAGGTGGACGCGGCCATCAACTATGGCAACTCCGGCGGCCCGCTTTTGAACAACCAGGGGCTTGTGGTGGGCATAAACTCCGCGAAAATCGCCTCCTCCGGCTATGAGGGACTGGGCTTCTCTATCCCCATCAACGAGGCCAAAACGGTTATCGACTCCCTTATGCAGAGCGGCTATGTCAAAGGGCGCGTGTCGCTGGGCATTACCGGAAAGAATGTGTCCTCCGGAATGTATAACGGCTTCATGATTGCTTCTATCGGCGAAAATTCCGGGCTGAAGAACACCGGTGCGGCTGTGGGTGATTTGATTGTGGCGGTGGATGACACCACCGTGACCGATTATAGCACTCTGCGCAGTGAGTTGGCCAAGCACGCGGTGGGCGACCGGGTGACGCTGACGCTGTTGCGCTCCGACAGCCGCAGCGGACAGGTTTCCTCCTTCACCGTGCAGGTGGTGTTGCAGGAGCAGACCGCATCGGAATAAATGAAAGAAAAATGGGTCACACCGTCTGGTTGCAGGCGGTGTGACCCTTTGGGCGTAAAAGCGAGGAGGAAAAAAGCATGAATATCGTTATCACAGACGCTGCCACCGTTGTGGGCGGCGGCATCCGGCTGGATTTTTTGCGGGAGCTTGGGGAGGTCATGGCCTATGATGTGACGGCGCCCGATGAGCTGAATGACCGCATTGCGTCGGCGGAAATCCTTTTGTGCAACAAAACGGTTATTTCCGCCGCGGCGATGGCGGCGGCGCCCCGGCTGCGCATGATTGGGGTTTTCGCCACCGGCTATAACAACATTGATTTGGCGGCGGCGCGGGAGCGGGGCATCACCGTCTGCAATGTGCCGGGCTATTCCACGGAGGCGGTGGCCCAGCATACCTTTGCGCTCCTGCTGGCGCTGGTCAACCGGGTGGGAGAATATGACGCCACTGTATCCGCCGGCGATTGGGTGCGCAGTCGGACCTTTTCCTATTTCCCCATTCCGACGGCGGAGCTTGCGGGAAAAACCATGGGCATCATCGGCTATGGCGCCATCGGTCACCGGGTGGCGGAAATCGCCCGCGCGTTCCGGATGGAGGTGCTGGTGTGCGGCCGACATCCCATCGAAGAAGCGGGCGTGACTCAGGTTTCGCGAGAGACCCTGTTGGAGCAGGCAGATGTTGTCAGTCTGCATTGTCCTCTTAATGAGGACAGCCGCGGGATGATGGACGCCGCTGCCTTCGCCCGGATGAAGCCCGGCGCCTTTTTCATCAACACCGCCCGCGGCCCGCTTGTGGATGAAAGCGCGTTGCGGGCCGCACTGGACAGCGGCCATTTGGGCGGCGTCGGAGTGGATGTTTTGACGGTAGAGCCGATGGCGGCGGATTGCCCGCTGTTGGGGGCGCCTCGGTGCTGTATCACGCCGCATATCGCCTGGGCGGGCGCGGAAACCCGCCAGCGGCTGATGAGGATTGTGGCGGAAAACATCCGCGCCTTTTTGCAGGGAAAGCCCATCCATACAGTGACTGACTGATTTTTTTGCGGCGGCGTGGGTATCGGCGGCGTCCATGGACATAATAAGCCGGGGAAACCGACTTTGTGTGTCGAGGGGGTGCTTGGAACGGAAGAAAGAAGCGGTGTGCGCTCCTTTTTTGGAGCGCTGTGCTTGGTGCTGTGTCTGCTGGGCGGAGTGGCCGCCTGTCTGTGGAGCGAATATAACATGACGAAGGTGACGGCCGGGAGAGGCGCGCTGGGGTTGAGCTTTTCGCTGGAGGAGGGGCTTCCGGTTTTGCGGGACGGCGAAACCGGGGAGGCGCTGGTGCTTTTGCCGCCAACGGAGCGGGAGCGGCTATACCCGCTTTTGCCTGCGCCTATGCGGGTTTTGTGGCAGATTTTCGAGAGCGAAAGCGCTTACATTCAGAAAATCTGGCGCTTTTTCGCCGGGCTTGGCCGCGGCGAGGGTGGCCTTGGAAATAGCCGGGCGGTGTGTGCTCCTGTGAAAGCCCCGGTTAAATAGACGCAAAAAGCGGAGCATTTCGGAAGTTTTTCCGAGATGCTCCGCTTTTGTTTTGTATTCGGGGGATTATTCCATGTTCCCGCTGCGTTCCATGAGCACCGCCAGCGCCGCCAGCGGCGCCGTCTCACAGCGCAAAATTCGCGGGCCGAGGGTGGCGATGCGGCCGCCCAGGGCGGTCGCCGCCTCCACCTCGGCGGGGTCGAAGCCTCCCTCCGGCCCGACGACCAGCGACACCGCCCGCTCCGTCGGGGTGACCAGCGAGCCGATGGGCTGGCCGCCGCCCTCATAGCAGAGCAGGGTGTTCTCCTCCTTTAGCTGGGAAAGTGCCTGCCTCCAGGTTATGGGCGCGCACACGACGGGGCGGATTCCGCGCCCGGATTGGCCGGCCGCTTCATCGGCGATGCGTTGCCAGCGCTCCTGCTTCCTTGCGGCGTCCTTGGCGTCCAGCCGGACGATGCTACGGCTGGTAATCACCGGAACAACAGAAAACACGCCCAGCTCCACAGCCTTTTGAATCACCCATTCCAGCTTGTCACTTTTCGGCAAGCCCATATACAGCGTCACCCGCAAGGATGGCTCGGTGCGGTTGGGGGCAGCGGCGTTCACCCGCAGGGTCACCGCCTCCCGTTGCACGGCTTCCACCGTGCAGGCAAAGTCTGTGCCGTCGCCGTCACACAGGGTCACCGCCTCGCCGGCGGTTATGCGCAGTGCGCCGGCTATATGGCGGGCGTCAGCGCCCGCCAGCGTCACCTTTTCACCGACGGCCGGCGAAAAATCCAGAAAAAAACGGGGCATGACTGCGTTCTCCTTTTCATTCGACCCGGCGGCAAACCATGCAAAGCCAGCCGCCATGCTCATGACGCTCGGCCACGGCAAAGCCGCAGTCGTTCAGCGCCTTCACCACCTCCGCCTCGCGGGTGTCGATGATGCCGGAGACGATATAGACCCCCTCCGGCGCCAGCAGAGCGGGGATGGCCGGGGACAGGGCGATGATGGCGTCCGCCACGATGTTTGCGGCGATGACCGGGAAGCGGCCGGAAATATCCTTTGCCAAATCTCCCTGCACGATGCGATAGCGCGGGGCAACCAGCCCGTTCAGCGCACCGTTTTCGATGGCGGTTTTCACCGCCAGGGCGTCGATGTCCACGCCGAGGGCTTCCCCGGCGCCCAGCAGACAGGCCGCGATGGACAGAATTCCGCTTCCGCAACCCACATCCAGAAAGCTGGTTCCCGAAGCAACATAGCGCTCCAGTGTTTCCAGCACAAGGCGGGTGGTGTCATGCCCGCCGGTGCCAAAGGCCATACCGGGGTCAATGGACAAAACCGCTCGGCCTTCCGGGTTTTCGGCGGTTTCCCAGGAGGGGCAGATGAGCAGCTTTTCACCCACCGGGAGGGGCTTGAAATATTTTTTCCAGTTGTTGGCCCAGTCCTCCTCCCGCACGGCGTTCGCTTCTACCGTGTTGGGAATCCCCGCTGCCTGCAGGCGCTCCTGCAAAAAGGCGACTGCCTCCGGCGGGTTATCTTCCGGGTCGATATACAGATGGATGATGCTATGGGCGCGGTCTCGCGCCAACAGCTCCTCGTCAATCAAATCAATGTGGGCGATTTCCCGTGCTCCCTGCTCCAGATCGCTGTAATCCTCAATATACAGTCCATAGGGCACCGCCATGTTGGCGATGGCTGCGGCCTCGTCGGTTTGGGCGGTTTTCACGCGAATACATACCTCGGTCCAGTCCATGCTTTTGTCTCCTTGCTTTTCAAAAATGGCAATGGGGCTTTTCCGTGTTGGGACAGGTTAGCTCGGCCACGCGCCGCTCCGGCTTCGCCCAGCGCACAGCGTTTTTCAGCACCGTTTGCACATTTTCATTGTAATAGGTGGGGAAGCTTTCGTGGCCGGGCTGGAAATAGAAAATTTTCCCCAGGCCCCGCCGCCAGCAGCAGCCGGAGCGGAACACCTCGCCGCCCTCATACCAGCCGATGAACACAAGCTCCTCCGGGTCGGGCACATCGAACACCTCGCCATAGGTTTCTTCGTGCTCCAGATTGAAAAATTCGCCGATTCCCTGCGCGATGGGATGGCCGGGGTTCACCACCCACAGCCGTTCCATGTCTCCGTTTTCCCGCCAATGAAGGTTGCAGGGGGTGCCCATAAGCAGGCGGAAGGGCTTCGAATGATGGCCGGAATGTAAAACGATGAAGCCCATGCCCTTCAGCACCGCCTGCTGAACTCGTGCAGCCACCTCGTCGGGTACCCGGTCATGGGCCATGTGTCCCCACCAGAGGAGAACATCGGTTTCGTCCAGCACCTCCTGGGTCAACCCACATTCCGGGTCGTCCAGCGTGGCGGTGCGCACCGTGAAATCGGCCTCTTCTCCTAAGAAGGCGGCGATGGCCTCGTGAATTCCCTTGGGGTATACGGCGGCGATGGCGGCCTCCGAACGCTCGTGCTGATATTCGTTCCAAACAGTAACATGAAGCATGACTAGTTCCTCCAATATTTCTTTTTGTTGGAAAAAGAGCGGTTCCGTCCGAAAAATGCACTCCTTTGCCCCCAGTATACCAAAAAGTTGTTCGTTTGTCATCCTTTTTCGCAGATGTTTTTGCAGCTTTTTGCGGTTTTTCCCTTGTCAAAGCGCGTTTTTTTTGATATAGTTTAAGACAGCAAAAGAATAGTTGAAGGAAATGAGGTGCCGTTTTTGGCCGATAGCAAAGCATATATTCGCAATTTTTGCATCATCGCCCATATAGACCACGGAAAATCTACTCTGGCAGACCGGCTGCTGGAGAAAACCAACACGGTGGCTTTGCGGGATATGGAGGACCAGCTTCTGGACAGCATGGATTTGGAGCGGGAGCGGGGCATCACCATCAAGGCCCATGCGGTGACTCTCCAATATACGGCGCAGGACGGAGAAGCCTATACCTTCAATCTCATCGACACCCCCGGTCATGTGGACTTTAACTATGAGGTCAGCCGGTCTCTGGCGGCCTGTGAGGGGGCGCTGCTGGTGGTGGATGCTTCCCAAGGCGTGGAGGCGCAGACGCTGGCGAACACCTATCTTGCGTCGGAGCATGGACTGGAAATTATCCCGGTGATCAACAAAATTGATTTGCCCGCCGCCGACCCGGAGCGGGTCAAGCAGGAAATCGAGGATATCATCGGTGTGGAGGCGGCGGAGGCCCCCTGCATTTCTGCCAAGGCTGGTCTGAATATCGACCAGGTGCTGGAGGCGATTGTTCGCCTCCCGGCGCCGGAGGGCGATGCGTCCGCCCCTCTGCGGGCGTTGATTTTCGATAGCTATTATGACAGCTATCGGGGCGTGATTGTGTATTTCCGGGTGATGGACGGCGCAGTGCGTGCCGGCGACCGGATTCGAATGATGGCCTCTGGGGCGGAGTTCGATGTGGTGGAGGTCGGGATCATGCGCCCCGGCCGTTTGGAGCCGACGGGTGTGCTGGAGGCCGGCCAGGTGGGCTATCTGTCTGCCGCCATCAAGACTGTCGGTGACGCCCGTGTCGGCGACACGATCACCCTGGCGAAGCGCCCGGCGCCCCAGGCATTGCCCGGCTATCGCCAGGTAAACCCAATGGTGTTCTGCGGCGTGTTCCCGGCGGATGGCGCCCATTATCAGGATTTGCGGGAGGCGCTGGAGCGGTTGCAGCTCAACGATGCGTCCCTGACTTTTGAGCCGGAAACCTCTGTGGCGCTGGGCTTTGGCTTCCGTTGCGGCTTTTTGGGGCTTTTGCACATGGAAATTGTGCAGGAGCGGCTGGAGCGGGAATACAATCTGGATTTGATTACCACCGCTCCCAGCGTCAGCTATCGGGTGACGCTCGCCGACGGCAGCGTGGTGATGGTGGACAACCCCACCAACTATCCCGACCCGGCGACCATCGCCATGGCGGAGGAGCCGATCGCTGAGGCGCATATCTTTGCCCCCAACGATTATGTGGGTAACATCATGGAGCTTTGCCAGCAGCGGCGCGGCGTGTTCAAGGACATGAAATATCTGGATCCCACCCGTGTGGATATTCATTATGAGCTTCCCCTCAACGAAATCATTTATGACTTTTTCGATGCGCTGAAATCCCGCACGAAGGGATATGCCAGCTTCGACTATGAGCTGAAGGGGTATGTGAAATCCGATTTGGTGAAACTGGATATTTTGCTCAACGGGGAAACGGTGGACGCGCTGTCCTTCATCCTTTTCTCCGGGAATGCCTATGCGCGGGCACGGAAAATGTGCGAGAAGCTGCGGGATAACATTCCCCGCCAGCTGTTTGAGGTGCCGGTACAGGCGGCCATCGGCGGAAAGGTCATTGCACGGGAAACGGTGCGGGCCTGAGGCGCATATCTTTGCCCCCAACGATTATGTGGGTAACATCATGGAGCTTTGCCAGCAGCGGCGCGGCGTGTTCAAGGACATGAAATATCTGGATCCCACCCGTGTGGATATTCATTATGAGCTTCCCCTCAACGAAATCATTTATGACTTTTTCGATGCGCTGAAATCCCGCACGAAGGGATATGCCAGCTTCGACTATGAGCTGAAGGGGTATGTGAAATCCGATTTGGTGAAACTGGATATTTTGCTCAACGGGGAAACGGTGGACGCGCTGTCCTTCATCCTTTTCTCCGGGAATGCCTATGCGCGGGCACGGAAAATGTGCGAGAAGCTGCGGGATAACATTCCCCGCCAGCTGTTTGAGGTGCCGGTACAGGCGGCCATCGGCGGAAAGGTCATTGCACGGGAAACGGTGCGGGCCATGCGCAAGGACGTTTTGGCGAAATGCTATGGCGGCGACATCACCCGAAAGAAAAAGCTGCTGGAGAAGCAAAAGGAAGGCAAAAAGCGGATGCGCCAGCTGGGGAGCGTGGAGGTTCCCCAGGAGGCCTTTATGGCTGTGCTCAAGCTGGATGACGAATAAAAAGAAACTTGGGAGGAAAACCGGCACCACAGGGTTCGTTGAACCCTGTGGTGCCGGTTTTTGCTTCTGGGATACGGCAGGATAGACTTTTATGCTAAAATTCATCTTGAAAAGCAGAAATGATTGTGCAGTGGAAGAACATTGCCGGCATTTTTCGTGATATGGAAAAATAAAAGCTGTAGGCTTACCTTTATTGTCCCACCCCGCGCGGATGGGGGATTGAAATCGGGAGAACTTGGCATTGTCCTTGAAGCGCCGAGCTCTCCCGCTCTCTTTTCAGCGTCCGTGCAGAAAAATTTTCATAAAATGTTTACAATTTCAAAAGCTTGTGGTATACTTCTTCCATCCAAAGACTTTTTTCGACAGGAGATTACACCATGAGACGAGCCGACGGGACTTATTTGCGCCACACCGATCCCATGTACCGAATCGCCGCCCATGTGATGGCGAAGCGTAGCGATTCCATGAATTCGATCACTCTGGATATTCCTCTAGCTCCCATAGACGCCTATCTGCGCCGCAAACGGCGGGAAGGCGTTTCGATGAGCCACATGGCCATCATCATGGCAGCCTATATCCGTATGCTGTGCGAGTTTCCGGCGGTGAATCGCTTCATTGTGAACAAGCGCGCCTATGCCCGCAACGAAATCGCCATCGGCATGGTTGTGCTGTCCGGCGGCCACTCTGACAGCGCCAACGGCGGCACCATGTCGAAGCTGTATTTTTCGCCGGAGGACACGGTGCTCACCGTGGAGGAAAAAATCCAGAAATATGTCAGCGAAAACCGGGTAGAAAAATCCAACAACGCCACCGAAAAGCTGATTCAGCGGCTGGTGGCGATTCCCGGCCTTTTGCGGTTCGCGGTGAGCTTCATCAAATGGGCTGACAAGCATAACCTCCTCCCGAAATCCATCATCGACGCAAGCCCTTTCCACACCTCGATGGTTTTCACCAACCTGGCCAGCATTCGCACTAACCACATCTATCATCACTGCTATGATTTCGGCACCACCAGCATGGTGGTGGCGGCGGGGAATTCCCGCGAGGTAGCCCGGCGGCGGAGCGGCCAGGTTGAATTTGAAAAATGTATGCCTTTGGGTGTTGTGATGGATGAGCGCATTTGCTCGGGAAGCTATTTTGCCATGGCCTTCCGCCGCATGAAGCAGTTTTTGCAGGATCCCTCTCTTCTGGAGACGCCGCCGAAGGTTGTGCTGGCTGACCCGGAGCTGTGAGCGCATAAATCTCTTGTGGAGATGGAACCGGCAGACAGCTTTGTCTGCCGGTTTTTTGCAAAAAGGCGGCGTAGGTCGAAAGGGGAAAAAGGGAGGAAAAGCCGGTGGGCTTGGAAATGCGTGTGCCGGAGCCGTGTCGCTGGTTTCTGTGGTGCGGCCTGTCTGCGGCGGTAGCTGTATGGGTCGGGTTACGACTGACCTGGCCGCTTTGCTTGCTGGCGGCGGCGGTGGCGCTGGGCGTGGGGCTTTGGCTTCGCCGGGCGCCGGCGGTGGTGGTTTGTGTGCTCACCGGGCTGGTTTTTCTGGGAACGGCCTGCGGCTTTCGGGCTTATTATGCGCACTTGACCGCCAACCGCGTCGGCGAAACCGACCGGGTGACGGGGCTTGTGACCGAGCAGGTGGCGGACAGCTGGTATACGCTGAAGCTACGGGAAAGCTCTCTTTTGCCCGCCGGTACGCGGGTTTTGCTGTATTGCCCGGAGCTGGCGGCGCCCGCGCCCTTTGACACGGTGTCGGCACAGATAATTTATCGAGCACAGGGCGAAAACGCAGACGCCCTGCTGGCGGATCGCATTGTTTTGCGCGCCGTTCCGACGGCTTATGGTGAAAATGCGGTGACGGTGCTTCCGGAGAGTCGGGGCGGCGTCGGCCGTTTGGCCTATCGGGTGCGTTCGGCTGTGTCCGAACGGCTTTTACAGCTTCTCCCCGGCCAGGAGGGGGCGGTGCTGACGGCCATGTGTCTGGGCGACAGCCGTTTTCTTTCTGTGGACACGAAAGCGCTTTTTCGCGCTGGAGGTATTTCTCATATTCTGGTGGTGTCCGGCCTGCATTTGACGGCGTTGGTTGGAGGCGTTTACGGATTTCTGCGGCTGTTGCGTCTGCGTTGTCGCCCGACGGCGTTGCTCACCGGAGCGGTGCTTTTGGCCTATTGCTTTTTGGTGGGCTTTTCCCCTTCGGTTTTGCGGGCCGGGGTGATGGCGCTGGTGCTGTTGGCGGGTCGCTTTGTCCGCCGCCCGGCTGACGGGCTGAATTCCATGGGGTTGGCGCTGTGCGGAATTTTGCTGGCGAATCCGTATGCCCTGTTTGATGTGGGCTTGCAATTCTCTTTTTCGGCGGCGGGCGGGGTGCTGGCGTTGACCCCGCGGCTGACGGAGCTGACGGCGCCGCTTTTCCGTCGCTGTCGCTGGGTACGTCCGATTTTTCCGGGGCTGTGCACGACCCTTGGTGCTTCTCTGCTTCTGTCTCCCTTCCTTGCGGCGCATTTCGAAGAGCTCTCGCTGATTTCGCCGCTGGTGAATTTGGTGGCGGTGCCGCCTGCCGGGCTGATTTTGCTGTTGGGCTGTGGCGCCGGGGTGTTGCTCCTTTGTCCGCCGTTAGCCTGGGCCGGGCGTGGCCTGTCTCTGCTGGCGGGACTCCTTGTGCGGGTATTGCTGTTGTTCTGTCGCTGGATGGAAGGCTGGACCGAGTCGGTGTCGCTGCTTTCCTGGTCCGCCTTTGCGGTGTGGTTGAATTTGACCTGTGCGGTGCTCGTTGTCCTGTTGCTCAAAAAGCGGTATTCCGGTGTTTTGCGTGTATCCGGGCTGGCGGCGGCTTCGCTGGTGCTTCTGCTGTTGCTGGCACCCCTGTGGAAGGGCGCGGATTATACGGTTTATGTGCTTTCCCAGGGAGATGCGGCCACGGTGGTGGTGCAGCAGCGGGAGCGTTGCCTCATTTATTTGCAGGAGGCGGATGGCGCCGCCGGGGCAAAGCGCCTGTGGAGCGGCCTGGGTGGCGTGCGGGACACGGTGATTGCGGTGGAGCGAGGCACCACCGCAGATGCCGCTTCTTTGCAGGCTTTGCGGGAGGAAACCGGGGCGATGCTGGTGCTCACCGGTGATGCGAGCGGCTGGACAGAAGGGCTGTCCGGTGCACTGACGGCGTTGGGTCGCGGCGAGGAGCGGGCGGTTTGGGACGAAATGGTTCTCGCCCGCACCGAAGAGGATTGGTGGCGCTTGCGTCTGGGAGACACCTGCTTGCTGTTGACCCCGCCGGCAGAGCATTTTCGGCCGCAGGCCATTTCCTGGGAAACGGTGGATGGGCTGGTTTTTTCCGGCGAAACGGTGTATAATGGGTTTTGGCTGGAAGTGCCCTGGAGCGTTTGGGTCTGCAAGGCCGATGGGGCGAGCATGGCAGACGCCCTTCCTAAGAGGCCGCGGGTGACGGTGACCGACGCTCCGGTGATATTTGTGACCCATGGGCGTGGAGATTGGAGGCAAAGGCAATGAAGGACGCACAGACACTGTTGCAGGAACAGTTGAAGGGGACGCTGGCGACGGTGTATTTGCTATATGGCGAGGAGCCGTATTTGACGGAGGAATATACTCGGCGCATCGTGCGGCGGGCTGTGGGCGACACGGAAAACGCCTTTGACTGGCAGTCGTTCGACGGCGACACCGTCACGGTGGAGCAGCTGGCGCAGGCGACAGCCGGATTGCCGATGCTGGCGGAGAAAAAATGCGTGACGGTGCGGGATATGGATTTGGCCGCCAACAGCGACCGTCTGGTGGAGCTGTTGGCGGAGCTGACGGATAGCTGTGTGCTGGTGCTTCGTCAGGTCAGCCGTCAGCCGGACAAGCGCAAAAAAAGCTGGCAGGCGGTGTTGCGCCAGGTGGATAGCTGTGGGCTGGCGGTGGCCTTTCCCCGGCGCACGCCGGCGGAGCTTTCTCGACTGCTGGTGGATGGGGCGAGGCGCCGGGGGTGTCAGCTGGACAGTCGCGACGCAGCGTTGCTCATCGAGCAGGCGGGGAACGATATGAATCTCTTGCTCAACGAACTGGAAAAACTGGTGGCGCTGGCCATGGATGGCGTGATTTCTGCGGAGCTGATTCGGCAGGCGGGGACGAAAAGTCTGGAGGTGCGGGTGTTTCAGCTGGCGCGCACCATCCTGTCCGGCCAGGCCGCGGAGACCTTTGAGCTGTTGCGCCAGCTGGCGATTCAGCGGGAGGAGCCGGTGGCAATTTTGGGGGCGCTTTCGACGGCCTATGCGGATTTGTATCGGGCGAAGGTGGCCGGGATGGCCGGTGCGGCGGCGAATACGCTGGCGGCGGATTTTCCCAGCTATAAGGGAAAAGAATTCCGCCTGCAAAATGCGGCGAGGGATGCGCGGCGGCTAGAGTTTTCGATGCTGCGGGAGTCGCTGGCGGTGCTGGCGGCGGCGGATAGCGCGCTGAAAAGCGGGCGGGGACAGGAGCGGGCGCTGTTGGAGGAAACGGCGACCCGATTGATGCAATGTGTCCGGCCCCGCTGAGCCACCGCCCGCAGGTGCGGGCGGTGATAGTCGTGGAAGGAAAATATGACGAAATTCGCGTTCATTCGGTGGTGGAGGCCACGGTCGTGCCCACCGACGGCTTTCGCATTTTTCGCAACCCAGAAAAGGTACGCCTGTTGCAACGGCTGGCGGTGGCGCGGGGACTGATTGTGCTCACGGACAGCGACAGCGCCGGAGGCGTGATTCGCGGCTATTTGGCGGGGCTGGTTCCGCCGGAGCAAATCAAAATGGCCTATATTCCACCGATTCCCGGAAAGGAACGCCGCAAGGCCGCCCCGTCCCGCGAAGGACTGTTGGGAGTGGAGGGCGTGAGCGACGAAGCGGTGGTGGAGGCGCTTCGCCGCGCCGGCGCCTTTGAGGAGACCGGGCTGCGTCCCGGTCTCGGCCTGACGAAGGCGACGCTGATGGAGATCGGCCTTGTGGGCGGTGCGGACAGCGCCACCCGCCGCAGAAAATTGCTGGAACGGCTGGAGCTTCCGGCGGATTTGTCCGCCAACCGCCTGCTGGAGGTGCTGAACACATCCTTATCCGCCGCGGAATGGGCGGAGCTATGCCAAAACCTGACCGAATGCTAAAAAGCCGCGGCAGAGAGCTTCTCTGCCGCGGCTTTTTTGAGTGGGTTACAAAAGGAACTGCCGGGAGAGGTTTTGCCGGTGTATGCCGTGTTTCCTCATGTGCGCACCCCGTTTATGCAGGATGTGCTCAACGGAATGAACGATTATTTTCGCGGACGCAATGTTTTGCTGAGTATTCTTTTGACCGATGACGACCCGGAGGAGGAAAAGCGAAAGCTGGAATATGTGGTGTCGCACAATGGAGCGGGCGTTCTGTTTTATCCGATTATCATGCCAACCTATCACGATGTGCTGATAAAGCTTCTTTTGAAGCAATTTAACGTGGTGGTGGCCAATTACCTGGAACGGTTAAAATTCAGCAGTGTTCATTGCGATTATTATGCGCAGCTGTACCGTGTCACCGAACGGCTAATTCAGGAAGGGCATAAGGATATTGCCTTTATTTCGGAAAGACAGGATGTTCATCCGAACTATCGGGCGTGTGTGCAGGCTCATTGGGAGTGTCTGGTGCGCAACACCGGCCGTAAAGAAGTTCGGCTTCTGGAAATCAATCCGGCCTCTTTGGAGGAAATGGAGATGGCCGAGGAGCATATACGGGGATTTTTGCAGGCCAATGCCGATGTGACAGCAGTGATCACGATGAGCTGTGTGGCCGAGGCGGTTTGTCGCTATATTCGCCAGAAGCGGGGCGACAAGGAGACGACGATCGTGATTATCGACGAGCCGGTGAACGGCGAGCTTTTGCGGGACGAAAAGGTGTTGCTGCTGGATCAGATGCCCTACCAAATTGGGTGGTTGCCGGCGGAGCAGCTTTATCAGCAGATGCTGGACGGTGAAGGAGTATGTGAGCAAATCGTTCAGGATAGGCTTGTGCGCGGCCCGGAATGGCGGCGTTGCTTAACGCCGCCGGAAAAATAAAAGCGCGCCGTTGATTGTTTTTGATATGCGGGTGGCGGATGTTTTCGCACATTTGCCTATGCGTGTTCCTCGTTCGGTTCCCGGTGTAACCACCCGGTAGGTTATTGCACTTTTTACGCGGATGTGCTATAATGCGGGAAAATGCTCCGATTTTGGAGAACCCCCCTCTAAAAAGCACAGATTGCGAGGCAAAACAATGAAAAACGCAAAAACCATCCGAATTATTTCGGAAAAAACGGAAATTGAGTTGAATGTGCGCACGATTTTGTATGTGCAAATGCACGGAAACATCGCCAGCATCCATAGCACCTCGGCCGGCGTGAAGGAGGCCCGCATGACGCTCCTGGAGCTGGAGGGCCTTTTGGGCGATCGCTTCATCAAGGTCAAGCGCAACTGCCTTGTGTCGGTTTTTGCTATCCATAGCATCACCGACACCATCAACCTCTGCAACGGCGAGGCGCTGGGCTACGCCCGGCGCAACCAGGCGGAGATTTTGCGGGAGTTTCAGACAAAGCAGCGGGAAATCATCCAAGGCTTCGCCCGCAGCGAAACGCCGAAGACTGACGCGGAATATGGGGAGCATTATCGGGTGTTCGACCAGATGCCCTTCGCCTTCACCGACATCGAAATGGTTTTCGATGAGCGCTTGCGGGCGGTGGATTGGGTGTTTCGGTATGGCAACCCGGCACTGGTGGAAATCGAAAAAATGCCTCTGTCGGCGATGATTGGGCAAGCCTTCGGAACGCTGTTCCCGAACATGGATGCCAAATGGTTGAGAACCTATGAGCAGGCGGCGCTTTTCGAGGAAACGCTGAACATCGTGGACTACAGCCCCGAAATCGACACGAATTTGAACATCATCTGCTTCCCCACCTTTCCGGGACATTGCGGCTGCATTTTGTTCGATGTGGATAAGCTGCATTTCTTCCGAAAAACCGACGAAACCGATCGGGCGCTGGCGGCTTTTGTTGGGAAGCTGTTGGGCTGAGTGGCGAAAATCTGCGAAAAACGACGAAAAAACAGGAAAAAGTAAGAAAAAGGTGCTCCAAGGGCTTTGCGGCCTGCGGGGCACTTTTTGTGCGCAGGACGCGTGTAAAATCGCCGGCGGAGGGGTTGCAAAGAAGCGAAAACCGTGCTACAATACGAAGCAGCGGGGGCGCTCTGTTCGGGGGAAGGGCGGCTTTGGCGGATGGATAGCTTTTTCATAGCGAAAAGCCGGTGGAAACAGACCTTTGAAAGGAGACAGAAACGATGAATATTATTGTTGTCGGCTGTGGAAAAATCGGAACGACGATATTGGAAAGTCTTGTAGAGGAGGGTCACAACATCACGGCCGTGGATAACGACCCGGCGGCGCTGACCGAGGTGACGAATGTGTACGATGTGATTGGCGTCTGCGGAAACGGCGCCGACTGTGCCACACTCACCGAGGCGGGTGTGGAAAAGGCGGAGCTGTTCGTGGCGGTCACCGGCTCGGATGAACTGAATATGCTCAGCTGCTTTTTGGCGGGGAAAATGGGCGCGCGCCACACCATCGCACGCATCCGCAAGCCCGAATATAACGAGGGTGACCTGAATTTCCTCAAGCAACAGCTGGGCTTGTCTATGGCTATCAACCCGGAGCAGCTGGCGGCGCATGAGCTGTATCACCTGTTGAAGCTGCCGGCGGCGGCGAAGGTGGAGAATTTTTCCCGCCGCAATTTCGAAATGATTGAGCTGCGGCTGAAGGAGGATTCGCCGTTGGTGGGCGCGCCTTTGAACGAGCTGCGCAGTCGCTATGCCGCGAAGTTTCTCATCTGCGCCGTTCAGCGGGGCGGAAAGGTGTATATCCCCGACGGCCGATTTGTGCTGGAGGGGGGCGATCGTATCGGCCTCATCGCCGCGCCGGCGGAGCTGGCGAAGCTGTTGCGAGCGGTGGGCGAGGGCCAGCGCCAGATGCGCAATGTGATGATTCTCGGCGGAAGCCGCACAGCCTATTATCTGGCGCGGCGTCTGCTTTCCTCCGGGAGCGATGTGAAAATCATCGAAATTGACCGCCAGCTGTGCGAGGAGCTGAGCGAAGCGTTGCCGAAGGCGGTGATCATCCACGGAGACGGCGCCCAGCAGGAGCTTCTTCTGGAGGAGAGCCTGCGGAGCATGGATGCGTTCGTGGCGCTCACCGGCATGGATGAGGAAAATATCCTGCTTTCCTTCTTCGCTGCCTCCCAGCAGGTGCCGAAGGTGATTTCCAAGGTCAATCGGGATGAGCTGAGCGCTTTGGCGGAGAGGCTCGGTCTGGAATGTATCGTTTCTCCGCGAAAAATCATCGCCGATGTGCTGGTGCAGTATGCCCGCGCGTTGCAGAATTCGCTGGGCAGCAACATCGAAACGCTGTACACCCTCATGGATGACCAGGCGGAGGCGGTGGAGTTCCGGGTGCGGGATACCCCCCGCATCGTGAACATCCCTCTAAAGGAGCTGCGGTTGAAGGAGAACATCCTCATCGCCGGCATCATCCGGGAGCGCAAGCCCATCATCCCCACCGGCGACGACATGATTTTGCCGGGGGACAATGTGGTTGTGCTGGCGGCCCAGCACCGTTTGCAGGATTTGACGGACATTCTGCGCTGAGCGGAAGCGGGGCGCTTTTGAAAACCGGGAAAAAGAGGAAAAAAGAGGAAGAGAGTTATACATGAATCGAAAAATGGTGATACACACGCTGGGCCAGCTGGTTTCGCTGGAGGCGGGGGTTCTGTTGCTTCCGGCGTTTGTGTCGTTGCTGTATCGGGAATATTCCGGCTTTTGGGCTTTTTTGATGACGGCGGGGGTGGCGTTGGCGCTGGGTCTCCTGCTGATGGTGCCCACCCGTTCCTGCAATCGCCTGATTTTTTCCAAGGAGGGCTTCGTGACGGTGGCGCTGGCCTGGCTGTTTTTTTCGGCGATTGGTGCTTTTCCCTTTGTGCTGAGCGGGAGTATTCCCTCCTATGTGGATGCGTTTTTTGAGACGGTGAGCGGCTTCACAACCACCGGCTCGTCCATTCTCGCCGATGTGGAGGCGATGCCCCACGGGATGCTCTTTTGGCGCAGCTTCACCCACTGGATCGGCGGCATGGGAATTCTTGTGCTGATGATGGCGATTGTTCCCAGCGATTCCGGCCGCAGTATGCATATGCTGCGGGCGGAGATGCCCGGCCCGGTTGTGGGAAAGCTGGTGCCCCGTGTGAAGGACACGGCGAAAATCCTGTATGTGATTTATCTTGTGATGACAGCGCTGATGGTGGTGCTGCTGCGGTGTGGCGGGATGAGCCTGTTCGACAGCGTTGTCCATGCCTTCGGCACGGCCGGCACCGGTGGCTTCGGCATTTATCGGGACTGTCTGGCCAGCTTTTCGCCCTATATCCAATGGGTGATTGCGATTTTCATGCTGTTGTTCGGCATCAATTTCAATCTCTATTATCTGGTGCTCATCCGCCATTTCCGCGCGGCCGTGCGCAGTCGTGAGCTGTGGGTCTATTTGGGAATTGTGACGGTGGCCACGGGGCTGATCACCTGGAGTCTGTGGGGAAGCTATGCCGGCTTCGGCGAGACTGTGCGCCAGGCGTTTTTCCAGGTTTCCGCGGTGATCACCACTACCGGCTATAGCACCGCCGATTTCAATTTGTGGCCTGCCTTGGCAAAAACGGTGCTGTTTTTGCTGATGTTCGTAGGCGGCTGTGCCGGCTCCACCGCCGGCGGGCTGAAGGTGTCCCGTGTGCAGCTGTTCGTGTCCATCGCTCGTCGGGATTTGAAGCGGGCGATTCACCCCCGCAGTGTCACCTCCGTGCGCATGGAGGGGAAGGCGGTGGACGAGGATACAGTGCGCTATGCGGGGGCTTATCTGGTGCTGTATGGCCTTTTGCTGGCGGCGGGTTTGTTGCTGATTGGCTTCGAGCCCTTTGGGCTGGAAACCAATATTTCGGCGGTGGTGACCTGCTTGAACAATGTTGGCCCCGGCTTCGGCGCGATTGGCCCGGCCGGAAGCTTCGCGGCCTATTCGGATTTTTCCAAGCTGGTGCTGTCCTTTGCCATGCTTTTCGGCCGGCTGGAGATTTATCCCATGCTGTTTTTGCTGTCTCCCTCCATGTGGACGAAAAAATAAGAACGAACCGTACATACAAAAACGGAAGCCTCCCCGCATATTGATGAGGTGCCGTAACGAAGGTTTTGAAAACAAGTGGTAAAGACAATTGGTACG
>CAZSTR010000007.1:0-59855 GCA_964609975.1 uncultured Ruminococcus sp. | reverse complement strand
AGATGGATAAAATCCACAACCAGTATAGCGTCTTTTCCACCATTTGACAACCCCCTCCCCAAAAATTCCCCGAAAATTTATTGAACAACTGCTGAAAAAGAACAAATCCACCGCGCACACAAAAACGCACCCGCACCGAGAACGAAATCATCCCGAAGCGGGTGCATTTTATTTGTTTTTATCCGTTTTTGTCCACTTTTCCGTTTTTAGCCGTCCTTCAGCTCACGAACGGTATGGGTGGCCTGCGGAGGAGTCTCCAAATAGCGAAGAAGTTCCTCCGGGCAGTCAGTTAAGCAAAACAGCTCCCGGCAGTTTTCCCGAATAAAGCCCTTCTCCGCGGCGCTTTCCAGCGCCCGCTGAATGTCGTCATAATAGCCCTGCAGATTGTATACCGCAATGGGCTTTTGGTGGCGGCAGAGCTGCTTGAGCGTCAAAATCTCAAAAAACTCCTCGAAGGTGCCAATTCCGCCGGGCACAACAATAAATGCGTCCGCGTTATCCTCCATAATCTGCTTGCGCTGGCGCATGGTTTCCGGCTGAATCAGCTCATCGCAAAAATCGCAAACCGCCTCCACCTGCTCCTCCTCGAAGAAGCGGGGAATAACGCCGAAAATATATCCGCCGCCGGCTCGCACGCCACGGGCTACCGCGCCCATAAGTCCGTTCCCGCCGCCGCCGAAAACCAGCGAATGACCCCGGCGCGCCAGCTCCTCGCCCAGCTCCTCCACCAAACGGATATAGGCCGGGTCAATGGTCGGCGAGGCCGCCCCAAACACACAAACACGCATATCTTTTTCCTTTCGTCCCGTCACACTTTTTCACAGAAAAAAGCTCTGAAAGCGGCCGTTACAGCGGGCACAGGTGACCGTGCGCCGTCCCCGGCGGATGGGTAGACGCAGACGCGCCCGGCAATAGGGGCATTGGCGAAACCGATACCGCCCGATATAGCGCACCCGGTCCACCTGCCGCCGTCCCCAATCCACAAAGCGCCGCCGCAGGCGCAGATAGCGCTCGTTTTCCGCCTGACGGCGCTGGGTTTGGCGCGACAGCGCCCGCCAATACAGCCAAAAGAGCAGACCAAGAGAGGCCAGCCGTCCCAGCCAATACAGCACGCCCGGCAAAAACGACACCGCAACATTACAGATACACCAGCAGATGAGCAAAAACCAGCCCAGAGAATCCATCCCGTAGCGTCCGGCCATGAACCGGGCGATGGAATTGCGCAAGCGCCAAAACATACTGCTCTCTCCTTGTCTATTTTATGCGTTGGCAGGGACAATCATCCCTGCTTTCCACAGCATTTTTTGTATTTCAGTCCGCTCCCGCAGGGACAGGGATCGTTGCGTCCCACCTTCTGCGCTGCGGTCTTCCGCACCGGCTGCTTCTTGTCGCTGCCGTCGCTTCCGCCGGAGGTTCCGGTGATTTTGGCTGCCTGACGGCGCTGGGGCTGCTCCTGAGAGCGAAGCTCCAGGGTAAGCATGGCGTGGGCAGTGTCCTCCCGGATGGCACCCACCATCTGCTCGAACATCTCGAAGCCCTCGTTGCGATACATCACCACCGGGTCATGCTGGCCGATGGAGCGCAGATGAATTCCCCGGCGCAATTCGTCCATATTGTCAATATGATCCATCCAATAGCGATCCACGGTAGTCAGCAAAATCACCCGCTCCGCTTCCCGCATGATTTCGGCGCCGTATTTCTGCTCCTTCTGCTCATAAGCCGCCATCGCCCGCCGGTGTAGCTCCTCCACCAGCGTCTCCGCCTCCAAATCCTCCAGCTCCTGCGGAGTATAGCGCAGGTCACCCTCCTGCAAAAGCCAGCCCTGATAATAGCTGCGCAGACCATCCAGATTCCACCGGGCATGGTCCTCCTCGGAGGTATACTGGGCCACCGTTTCCCCGATGGATTCCTCCACCATCTTCAAAATGCTGTCCCGCACATCGCCGTCCGCCAGAACGGTGTCGCGCTGTTTATAAATGACCTCCCGCTGGGTGTTCATCACATCGTCATATTTCAGCACATCCCGCCGGATGCCGAAGTTGCGCTCCTCCACGCGCCGCTGGGCGGACTCGATGGAATTGGAAAGCATTCGGCTCTCGATGGGGGTGTCCTCGTCGATGCTGAGGGTGCTCATCAGGCTGTCCAGCCGCGCGCCGCCGAACAGGCGCATCAAATCATCCTCCGTCGACAGATAAAACCGGGTAGCGCCCGGATCGCCCTGACGGCCGGCGCGGCCACGGAGCTGGTTGTCGATGCGGCGAGATTCATGCCGCTCCGTTCCAAGAATGAACAGACCGCCGGCCTGCCGCACCCGCTCGGCTTCGGGGCGAATCTGCTCCCGATATTTTTCGCTCAGCTCCTGGAACTGGGCACGGACGGCCAGAATTTCTACGTCCTCCGTTTCGCCATAGGCTGTGGACTCGGCGATCAGCTCCTCCGCCACGCCCAAGCGGCGCATTTCCGCCTTCGCCAAAAACTCCGGGTTGCCGCCCAGCATGATGTCCGTGCCGCGTCCCGCCATGTTGGTGGCGATGGTCACCGCGTCCGCCTTTCCGGCCTGAGCGATGATTTCCGCTTCCTTTTCGTGATATTTTGCGTTGAGCACCTCATGGGGAATCCCCTCCCGCTTGAGCATCCGGGAGAGAAGCTCCGATTTTTCGATGGAAATGGTGCCCACCAGCACCGGCTGGTGACGGGCATGACATTCCTTCACCTGGGCAATCACCGCCCGCAGCTTTCCGGCCTCGGTTTTATAAATCACATCCGGCTTATCCTCCCGGACAACCGGCTTGTTGGTGGGGATTTCCACCACATTGAGGCGATAAATCTGGTTGAACTCGTTTTCCTCGGTTTTGGCGGTTCCGGTCATACCGGACAGCTTGTGATACAGACGGAAAAAATTCTGGAAGGTGATGGTGGCGAGGGTTTTGCTCTCCCGCTCCACCTTGACGCCCTCCTTAGCCTCGATGGCCTGATGCAACCCCTCGTTATACCTGCGGCCGAACATGATGCGCCCGGTGAATTCGTCCACGATCAGCACCTGGCCGTCCTTCACCACATAGTCCACATCCCGCTGCATCACGCCCCGCGCCTTGATGGCCTGATTCACATGATGGAGCAGGGTCACATTATCGGAATCCATCAGGTTTTCCACCTTGAAAAAGGCCTCCGCCTTTTTGACACCGGCCTGGGTGAGGGTGGCGGTGCGGGCCTTTTCATCCACGATATAATCGCCATCCACCTCGTCCTGTTCCTCTTTCGCATCCATCTCCTTAATACGCTGGGCCTTCAGCCCGCGGGCGAACTGATCCGCCACCGTATACAGCTCGGTGGAGCGGTCTCCCTGGCCGGAGATGATGAGGGGCGTGCGCGCCTCGTCGATGAGGATGGAGTCCACCTCATCCACGATAACGAAATGATGCCCCCGTTGCACCTTGTCACTTTGGCGCACCACCATGTTGTCCCGCAGATAGTCGAAGCCCAGCTCGTTGTTGGTGCCATAGGTGATATCCGCGTTATAGGCCGCCCGGCGCTGCTCCTTGGACAGATCATGGACAATGAGGCCCACCTCCAGCCCAAGATACCGATACACCTTGCCCATCCATTCGCTGTCCCGGCGCGCCAGATAATCGTTCACTGTAACAATATGAACGCCCTTCCCCTCCAGTGCGTTCAAATAGGCCGGCAGGGTGGCCACCAGTGTTTTCCCTTCGCCGGTGCGCATTTCGGCGATGTTCCCCTGATGGAGGATGATGCCGCCGATGACCTGCACCGGGAAATGTTTCATCCCCAGCACCCGCCAGGAGGCCTCCCGACAAGTGGCGAAAGCCTCCGGCAGAATATCGTCCACAGTTTCGCCCACGGCCAGCCGCTCTTTCAGCACCCGCGTTTGATCCCGCAGAGTGTCCTCGTCCATAGCGGCATAGGTTTCCTCCAGCGCCAGTACCCGGTCACACAGAGGACGAATCCGCTTGATTTCCTTTTGACTGAAATCGCCAAACAGTTTTTTCAACAAAGCCATATTGACAGTCACCTTTCTTTGGTAGACGATTGTATCGTCCGCTTGTTCATTTTTCATGGTCGCGCAAGTCGTTTGTGATTTCGTCCATTGTATCACAAGCGGCGAAAAGTTACAACCGAAAACCGCGAAATTTCAAAAGATGTTCAAAAAGACCCCTTCCCTTTTCGACAAAAAGGAACAGCCGTCCGTCAAGAACAGCTGTCCCTTCCTCTTTTATCAAAACGCGCAAGGCGCGCTCATCCGCCGGGGCGGGGGCGCTCACCGTTTCATATCCCTCCGCCTCCAGATAAATTTTCAAGGCGGAAACGATGTCCCGCTCGTCGTCACAAATCAGCACCGTCATTTCATCATGCCTCCTCAATGCGTCTGCCCTCAGTATATAGGAAAGGAGTTTAATTGAAAAAGGGAAAACCCTTTAAGATTTTATTAAGGCCACAAAAATCCCGCAAAAAAAGCACCCAATCGGCACAACCGAAGCCGGATTCCAAAAAACAACGCCCCGGAGAAAGCATCTCCGGGGCGTTCATGCGTTTCTTTTATGCGCGGCTCCAGCGCATCACAAGGCTGTGAGGCAGGCATTTCGCCAGCACCCGATAAAACTTGAAAAACAGACGCGGAGTATATACGCCGCGCCCCTTTGCGCTGGCGCGCAAGGCCCCCGCCGCCACCTTCTCCGGGCGGCAATAGGGCAACCGGTCGAAGGTTTTGGAGCGGCCGGTGATGCTGGCTACCGTCAAAAACTCCGTCGCCATCGGGCCGGGGCAAACCGCCAGCACCCGAATTCCGCGGGGCTTCAACTCCATGCGCAAGCCCTTCGACAGGCTGAGCACAAAAGCCTTCGTGGAGGAATAAACCGTCAGGCGGGTGTTGGGCGCAAAGGCGGCAATGCTGGCAATGTTGATGATTTCACAGCCGTCGCCCATATAAGGAATAACGGTCATCACCATGGCCGTCACTGCCCGGCAGTTGAGATCCACCATCCGCACCTGGGTGGCGCGGTCGCTGTCCGCCATGTCGGCCAGCTCGCCCAACCCCGCGTTATTGACCAGCAGCGCCACCCGCGGCTTTTCCGCGGCCAGTCGGCCTTCCAACGCCTCGAAGCTGTCCTCCCTGGTCAAATCCAGCGAGAAAAGCACTGTTTCGATAGGGCAGTCCTTGGCCATTTCCGTCAACCGCTCCTCCCGCCGGGCCACAAGCCAAATCTGTTTCAGCCGCGGGCCTCGCTTGAGAAGCTCCTGAAAAAACGCCCGTCCGAGACCGGAGGAAGCACCGGTGATGATTGCTATATCCACAAAGTTCAACTCCAATTTGTATAATTATACCCAGGTTAAACAATCCGTATTGTGTTTCCGCTTCAAAACGCTCATTTCCAGACGGACCAGAACTCCACCTTTCCGTCGGACAGGGTCAGCTTTGCCGTGCCATCGGGGATACGGATGCTGGCGGAAACGGACGCTCCCGGACGCAAAAGCCCCAGCGGCACATTCCCAGAGGAAAGAGATTTTCCGTTCTTGTCATAGCAGGTATACCGCAAATAGGACTCCTCATCTATCTCCACGGAAGTATTATTGTTGGTGAGCTTCAGGGAGACCTGGTTGCCGTTGCAGGAGGACTGGCTTACCACCAGGTTTTTTCTGGGCGCCACGGTGTTGCCCAGCGGCTGGAAGCCCACCGCGGGCAGGGAAACGCCGCTGACCGGGGCTTGGGACGCGGCGGTGGTGGTTGTGGTGGTGTTGACAGCCGCAGAGGTGGTGGTTGTGGCCGCGCCGACGGTCGTCTTTTCCGGAGGAAGCGCGCCCAGCGCGCCATCGTTGTCCTCTGCGCCGGAAACTCCCGGCGTGGCCGGAGCGGTCGTCGAGCCACCGGCCCAGCTCCAGCCGCCGGTTGCGGTTGCGTCAGAGTTATCGGGGATGTTGGAGGTGTCCGATGTGTCCCCCTCGGAGACAAGGGGCAGATTTTCCGCATCGGGGTCGCTGGAATCCATCACCGGGGAATCGCCGGGCGTGTTCGCCGGTATTCTCCGGCAAGCAACCGCACCGCTCAGCAGCACCATCAGACACAGGCACAAGGGAAGCCATTTTTTCATCACAATCATCCTTCCGAATCCATTCTCGCGACGCCCATCGCGCCGCGGATATTCGTTCAAATCCAGTATACCAATTTATTTTATCTCTGTCAACCGATTTTCAGCTTCGCGGCGGCCTTCTTTTGTGAAATTCAGATAAAAGCCCCACCAAAATCGCCGGATTTTCAACATTTCTCCGCTGGTGGAGTATTCGCAAAAAAGTGAATAAAAAGCGGGCAGTCCAGAAAAGCAAAAAAGCACGAGGCGTTCAACGAAAAACCGCAACTTTTTTCTTGACGAACATTTCCGATTGTGTTATTCTATCGGTTGTCGGCCGCTAACAGCCTGAACTCTATTCAAAAAAGGAGCGATTATAATTATGTATATTTCCGATTCGATACGATACATCGGCGTGGACGACCATTCCGTCGATTTGTTCGAAGGACAATACACCGTGCCCAACGGAATGTCCTATAATTCCTATATGATTCTCGACGAAAAAATCGCCGTGATGGACACGGTGGACGCCAATTTCGGCGCAGAATGGCTGGAAAATCTGGCGCAGGCGCTGGACGGACGCCAGCCGGACTATCTGGTGGTGCAGCACATGGAGCCGGACCATTCCGCCAACATCCGGCGCTTCCGAGACGCGTATCCCGCCGCCACCATCGTCGCCACCGACAAGGCCTTCACCATGATGCGCCAGTTCTTCGGGCAGGATTTTTCCGAAAACGGCCGGGCGGTGAAGGAGGGGGACAGCCTGTTCCTAGGCGCGCATACCCTCCATTTCGTGCTGGCACCCATGGTGCACTGGCCGGAGGTCATGGTCAGCTATGAGGAAACGGAAAAGGTGCTCTTTTCCGCCGACGCCTTCGGAAAATTCGGCGCGCTCGACCGAGAGGAGCCGTGGGAGGAGGAGGCCCGCCGCTATTATATCGGCATCGTTGGAAAATACGGCGCACCGGTGCAGACTCTGCTGAAAAAGGCCGCCAAGCTGGACATCCGCAGCGTCTGCCCCCTGCATGGCCCGGTTTTGACCGAAAATCTGGAGCATTATCTTTCGCTGTATGACACCTGGTCCTCCTATCGCCCGGAAAAATCCGGCGTGACCGTGGCCTATGCCTCCGTATACGGATACACGAAGGCCGCAGCGGAGCGGCTGGCCGCTCTCCTGCGCCAGCAGGACATGGAGGTCGCCCTCTTCGATTTGGCTCGGTGCGACCTGCCCCAGGCGGTGGCTATGGCCTTTTGCTATGACCGGCTGGCGGTGGCCTCGGTCACCTACAACGCCGATGTGTTCCCGCCGATGAAGGCCTTTCTCCAGCATCTGTCCGAGCGAGGCTTCCGGGGACGCAAGGTGGCCTTTCTGGAAAACGGCTCCTGGGCGCCGACGGCGACCCGAAAAATGCAGGAGCTTTTGCAGGATTGCAAGGAGCTGACCTTCGCCGAGAATCATGTGCGTATTCTCTCCGCCCCCAACGCGGAAACCGAGGAACAGCTGCAACGCTTGGCAAAGGAGCTGTCCGCAAGCGAAAAATAATCCCCTCTGCGCGTCACAAAGGGCCGCAGGAGAAGCCCGAAAAACCGGGACTTTTCTCCTGCGGCCTTTTTCGCCTATTGCTTTTCGCAGAGAATTTTATCCTCTTGCAATCGAATGACCAGCCTGTCTCCGGGCTGAAACTGTCCGCTCAAAATTTGCTCCGCCAGCGGCTCCTCCACCCGGCGACGAAGCTGGCGCCGCAGAGGGCGTGCCCCATACACCGGATCCATGCCCCAGCGCGCCAGCCGAAGGGCTACCTCCGGCTCCGCCGCGCAGGCATAGCCCAGCCCCCGCAGACGCTCGCACAGCTCCTCCAGCTGACGCTGGGCGATGGTCTCCATCTCCTGCTCCGTCAGCGCCCGGAACACAACGATTTCATCCACCCGGTTGAGAAACTCCGGGCGAAACAGCTTCTTCAGCTCGCCCTTGGCCGCCGACGCCACCGCTTTTTCGTCCGCCGGCGTCATCGGCAAAAAGCCCATGTGCCCCTCCCCGGCGATTTTTCGCGCGCCAACATTGGAGGTGAGGATGAGCAGAGCGTGGCGAAAATCCACCCGCCGCCCCTGACTGTCGGTGAGCTGCCCCTCCTCCAGCACCTGCAACAGCAGATTGAACACATCCGGGTGCGCCTTTTCGATTTCGTCGAAGAGCACCACCGAATAGGGGCGACGGCGCAGCTGCTCTGTGAGCTGGCCGCCCTCGCCATAGCCGATATAGCCCGGCGGCGCACCGATGAGGCGCGAAACCGTGTGCTTTTCCATATATTCGGACATATCCAGTCGCAGCAGCGCCCGTTCATCGCCAAAAAGCGCCTCTGCCAGCACCCGGCAAAGCGCAGTTTTTCCCACCCCGGAGGGGCCGAGAAAAATGAAGGAGCCGAACGGGCGGCGTTCGTCCTGCAAGCCGACTCGGGCACGGCGCACCGCCCGTGCCACAGCGCCGACGGCCTCCTGCTGACCTACCACCCGGCGATGCAGCTCCTCCTCCAGCCGACACAGCCGTTCCTCCTCCTGGCGCGTCAGCTGTTCCACCGGTATCCCCGTCCATTCCGCCACAATATGGGCGATGTCCTCCGGCGTCACCTCGCCGTTTCCGGCGGCGGTGGTCTCCTGCTGCCATTCCTCTCGCTCCCGGCGAAGCTGGCCGGCCAGCGTACGCTCCGCGTCCCGCAAGCGGGCGGCGCGCTCGAAATCCTGCTCATGCACCGCCGCCCGCTTTTCCTCGCAAAGACGAGAGGCCTCGTTTTCCAGCTGACGCACCTCCGGCGGCGCCGAAAAGGCCGCCAGCCGCACACGAGAGGCCGCCTCATCCATCAAATCAATGGCCTTGTCCGGCAAAAAGCGGTCGGGGATATACCGCACCGCCAGCTTCACTGCGGCCGCCACCGCCTCCTCGCCAATCCGCACCCGATGATGCGCCTCATATTTATCCCGCAAGCCCCGAAGAATCTCCGCCGTCTGCTCCTCCGTCGGCTCCCCCACCGTCACCGGCTGAAACCGCCGCTCCAGCGCCGCGTCCTTCTCGATATGGCGCCGATATTCGGTCACGGTGGTGGCGCCGATGAGCTGAAGCTCGCCCCGCGCCAGCAAGGGCTTCAGAATGTTGGCCGCGTCCACCGCTCCCTCGGCGGCTCCGGCGCCGATAAGATTGTGAATTTCGTCGATGAACAACAGCACATCCCCCGCCTTGTTCACCTCGGCAAGGGCGGTTTTGACCCGCTCCTCGAAATCACCCCTATATTTTGTACCCGCCACCATTCCGGTAAGATCCAGCGCAATCAGCCGCTTTCCGCAAAGCATCTCCGGAACCTCCCCGGCGGCGATACGCTGGGCCAGTCCCTCCACAACAGCGGTTTTTCCCACCCCCGGCTCTCCGATGAGGCAGGGGTTGTTTTTCGTCCGACGGCAGAGAATCCGTATCACCCGCTGAATCTCCGTTTCCCGGCCAATCACCGGGTCCAGCTGTTCGACGCAGGCCATGCGCGTGAGCTCCCGCCCGAATTGCTCCAGCGTCGGCGTGCGGCCGGGGCGCGGCGGTCGGACGGCCACCCCCGCTCCCCCGTTCGCCGCTCCCATGGTGCGGGAAATGTCCGCCAACAGCTCCGTCGGCCGGCCGTCCAGAAGAATCAGAAGGCGCACCGCCACACTGGTGTCGTCCCGCAAAATCGCCGCCAATATATGCTCTGTGCCGGCCAGCCGCTGTTGGGTCATCGCGGCCTCGGTCAGCGCCAGATCCATGGCCGCCTTCGCTCTGGGGGTGAAATCGTCTGCCGACAGGGAGCTGGGCACGCCGCCACCCGCGCTTTGCGCCAGGCGGGTCGCATATTGGCGGGCGGTGATTCCCCGCTCACGCAGAACAACCGCCGCCACTCCACTTCCCTCCCGCAGCAGACCCAACAAAAGGTGCTCCGTCCCGATATAGGTATGCCCCAGCTCACAGGCGCTGTCCACAGCCAGATTGAGCGCCGTGTTGGCCTTTTCCGTGAAGCGCTTGAACCGATATGCCATGCCCCGCTCTCCCCTTTCTCTCTGTGGTATGAATATAGGCGGCGGGCGCGCCGTTTATACATCCGGACAGAAAATTTCGCACCGTCCGCCATCCCCGGCATACTATGAAAGTGTAAGGAGGTGGCAATGTATGTGTCTGCGTAATCTCTTTAGTGGTAACGACTGCACCTGGATTCTGTTCATCATCATCGTCCTTTTGCTGATCGATGACAGCGACTGCGGTTCCACCACCACGAACTCCTGCTGCGGCTAACCCGGTTTGCGACAAAGACGGGCGTAAAAACGCCCGCCTTTGTCATATTTTGTCGAAAAAACAAAAAATTGGCGGATTTTTCGCAATTTTCCGCCCCGAACCCCTTTACAAAAATGGAGATATTTGGTAAAATTGGTGAGTAGAGTCGATTTTCATCGAACAGAATAAAAAGAAAGGAAGAAAAGAGCCATGACTTCAACCGGAATTGTACGCCGCATCGACAGCATGGGGCGGTTTGTGCTGCCCATCGAGCTGCGTCGGTCTCTGGGCATTGACGACAACGATTCTCTGGAGGTGTTCGTGGAGGACAACACCATCGTCCTGCGCAAATATCTCCCCGCCTGCGTTTTCTGCGGCAATGCCCGGGACATTCTTTCCTACAAGGGCAAAAATGTGTGCGCCAACTGCGCCCGCGAATTGGGAAACCGGGACTGACCTTTCTCTGGCATTGCAAAAAGCCGCGGCAGAGAGCTTCTCTGCCGCGGCTTTTTAGCGTTTGGTCGGCTTTTGGCATACCTCCGTCCATTACGCAACGGACGAGGATGTGTTCAGCGCGTTCACGGAATCGTTTCCGACCCATCACCGCAACTGCCACACACGCTCAGTCCAATATCACGCTTTTTTCCTTTCCGTTTTTCTTTCGCGGGTAGGCGCGAATACGCGTGACAAAATCCAGGTTAATCGCCTCCCGCTCTCCGGAGGTTCTTTCCAACAGCAAGCCGCTGTCGCCGATTTCCCGTATCACGCCCTGTATGCTCCCATCATTGGAAGAAATGGTGTAAACAATGCACTTTTCTCCAATAAAGCTATTCGCCAGCTCCTTCATCGCCAATCGCTCTCCTTGCTGTTTTTTTCGGCTTCGCATTTTCCACACGGCCGCCGCAGTGCGCCGTCTTTTCTGCAAAAAGGCCAGAAGAAGAAAAACAACCGCCACCCAGAACAGCATCCCATAGGTTGTCATTTCATTCTCCTCTTTCCGCCTGCACAATTTTCTTCAGTATAGCACACTGTTCCTCGAATTGCAACCGCTTCTCCCTCGAAATTTTAACAAGAGCCAAAAGCCCGACAAAGCATCTCCTGCTTCGCTCTTTTTACCGAATTTTCCCGAAAAATTTCGGAATTCCGGCCGCCATCCCCCTGCGAAAAAAGCGTCAAATGGTATTGCAATCAGCGGAGCCGTATGCTATACTATTTTCGAACGAACGATTAGTAGGCGATATTTCGCCTGCGCCACTGTTCGCTGAAAGAGAGGGGAATTCTTATGAAAAATACGGTAAAACGAATGGTTGTCCTCACCACGGCGCTTCTGCTGTGCCTGACGCTCCTTCCGAAAACGGCGAAGGCAACCGCCGGAACGCTGATCGGCGAAGGCACCAAAAGCGCGCCTTATTTGATTTACACCAAGGAGGATCTCGCCGCCTTTGCCTCCATCGTGAACGGAACCGACGGTGCCAGTCAAAACACCGCCGCCTGCGGCAAGGTTATGCAAAGCATCATCCCCACACCGCCGAGTGGCGACCTTGTCGGTTTAATCACGATGTCGCCCATCGGCAGCGAGGAGGCGCCCTATACCGGAACCTTTTCCTTCGCCGAGAATGTGGAAATTCACCATCTGTGCATCGAACAAGCAGCCGGCAACCATGTCGGTCTGTTTGGATATATCCAAAACGCCACCATCCAAAATGTCTGCCTAGTTGAACCGATTATCTACGGAGACACGGATGTGGGCGGCATCGCCGGCGTGGCTGTCAACAGCACTATCCGGGGGTGCAGTGTCAGCGGCATCCCTGCCGGAGACTATCCTTTTGGCGTACGCGGCAGCGAATCGGTGGGTGGTATTGTCGGCCGCTCCAAGGACAGCTCCATCTCCAACTGTGTGAACAAGGCCTCCGTCTATCTGCTCCTAACGGGAGAGACCCCCGCGCGGCACAAGCTGGGCGGCATCGCCGGCGTGGCCACCCTGAGCCAGAGCGGAACCAATCCCGTGCTGATCGACAACTGCCAGAATGAAGGAAAAATTACCTGCACAACCGCCAACAACTATGAATGTACCGGCGGCATTGTCGGCCGTCTCGTCAGCGACAGCGCCGATTATCGTGCCATCGTCCGGCAATGCACGAACAGCGGCGAGGTTGCCAGCATCGAGGCCGGAACCGGCGGCATCGTCGGCTACGCACAAAACGCCAGCATCGAGCGTTGCGAAAACACCGTAGCAGTCACCGGAACCATCGGCGTGGGCGGCATTGCCGGCTATGCCTTTTACGGCACGCAAATTCTCCATTGCGAAAACTCCGGCACGATCACCGGAAAACCCTATAGCAGTGACCCCGCCCAGTCGGTTGAGCAGCAACCCTTTAATGTGGGCGGCATCGTCGGCGCGGTTTATAATCCGCGGGACGTTTCCCATCTGCTGGATAACGGCGAGATTGACTGCGATACCCTGCCGGTGTATTCCTATAACCGAGATAGCTTGATTTCTAATTGCACAAACGACGGCACCGTGCTCTGCCTGAGCGATTATGAGGAGACGGAGGCCACCGTCGTCCTTGTGGGCGGAATTCCCTATGTGGTTCAGATGGAAGGGGCCGTGACCGGCGGCATCGCCGGCTTCGCGGCGGACAGCGCCTTTTTCGACGAGGAGGGCAATGTTGTACGCATCGAGCTGTGCACAAACACCGGCACGGTCACCGGCGCAAAGGAGGGCGGAAACGCCACCTATACAGGCGGTGTCCTCGGCTGCGGCAAAAATGTGGCGGTGGTTGAATGTTCAAGCCGCGCCGGCGCCGTAACCAACGCTCAGCTCCGGGAGGACGATTCAGTCCGCGACGACATCGGCGGATATTCCTATACCGTCCATTTCAATCCGACGGGCGGGAGCATAGACCCCAGCCAGACACTTCTTTTGACCAAATGGGACATCCTGCGCGCGCCCGACACGCCCACCCGCTCCGACTATCTTTTCACCGGCTGGTATACGGATGAAGCCCTGACCACAGTCTTCGACTTCGAAGCCGACCGGGTGAACGCGCCGATAACCCTGTATGCCGGCTGGCAGGCAAAGCGCTATACCGTTTCCTTCGACTCCATGGGCGGCAGCGCCGTCCGCGCCAAAACGGATGTCCAATGGACAGATGCGGTGCTGGCCGGTGTGTCCTCCCCGACGAAAACCGGCTGGACATTCATCGGCTGGAAATGCGGAGATACGGCCGTCACCGCCGAAACCACCTATGGCGAGCTGGCCGCCGCCGAAACGGTGCTGGAGGTGCGGCTGGAGGCACAATGGAAAATCGCTCCCGCCACCGATACACCCAACGGCGGCAACGACCTCACCCCGGATAAAGCCCCGCAAACCGGCGATTTATCCAATGCCTGGCTGTGGAGCGCTCTCCTCGCCGCCGGCCTGCTGACCGTCGCCACCCACCGCAAAAAGCAAACATTCATCGGGTAATGCTCTAAACAAATATTGCTTCCACCGGAAACGCGGTTCTCGGTGGAAGCAATATCATTTCGTAGACACGAAAAGACAACTGTAATACGCAACCACAAAATCAACCTTTACCGATTTTGCGGTTGCGTATTGGCACAAATTGATTTGCTGTGTCTTAGATTATCCTATTTACATAGGTAGTCCTAACTTTTGATATTAAATCAAACAATCCTGCTTTACGCATAAGCATTTTATATTGCTGAACAGATAAATTCGATCTCTTAAAATTAAATGTATACGCCCATCTCCGTCGATAGCATATATTTCGTTAGCTCTGACAGCCAAAAGCAGTGAATACATTTCAAGGCTTCGGGATATTTTGTTATTAAGTTTTCAAAATCAGCTTCAATGTTTTTAGAGCCGATAAGAGATTTTAAGATATTCATTTCAACTTGATACCGCCAACATTTCTGTGGACTTTTTCAAAATCTATGTAATATCCGTAATCGGCAATGCTATCACGAAAGCCTGATAGCCATTCATTAAAATCTCTGTTTGCCATATTCTTTCTCCTTAGAAATTGCCAATAATCAATTCCTGTACCAGCTGCCCGTTCTTTCGGCCATGGGGTTTCTCTCGCCGGAAGGGCGAGCTTCTCTTTTTTGCGGCACGCGTTCGTATTTTCCTTTTCCAAAGCCGCCGGCGAGGCATGAAATCCGTGCGTCGGTTTATACTATCTGTATCAGCTGAACAGGAGGACGCGCCCATGCCGAACACATCCGAAAAATGGCCCTGCGCCGCGGCCATGGCCGTGGAAGGGCTTGTCTTTCTCTGCGGACTGTTGCCCCGGCTGGCGGCGCTCTGGCTTTTTCTTTGGCCGCCAGCGCCGCTTATCCATCTTTTCCCCAACCGGCTGGTGCTGTCCACCGTAGGCGAGCTGACGCTGGCCGTCCTGTTGCGTGCACCCGCCCGCATCGGGCGCACCTCCTGGTATGCAGCCCTTTCCCTTCTCCCCGCCGGTGACTGGCCGCCCCTGCGCCGATTTTTTCACGGCTGGAAGCATCCTTCGGCGGTCATCGGCTGGCAAAGTCGGCTATGGCTGCGCAAAGCCAGCTGCCTTCTGCTGGCGGCTCTGCCGCCCCTTTTGGTGCTCCAACTGGGGAACAGCGCGGTGGAGCGGCAGGGCCACGCGCTGGCGCTGATTTGGCTGTTTGTCGCCGCCGGGCTGGGGCTGGTGACCGGAGGCGGCGGCACCCTTTGGCTTTGCCGCTATGCCGCAGCGCCTCTGCTCATCGGCGAAGGCATCCCCGGCGGCGAGGCTCTGCGCCGCTCCGCCCGGCTCATGCGCGGCCACAAGCGAGACTATATCAACTTTTTGGGCGATTGGCTCCCCGCCCTGTTTTCCTGCCTGATGGTGGCGCCCGTTTTCTGGCAGCTTCCCCACTTCCATCGGGCGCAGTCCGCCCTTTTGCTCCGCTTTTGCCATCCCGCCGCCAAAACCGCCTGTTTTCCGCCGCCCACTTCCAAAAAATGCCGCCGGCAACGAAGAACCCTACCGCAAAAGCTGTAAAACGGGCTTTTTTGCACGCCGACGCTCTCTAGGTATTGACATTCCGCCCGCCAGAAACTATAATGGCACAAGCAGGACTTTCATCGAAAAACAAGCGAATGAAAGCGGAATTTTCAATCAATTAGGGGGCTTTTTCACATGATGACCTTAGACCAATGCCCGGTGGGACACAGCGCCCATATCACGGCAGTGCACGGCGCAGGGCCGCTGCGCTGTCGGCTGTTGGATATGGGGCTGATCCCCGGAACCGCCGTCACCGTCATCAAGGTGGCGCCCATGGGCGACCCCATCGAGCTGCGTCTGCGCAACTATGAGCTGACCCTGCGTAAGGAGGACACCGCCATGATCGCCATCGAGGAGGGGCCGGCATGATTTTTGCTCTCGTCGGAAACCAAAACTGTGGAAAAACCACCCTGTTCAACTGTCTTACCGGCTCCAACCAGCATGTGGGAAACTTTCCCGGCGTCACCGTGGACCAAAAATCCGGCCAGGTGTCCGGCGCGAAGGATTGTACGCTGGTGGATCTGCCGGGGATTTATTCCATCCGCCCCTATTCCATCGAGGAGCGGGTCACCCGCGACTTCATATTCAATCAGCATCCCGACGGCATCATCAACATCATCGACGCCACCAACCCGGAGCGCAATTTGTATCTAACCCTTCAGCTGTTGGAGCTGCGAATCCCGCTGGTGCTGGTGCTGAACATGATGGATGAGGTGCTAGGGAACGGTGGAAGCATTGATGTGGCCGGGCTGGAGCAGACACTGGGCGTGCCGGTGATTCCGGTGAGCGCCGCCAAAAACGAGGGCGTATCCGAGGTGGTGGACCGTCTGCTGGAGGTTTCCCACCGCCGGGAGCCGGCAAAAATCCCGGATTTTTGCCCCTCCGGCCCGGTGCACCGCTGTATCCACGCGGTATCCCACATCATCGAGGACCATGCCGAGCGGCTGGGGATTTCCGCCCGCTTTTGTGCCACAAAGGTCATCGAGGAGGATCCGGAATTCATCGAACGGCTGGCGCTGGATCAAAACGAATATGAGCTCATCGAGCACAGCGTTTTGGAAATGGAAACCGAACGGGGACTGGACCGCAACGCGGCGCTGGCCGATATGCGCTATAATTTCATCGAGCAGGTTTGCGCCCGCTGTGTCAACCACGGCCGGGAAAGCCGGGAGCACAGGCGCAGCGTGCGCATCGACAGCGTGCTCACTAATCGGTATCTGGCGTTGCCCCTGTTCGTGCTGATTCTGCTGACCGTTTTCTGGCTGACCTTCGATGTGATCGGCGCCGTCCTGAGCAACTGGCTGGCCTACGGCATCGACGGGCTGACCGCCCTTGTAGACCGGGGGCTGACCCTTTGGGGCGTGAACCCAGTGGTACATAGTCTGATCGTGGACGGCATTTTTGCCGGCGTGGGAAGCGTGCTCAGCTTCCTGCCCATCATCGTCGTGCTGTTTTTCTTCCTCTCCGTGCTGGAGGACACCGGCTATATGGCGCAGCTTCGTGCCCATGCTCATCGGCTTCGGGTGCACCGTGCCGGCGGTGATGGCCAGCCGCACCCTCCCCTCGGAACGGGATCGGCGCATGACGATTTTGCTCACCCCCTTCATGAGCTGTTCGGCGAAGATCCCCACCTATGCGGTGTTCACCGCCGCCTTTTTCCCCCGGTATCAGCCCCTGGTGATGATCGGGCTGTATTTGGGCGGTATGGCAGTGGGGGTGCTGGCGGCGCTGTTTTTCAAGAGCTCCCTTTTGAAAGGAAAGCCCGCCCCCTTCGTGATGGAGCTGCCGAACTATCGGCTTCCCTCCCTGCGCAGTGTGCTCATGCTGATGTGGGAAAAGGCGCGGGATTTTCTGCAAAAAGCCTTCACCATCATCTTTTTGGCCACGGTTCTCATCTGGTTTCTCCAAACCTTTGATTTGCGGCTCAATCCGGTGGCCGATGAAGCAGAAAGCCTGCTGGCCCATATCGGCCGGTGGCTGGCGCCGGTGTTCCGCCCCCTGGGCTTCAGCGACTGGCGAGTGGCCACGGCGCTTATCACCGGCTTCACCGCGAAGGAAGCGGTGGTCAGCACCCTCGGCGTGCTGTTGGGCACCGGCTCGGCGGAGCTGGCTGGCGCGCTGACGGCTCTCTTCACCCCTGCCTCGGCTCTGAGCTTTCTCACCTTCACGCTGTTATATACCCCCTGCGTGGCCGCGGTAGCATCCATCCGCCGGGAACTTCGCTCGACGGCGAAAACGCTGAGCGTGGTGCTGTTCCAGTGCGGCATCGCCTGGGTGGCCGCCGGGATGGTATATATTCTCGCCGGTCTGCTTCTGGGCGCATAAGAGGTGACTATTATGACCGTTTTGGACATCGTTCTGCTGGCGCTGGTGGCCGGTGCGGTTTTCGCCGCTCTGCGCCGGGCGCGAAAAACTCGAAAAAAAGGCGGCTGTGGCTGTGGCTGCTCCGGTTGCAGCGAAACGGCCGCCTGTTTCCAAAGGCGCACCCGGCGGGAAGCCGATGATACTCCGCCGCCCCGTTAATGGGATATTTTCAAAAAGGAGCGATTTTATGAGCCTGCGCAACCCGTTTTCCGGTTTTCTGGCCGTTTGTCTGATGGCAAGTCTTATGCTCGCCACCGGCTGTGGCCGCACCGCTTCGCCAAGCTCCGCTCTTTCGGAGGGCTGCTCCGACGGAGCCAGCTCCTTCGTTTCCTCCACGACCACCGCCTCCACCACAGAAGCCACCACCACGACCACAACCGCAACTACCGTCTCCGCCGGGCAGGCGCAGGTGAAAGCCCTGCTCCAATCCGGCCGTGTGGCCCAAATCTACCGCTCCACCTGGGACAGCGTTTTCGGCCGCCTGCAGAAAAACGGTTTCCTACAGGAGTCCCTCACCGGCCGATATAAGGGCGAATATGTCCGCTCCATTGGAGCCTTCGCCATTTTGGCGGTAGAGGCCGGAGAGACCGACGCCGCCGGCCGGGCGTTGCGGTTCGTCACCGACCTCATGGAACAAAAAAATCTGCCCTATCTGCCCTTCACCATCACCGCCGACGGCGCCGTGCGTCAGGAGGATGAGCCGGACGGACGGGCGCATTTTCTGCTGGGCTGGGCGCGCTATATCGCCGCCTCCGGCGACAGCGCCTATTTTGCACAAAGCTGGCCCCGGATGAAGCGGGAGATGGAGGCACTTTGCGGCGATGAATATATCGACCCGCAGAAAAAGCTTCTGCGCAACCGCCGGCTGACCCATTCCCGGATGCGCAACGGCACCGACTATCCCGACGCGCTGGATCTTTTATCCAACAGCTTCCTTTTGGCGGCGCTGGAGGAGCTGGCACCTCTGGCGGAACGCTACAAAGACACCGCCACCGCCGCCACCGCCCGCACAACCGCCACGCTCCTGCGAGAAGGGCTTCAGGAAAATCTCACCCGCACTGTCAACGGGAAAACCGTCTATCGGGAGCTTTTATACTATGACGGCGGAAAATACACCCCCGAAAACGGGGTGAGCTGGATTTGCCTTGCCCCCTTCGCCAACCGGCTGGATGGAGAAATCTGGAAAAACACTGTGGAATACACTCGTCAGCGGCTATGGAGGGCCACCGATGCCGGCGGGTATCTGGCGGTGGAATGTACCGCCAACGGCACGGTGAAAAACCGTATCCTCGGAAAGAGCGTCGGCTGGGATTTGGCGGCTGCCGCCGATAGCGGCGACTATACCCATATTCTGGAAGCACTGAAATTCCTGGAAAAATACCATACGGGAAACATTTACATGGAATGGATGACGCCTCTTTCCGGTGGCTGGAGGCTGGTGGACTGCGGCAACGGGGAACAGGCCATCTGGTTCCTGTGGGGCGTTTTGCAGGTGCGGAAAAGCCTCGGCCTGTCCGCCGCCCCCTGACCCGCCAAAAGCAGAAAAGGCGCCTCGACGGAGTTCTTCCGTCGAGGCGCCTTTTCTGCTTTTGCTTTTTCGATTTTATTTTGCTCTGTGGCTCGCGGCGGAGTCCTTTTCCACCTCCACCACCGTCAAAATCCCCTTGTCCACGGTGAAGCGCACCTCGAAGCCGGCGAAGCCCATGCCATACACCCGCGCTCCGTCGTCCGCCTGATAGGTCGGGCGCGGGTCATGCGCCAAAACCGCCAACAGCGACTCCTGCTTTTCCGGCGGCAACAGCTCCAACAGCGTCGGGGCGCAACGCACCTCCAGCCGCCGATCCGCCAGTCCGGTCACAAAGCCGCCGGTGGCCGCGGGATGGCTGTCTGTATACGCGAGATAGGGCTTGATGTCCAAAATCGGCGTGCCGTCCATCAAGTCGGCCCCGGAAATGCGCAACGCCGGCCCCTCCGGCGCGTCCCACAAAATCTCCTCCAACCGCACCGAGGACAGCCCGATGGGATTCGGGCGAAAGGGAGAGCGGGTGGCGAAAACCCCCATACGGGTGTTTCCGCCCAGCCGGGGCGGCCGCACGGTGGGCGACCAGTCCTGTCGCTTCACCCGGGAAAAATGCCAAATAAGCCAGAGATGAGAAAACCCCTCCAGCCCCCGCAAGGCCTCCGGGCTTCGATAGGCCGGCTCGAAGATCACCGTTGCCTGGAGCTTTTCCACCACCCCGCTTTGGCGGGGGACACCAAATTTCGACGAGAAATCCGTGCGGATATGCCCAATCGGTGTAAATGTAAGCGCTTCCATTTTCAAAAAACTCCTGTTTTCGAAATATTTCTGTCCGTTCTCAGCCGCTGGGCTTCCCCTCGCGGGGAGGGCGGCTTCGCTGCGCCTGGTCCAACAGGCGCTTGCGCTGGCTGTCTGTCATGCGCCGAAAGCTGCGCAGCAGCTCCTGCTCCTGCGCCGACAAGCGCAGAACCGCTTCGCCATCCTCCAACACCGACTCCTCCGGCACATCTCCCTGCCCCAGCAAATAGTCCACCGACACATGAAAAAGCTGGGCCAGCTGCATGAGACATTCCCGGTCGGGATTGGCCTTTCCGGTTTCATATTTGGTATAGGTGGTGCGGTGGAGATTCAGCTTCTCCGCCATTTCCTCCTGGGTCCATTTATGCGCGCTTCGCAGCTCCCGCAAACGCGCCGGGAAGGCCGCAAGCTGTAAGTCTTCCATAAAGGCATCCCTCCTTGCCCTTTTTGCCATCATACCATGATTTGCCGAAAAGCACAACAAAAAACAGCGGCGAAAATGTGACAATTATTCACATCTCGCCGCCGGCTTTTTCAGCTATTATTCTCTATTCCGCACCCGCCGCAGAGGTCTCCCCGGAGCGGCGAAAATTCAGCTTCAACAGCACCGGGCACAAAATCGAGGTGATGATAATCAACAGGATGATACCCACCAGCGGGTCGATGCCCAAAAGCGTGCCGTCGGCGGCGGTATAAATCAGCTCATGACCGGTGGTATACACCGCCAGCGCCACCTCGCCGCGGGCAATCATGCCGCAGCCGATCACCATCGACTCCTTCTTGCTATAGCGGCACAGCCGCGCCAGACTGCCACAGCCGACGATTTTCCCAATCACGCCCAGTGCCACAAAAGTCAGCCCAAACAGCAGGTCGCTCCAGCGGAAGCGGCTGAAATCGGCGCTGATACCGATATAGGCAAAAAACAGGGGTGCAAAAAACATATACTCGCTGATTTCGATGCGTCGATCCACGAAGCCCGTGTCATCCAGTCCGCTGAGCATGATGCCAGCCATATAGGCACCGGTGATGGCGGCGATGCCGAAGAAGCGCTCCGCGCAAAAGGCATACAGAAAGGCCACCGCCAGAGAAAATATACCGGTGCGACGGGTGTGGGGATGGCTTTTTTCCAGCCGCTTGAACAGCTGGCGCAACAGAAGCCCCAGCCCAATGGAAAACACAAAAAAGCCGGCCGCCTTCAGCAGGGTTACCCAGGCGCTGCTTCCGCCATTGAGGCTGGTGATGAGGCTCAGCACGATGATGCCGATAACATCGTCGATGATAGCGGCGCTGAGCACGGTTGTGCCCACGCGGGTGTTCAGCTTCCCCAGCTCCCGCAGAGTTTCCACTGTAATGCCCACGCTGGTCGCCGCCAGAATACAGCCGATGAACAGCGCGTTGAGCAGCTTTTCGTGGCAATAGCCCGCGCCGAAGCCGTTCATGAACAGCATCGCCCCAACAAAGCCCAGCACAATGGGAACAAGCACCCCCGCCAGCGCGATCAGCGTGGCCGCACCACCGCTGCGCTTCAGCTCATTCAAATCGGTTTCCAATCCACTGGTGAATAAAATCATCACCACGCCGATTTGCGAAAAGGTGTTCAGCACATCCATCTCCTCGGCGGAGGGGTTCACCAGCCCATGGAAGCTTCCGCCGATACCGGAAAAAAGCGCCGGGCCAATCAGCAGTCCGGCCACCACCATTCCGGCCACCTGAGGCAGACCGAAATGACGGCTCAGCACGCCCATCGCCTTGGTGGCGCTCAAAATCACCGCCAAATAAAACAGAATATTTAAAATACTGAAGGAATGGTCCATTTTTCTCTCCCCTCTCCCCAAACGCGGGGAGCGGTGACCGCCCGCAAACGGTCACCGCTGTTGTTTATCCCTCTGCCGTTTCCGGCGTTGAAACAATGTTGCGAATCCAAATTCCCTTTTTCACCAGCCAATAACCGAACACGCATTTGATGGCGCACAAAAGCTGGCAAATGGCATATAGCGGCAAAATCGACATTGAGGTCAATCGGCTGAGCAGCATCGCCGCCGAAACCTGAACGACCCACACAAAGCAGCTGTCGAACAGAATCGTCACCATGGTCTTTCCGCCGGAGCGCAGGGTGAAATAGGCGGCGTTGGTGAAGGCGTCCAGCGGGAACACCAGCGCCGAAATCTGCATAAGGCGGGTGGCCATGTGGCGCACCTCCGGCTCTGTGTTATAAATATTGGGGATGAATATCGCCAGCAGAGCATACACCAGCCCGACAAGCACGCTGACAAGCACCGAAAAGACAATCAGCTTGCGACTGCTGTCCTTGGCCTGCTCCGTCTCTCCGGCGCCCAGCAGCTGGCCGAGAATGATTCCGATGGCCACTCCCACCGCCTGAAAGGACACAGAAAACACATTGAAAAAGGTGCTGGAAATGTTGTTGGCCGCCACCACATCCAGCCCGCGCACGGAATAGCACTGGGTTAGCATCGCCATCCCGGCAGCCCAGAAGGTTTCGTTGAGCATCAGCGGAAGCCCCTGGGCGAGGATGCGCCGCACCAGCCCCAGCGGCACCCGCAGACTGCGGAAGGCGCCCACGATAAACGGGTTTTTCTCGCTGTGGCGCCGGGTCCAAACAGCCACAATCACCAGCTCCGCGAAGCGGGAAATCACCGTGGCAACAGCCGCGCCCACGACGCCCAGCTCCGGCGCGCCCAGCTTGCCGAAAATCAGAATATAGTTGAATACCAGGTTGATACCCACCGCGGAAAGCCCCGCCACCATGGGAACCACCGTTTCGCCCGATTCCCGCAGGGTGCTGGAATAGCATTGCACAATCGCATAAGGAATCAGCCCCACCAGCATCACCCGCAAATAGTCTCTGGCATAGCCGAGGGAGGCGGCAGCATCCGCGGCGCTCCCCTCGCCCTTCAAATAGGCGTTCACCAGCGGATCGCCCCACTGGAGCAAAACCGCCGCACAAACAAGGGTCAGGGCGATACAGGAAAGGAGCTTGAAGCGGAAGGTGTGGCGCACCCCTTCGTGGTCGCCGCAGCCAAAGAACTGCGCGCCGAAGATCCCCGCGCCGGACACCGCGCCGAAAATGCACAGGTTGAACACAAAAATGAGCTGGTTGGCCACCGCCACGCCGGTCATTTGCACAGTTCCCACCTGTCCCACCATCACATTGTCCAGCATACTGACAAAGTTGGTAATTCCGTTTTGCACCATAATAGGCAAAGCCAGCGCCAGCGCGCGACGATAAAAGGCCTTGTCCCCAATCAGACTGTGTTTCACCGCAAAAAACCTCTCCGTTTGACAAAATCAACAGCTATTCTACCACAACCCGTCAGGTTTGACAACCCCCCACCCATCGCTATTTTCGAAAAAAGCAAAAAAAGCCCCTGAATACGCGCGCAGACGCCGATGGACGATTTATATAGAAGGTAGTATGAAGAAAGATAAGGCGCGATACAAGAATCTGCTTGCGATTCCAACAGAAATCGAATAATTAAATATTGGGTTCATACTCGCTTATAACGCAAGCATTCAGAATACGATGGTTGTCTTATAAATGAATATTGTCAATATGTATTTTCGCCTCATTTCTATGCGGTTTTTGAGACGAAATTCATTGTATGCTGATTGTATCGCTAATTCTTTGCGTCCTTCGGTACAATGGCAGAAATGGCAGAATAAAATACCATCAACCCGTCCCAAACCGCTAAAATCCGTCATACCATAGGGGAAGGTATCAAACACCGCAATATGCTCCATGCTCTGGATGGCAATATGCCCCCCCGCGAACTGCCCTTCAGAAGCAATCCTCGCAAATTTCCGCCACCGGCGAAAAATCGCTGCGCCGCTGCTCCAGCAGCCAGGATAGCACCGACGTGCTTCGATAGGCATAGTCAATGCCATCGTTATGCCCCAAATTCGCCAACAGCAGAAGCTCCGCCTGTCCGCCGGCAGCCCTCACCCCCTCCACCATCAGCCGGGAATACACCGGCAAAACACAATCGTCCTTTTCGCCATGCGCCGCCAGCACCGGCGTGGTGCGCAAACGGCTGGCCCGCCAGGCCATGCCGCCGCCGGCGATGGGGGCTATTCCGGCGAACAGCGTGGGATAGGTCATCCCCAGCATCCAGCTACCAAAGCCGCCCATGCTGGAGCCGGTGAGAGAAATCCGATCCGGCGACACGCCGAACGCCTGCGCCACCCAGTCGATGATTTCCTTCACCGCAAAAACCACATTGTCCCACACCGCCCAGCGAGGGCATTGAGGCACCAGCACCATCGCCGGAAGCTCCCGCCCCTCGCCAATCAGCTTCGGCACGCCATGGCGAAACAGATGCTCCCTGTTTTCGCCCCGCTCCCCCGCGCCATGCAGATACACAAGCAACGGCAGATCTTTTCCATTTTCCCCATTCTCCGGACAAAAAACCAGATAATTCATCGAAATTCCGTCTTTTTCATACCGATAATCCTGTCGCTTCATGGTTGCCGCTCTCCTTTTCGCTTTATTCTCAGAGCTCCTCGGAAACAGCATAGCACAGACGCGCCTGTTTGGCAAGCAAAAGCTTTTCACCTTTTCAACCATCACGCGGTGCAAAAAAGTAAAAAAGTTTACAAAACAACAGAAAATAGGTATTGAAAAAACGAACAAAGTCTGTATAATGACAATTAGAAAAGCACAATTTTGTGTATAAAGGAGCGATCTGTTATGAAACTGGGCGTTTTGACTGTTCCCATGCAGGCCATGCCCACACGGGAAACCTTTGCCTATCTCCATTCGCTGGGCGTTCAAACGGTGGAGCTGGGCACCGGCGGATATACCAACAAAAACCACTGCGACCCGGATGTTCTTTTGGCCGATGAAAACAAGCTGGCGGAGCTAAAGGCACTGTTGGCCGAATTCAAGCTAGAAATCTCCGCCCTGTCCTGCCATGGCAACCCGGTGCACCCCGACAAGGCCGTCGCCGCCGAATATCATCGAGTGTTCGTGAACACCTGCAAGCTGGCGCAAAAGCTGGGCGTGGATACGGTCGTGACCTTCTCCGGCTGTCCGGGCGACTGCCCCGAAAGCCGCTATCCCAACTGGGTCACCTGCGCCTGGCCGGAGGATTATGGAAAGATTCTGGACTATCAATGGAACGAGGTGCTGATCCCCTATTGGAAGGGGGCGGCGGCGCTGGCGGAAGGCTATGGTGTGCGGCGCATTGCCTTTGAGATGCACCCCGGCTTCTGCGTCTATAACCCCGCCACTCTTCTGCGTCTGCGGGAGGCGGTCGGCCCCATCCTCGGTGCGAACTTCGACCCCAGCCACCTTCTCTGGCAGGGCATCGACCCGGTGTCCGCCCTGCGGGCGCTGAAGGGCGCGGTGTATCATTTCCATGCGAAGGACACCTATCTGGATCCTCAGAATGTGGCCGTCAACGGCGTGCTGGACACCAAGAACCTCGGTCTGGTGGAGGATCGCAGCTGGGTTTTCCGCACCATCGGCTACGGCTCGGATACGAAGCTGTGGAAGGATATGCTGTCCACCCTCCAGCTCATCGGCTATGACCGTTCGGTGAGCATCGAGCACGAGGACGCACTGATGAGCATTCGAGAAGGACTGGAAAAGGCCATCTCCTTCCTCAAGGACATCATGATCGCTGAAAAGCCCACCGACGCCTGGTGGACCTGAGACGGCACAGGGAGAGGATGAACAAACCATGAAGAAATACAAATTGGCGGTCATCGGCTACGGCGGCATGGGCGGCTGGCATGTCCAGCACGCGCTGAATAGCGATGTGGTGGAGCTGGCCGGGATTTATGACATTCTGCCGGAAAAGCGGGCGCTGGCCGAAAGCCGCGGAATTCACGCCTATGATTCCTATGAGGCTGTTTTGGCCGACCCGGAGGTCACCCTTTTGACCGTGGCCATCCCCAACGACCAGCACGAAAGCGTTTGCGTGCGCGGTCTGGAGGCCGGAAAGCATGTGATTTGCGAGAAGCCGGTGACGCTGGACTGCGCCAGCCTCCAACGGCTTTTCGACGCAGCACAGCGGGCGAACCGCCTGTTCACCGTCCATCAGAACCGCCGCTGGGATGTGGACTATCTGGCGATGAAGCAGTTGAAGGAATCCGGCGAGCTGGGCGAATTCATTCGCATCGAGAGCCGCATCCATGGATCCCGCGGCATCCCCAGCGACTGGCGGGGAATTCGCCAATACGGCGGCGGAATGTTATATGACTGGGGCATCCATCTCATCGATCAGCTTCTCCAGCTGTTCCCCCAGCCCCTGACCCAGGTTGACTGCCGCTTCGATCATATCACCAACACCGAGGTGGACGACGGCTTCCGGCTGGATATGACCTTCGAGGACGGAAAAAGCGCCTATGTGGAAGTGGGAACCTACAACTTCCTGCCCATGCCCCGGTTTTACCTGCGGGCGGAAAAGGGTTCGGCGCTCATCGAGGATTGGCGGGAACCTTGCCAGGTAGTGAAATGCACCCATTGGCACGAAAACGAGGTTCTGCCGGTGCAAACCGCCGCCGGTCTCACGAAAACCATGGCGCCCAGAGATGAGCTGACCACGGAAAGCTATTCGCTGGAGCGGCCGGCCTCTGATGTGCACGATTTTTATCGCAACATGGTGAAGGCCATCGCCGGCGAGGAGACTCAGCTTGTGACCCATCCCCAGATGATGCGGGTGATGCGGGTGATCGAGGAGGCCTTCCGCTCCGCCGAGAGCCGCCAGGCCATCGACTGCCGCATTTAAGTGCAAAAAAACAGCTATCTTTTATCCCCGCCCGGCCGGGCGGGGATTTTTAGCATCATAGAAACAAAGGCAGCAGTATTTTCCTCCCTTTACCGGATTTTTCGTCCTTTTCCCGGCTTTTTCAAGGAGTTTTTTGCCTGAAAAGGGGGATTTCCCCCGGCTTGTCCCAAGAAATCCGAAGAAAAATTTCAAAAACCGTTGCATTTTTCAAATATTGTGGTATGATAAAGTGAACGAGTTGAATAGGGAGGTGCAAAACCATGGCTTATGCGATTTCGGACGCGTGCATTATGTGCGGCGCCTGCGCGGAGGGCTGCCCGGTGGGCGCCATCAGCGAGGGGGACGGCAAGTATGTCATCGATGCAGACACCTGCGTCGATTGCGGCGCTTGCGCGGAGACCTGCCCGGTGGGCGCTCCTGCCGAGGCCTAAATCCTTGCAGAAGGGTGGGGCTGCTGTGCTTCGGGCTTTGGCCCGCGCGGCAGTCCCTTTTTCCTTTTTTCGGAAAAATGAAAGGCGGTGAACCTTCGTGACGGACTGGCTTCCGCTATATCGAGACACGAAAATCGCCGTTTCCGCCGCCCATCGGTTCGGCGCAGACGCATTGCTGTTGGCGGATTTCGCCGCGGTGCGACCGGGCGAAGCGGTGGTGGAGCTGGGCACCGGCTGCGGAGCAATTGCGTTGCGGCTGTGCGCTGCGGCGCGGCCGGGCGCGATGCTGGGCATCGACGTCGACCCGCAGGCCATTGCCCTGTGCCGCCGATCGGCGGCAGCCTTCGACGGCACTGTCCGACCGGAATTTCGCGTCGCTGATTGGGCGCAGCCGAGAGCCATCGCCCCCGCCGGGACGGCGCGGCTGGTTGTCTGCAACCCGCCCTTCTTCCCGCCCAACAGCGGAAAAGCCTCCGCCGACGAAGCACGCCGCCGGGCGCGCCATGCCACTGATGAAACGCTGTCCCAGGTTTGCGCCGCTGGGCGTTGGCTTCTACAAAACGGCGGTCGCTTCTGCCTGTGCCATCGGCCGGAGCAGCTAACGACGGTGTTGGCGGCAATGACCGCCGCCGGACTGGAGCCGAAGCGCCTGCGCCCGGTACAACAGCGCCCGACCTCCGCCCCCTGGCTTTTTCTAGTGGAGGGGCGCCAGGGTGGACGCCCTGGTCTGCGCTGGGAGGCGCCCCTCTGCCTTGAAGAAGCAGACGGCACCCCCTCGGCGGAGCAAAAAAGAATATACAATCTGTGATTTGTGTGTAATTTTATACCGTTTGGAGTGTTTTCTATGGCCAATCAACCGGGGTGCCTGACCCTCGTGGGAACCCCCATCGGCAATCTGTCGGATTTTTCACCGCGGGCTCTGGAGGCTCTGCGCGCCTGCGATTTCATCGCTGCGGAGGACACCCGCGTAACCCTGAAGCTGCTCAACCATTTTGAAATTTCACGACCGCTCATCAGCTATTTTGAGCACAACAAACGAGAGCGGGGCGAAGTGATTTGTGCCCGCCTGCTGGCGGGGGAAAACGGGGTGCTGGTAACCGACGCGGGGATGCCGGCGATTTCCGACCCCGGCGAGGAGTTGGTGGCGCAATGCCACGAAAAGGGAATCCCCGTGGGGGTTGTTCCCGGCCCAACGGCCATGGCCACCGCGCTAGCGATGGCAGGGCTTCCCACCGGCCGCTTTTGCTTCGAGGGCTTTTTGAGCGTGAACAAGCGCAGCCGCCGAGAGCATCTGGAAAGCCTGCGCGGAGAAACGCGCACCATGGTATTTTATGAAGCGCCCCATAAGCTGGCGGCCACCCTGGCCGACATGGCCGCGACGCTGGGAGACCGTCCGGTGGCGCTGGCGCGGGAGCTGACAAAGGTGCACGAGGAAGTCATCCGCACCACCCTTTTGGCGGCGGCGGAGCGCTTTCGAGAGGAAGCGCCACGTGGCGAGTTTGTGCTGGTGGTGAGCGGCGCGGCGCCGGAACAGGCGCAGGCGCTCTCCCCGGAGCAGGCCGAGAGCCTCGCGCGGGAATATATGGCGACGGGGATGTCCGCCTCCGAGGCGGCGAAAACCGCCGCCGCCGACACCGGCTTGAAAAAAGGCGATATTTATCGTCGTCTGATGGAACAGAAATAAAAGGAGGAGCCTTATATGAAATGGGATTGGAAACAGCTGGCGCTGGTTGTTTTGCTGGTAGTACTGTTGCTGGCGTTGCGCCGCATGGGCAACAAAAGTGGAAAACAGGGGCGGGCGACCCGCATGATGAATAAATATGCCCGCATCCCCGCCGACCTGTTCGATAAAATCCCTGTCGGCGAGCGGGTGGAAGCGATTGTGGCGCGGGTGCTGGCGCGGGCGGAGCAGGCCGGAAAGCCGAACCCCGTCGCCGTTCTGGCGGAGCTTGGAAACAGCTCCACCGTCGTATACAGCGTTTGGGCGATTTGCCGGGAGCTGGCGGCGGCGGACGCCGCTACGCTGGTTTGCTCCCCCAGCTGGGAGCTGGCAGAATTGGCCGCGAGCGGCTTTCGCGCCATCGGCGCTCCCGCCTGCGGCGACGCGCTGGACACCCTGCGCGCCTGCGAGACCGCGGACAGCGAGGCTCTGGCGGCGGCCGAAAATGCTCTGCGCGCCGCGCTGGAAACCGAATATCCCCTGTCTCTCTGCGAGGACTATGTCCTCGACCACAAGGAGGAGCTGACAGACCCGGACTGAAAAAGACCGAAAATGGCTAAAAAGGGCAGAATACAGAAAAGCGGAGGAAGTTGAAAAATCAACTTCCTCCGCTTTTCTTTTCATGCCCTTTTTCTGCTTTGAGAGATGCTTTTCGCCCGCTTATTGCACCACCAGCGCCTGCTTTCCCATGAACGCATAGCGGCTTTCGCTGAGCGCGCGGCTATATCCACCCACTGCGCCGGTCCAGGGATCGTTGAAATAATATTTGTCGTTGTCATAGCCCACCAGCACCGCGCAATGCTCATTCGCCGGCCACTGGAAGGTGGAGCCATCCGGCAACACCCAGGAATCCGAATAATACGGCGCTATCATGCGAATGCTCACCCAGGTCAGCACCGGGATTCCCCGGTCGATATAGCGACTGCACAGCTCCTCCAGCGAGCTTCCCGTAGCGTCGGTCACATGGGCGGTGTTTCCATAATAGCGATTGATGGCGTCCCGAATAACCGGCGCAAAGCACCCATAGGCGGAGCTGGAGCGGGGCGAGCCGAGGAAAAACTTGTTCGGGTCGGGGCCATATTTCACATTGTCCTGATAATAAAACTGACTGCTCTTTTCCAGATATTCATCCACAAAGGCGTCCATCGTGATGGAAGCGCCGGCGAATTGCATGGCCATCACCGCGCTAGCGCTTTCACAGCCGGTGGGGAAATTGGGGCGCTGGGCAATCAGCGGAACGCCCTGGAGCATCACCCGGCCGTTTTCGCCGCGAGTCGGCGCCGCGAAGCTATGCAGCTGAACCTGTACGGTAGTCGTGGTCACCTTTGTGGTGGTGGTAGACGGATGCGCGCTGCCTCCAGAGACAGCGTCGGAGAGCATCCCCGACGAAACGGATTCATTCCGGTCAAAGCCCTTTTTCAGCACCCGCGGGACAGCCAGAACCACAAGCCCCAACAGCACCACGAAAACCAGCAACAGCGCCAGCGCCTGCGGCCGCAACCGCCGCCGACGGCGGCGGGAATGTTTTGCAGACCGGGACATAAGCCCTCTCCTCCTTGAAGCGAAGCATAATCGAAGTGTGGAAAAGTATACCACACAAGTCCCTCGGCGTCAAGAAATATGTCGAAGCCCGTCGTGCTTTCCCCAAAAAGAGGTGCGCCTCCGCCGGAGACGCACCCCTTTTTGTTCGTGCTTTCTGTTTCTTGATAAATCTCAAGTCATCTGCACCTGTTGCAGCCTTCCGCCCTCAATCGGGAGCCTGTCGATACAAAGCTGGCGGTGGTGCGGATTCATGTCGCCCACCGGGCGGCGATGATAGGCGGTATAGTGGACACCCCGGAACACGAAATGGCTGTTATGGCCGGGACCTTCCGCCAGAGCGTTTGCCCACAGCACATCGCCGTAATAGCGAAATTCGCCGCGGGGACAATCGGCCACGGCCGCCTTCACGCAATAGCTTTTGTCTCCCCAGTTGCCAGTGGAATACATGAGATGATATTTTCCGTCGATTTTTTGCACATAGGGTGCCTCCACATAGGCGTCCGGCGTGATTTCCCGCGCCACGCCGTCGATACAAGGCTCCTCCATGGGCTGGAAACCATCCATGGTGTCCTTCATCTTGCACACCACCAAATGCCCCCAGCCACCATAATAGAGATAAATCTGCCCGTCCTCATCCTTAAACAGATGGGCGTCGATGGGCTGGGCGCCGGCATAAAACACATTCAACAGCGCTCGCCCGTCTGCGAACACATTTTTGAAGGGGCCGGTCGGCGTGTCGCACACGCCGATATACAGGCCGCCGGCCTCATGGTCCTTCATGATGTTGTTCGCGGCGAAAATCAAATAATATTTCCCGTCCTTTTCCACCACCGTCGGCGCCCAAATGGCAAAATCGGCGCCTTGGAAGGTATCCATGTCCAGAATATCCTCCACCACCGTGAAGGTTTCCAAATCCTCCGTGACAACCAAATCCAGATTATGCTGTTCCTCGAAGGGGAGAGATTTCGTCACATACATATACACCTTGTCGCCATAGACACGGGACTCCGGGTCGGCATACCAGCCCCGAACAACTGGGTTATTCATTCCGCTCGCTCCTTTTATCCGCCGCAAATCCTTCTGCGGCGCCGTTTTTTCTCATCATAGTATATACCCTCCCCCCCCAAAAAGTCAAGTCATTTTTGCCTCAGCTCAGCCCCTTCAGCCGCGGCAGCAACAAACACACCACCAAACCGATTCCAGCGCCGGTGAGCAACCCCACCGGCAACAGCACCACCGCATACCACCACAGCCGGGCGGTGCCCATCAAGGCCCCGGCCACCAGCAGCTGGCCAATGTTGTGGCACACACCGCCCGCCATGCCTATCCCCAAAACGCTGAACCGGCCGGAGTGCCGACAAAGCGTCATCACGCAAAGGCTGAACAGACCGCCGCACAGACTATACAGCATACTCACCGGGTGCCCGAAGGTCAACCCGGCCACCAAAATCCGCAGCCCATTCACCGCAAAAGCATCCGCCGTCCCCATTTTCATCAGCGCCACCAGCACCACGCCGTTGGCAAGCCCCAGCCGCACCCCCGGAATTCCCAGCGGCAACGGCAAAAGAACCTCCACATAGCTACACACCAGCGCCAGCGCCGTCAGCAGTCCATACAAGGCTGTTTTTTGCTTCATCTGTCACGCCTCCCCGTCCACTGTCGGCGCCCCGCCGACGACTGCCACACAAACTCTGTGGGGCAGGCACACGATGCTCTGGCCCGACCGGGAAATCGGGCGATGACGGACGCAAATTCCGTCCGGGCAGTCGGCCTCGAACACCGTCACCCGGCCGCCCCGAATCACCACCCGATTGGTTCCGCCGACACCCTCCACCAGGAGCTCCCGATTTTCGGCCAGCGAGCACCACTCCACCGAATGACCGGCCACGGTGATTTCCACCGCCAGCGTCCCCCGGCGTGCCGTCCACTCCGAAAAAAGCCAAAGCCCCAGAGCCAGCAACAGGGTGCAAGCCCCTACCGCCAGCAATAGCCAGCCATCGCCACGCCGCCAGCGCACCGACTCTCCATTTTTCTTCTGAACCGCCATGTTCGCCTCCATATTATGTAGTCGAAGCTTTACAATTCGGATGTTTTGCCATTCGTTATCCGGTTTGTAAAACTCCAACGCGAATTCATTCCACAATTCCCGCCGCAAGCAGATATTTTTGGGCGTTGTTCACCGCACGCACCACCGCTTCGGCCGAAACCGTGGATCCGGAAAGGCCATCCACCGCCGCGCCAAGCGCCGGAGAACCAGCCAGCTTCACCGGCATTTTGCGGCCGGAGAAGGCAGCCGCAAAGCGCTCGTCGGAAATCCGCGTCCCCAGATACTCGGTTTCGTTTTGGGACAGCACCCGCATCCCCACCAGCCGCCGCCCGTCGGCGGAGAAGGTGGCGCAAACCCGAATTTTTGAACGATAGCCCGGCTCCTCCGTCACCACCACATAGCCGCCCACCTGCTTTCGGTTGTCCAGCGCCGCGGCCACGGACGCCACCCCAAACCGCTCCGCCGCCTCCGGCAGAAGGGAAAGCGCCTCCACCCCGTCCAGCGGCACCGTTTCCGGCACACTGCGCCGATAATCCGCCCGAAAGACCCGATATCCGACACAGGCCAGAGCCACGCCCATCACCCCCACCACCAGCATCCACAGACAGGCGCCCAGACGCGCCGCCGGATGCGGCCGGGAAACCGCCGCCGATTTTTTCATAGCTCCTCCGTCATTTCTTCAAAAAGGCGGAAAATCCGGCGGAATACACCACGCGCCCATCCGCCAGCACCCATGCCGCCTCCAGCCCGTCGTTTTTTTCCACCAGCGTCTGCCCCTTTTCCAAAGAGAGTGTGAACAGCGCCGTGGACCACATATCCGCCCGACCGCTGTCCTCGCACAAAACGCTCACCATCCGCATTTCCGTGGCCGGGTATAGCGTGTCCACATCAATGATATGGGCATAGCGCTTCCCTGCGACGGTATAATAGCGTTGATAATCGCCACTGGTCACCACCGCGCCGTCGGCAACCTGCACCCGCGCCAGATACGCCTCTCCGTCCCCATCGGGGTTTTCCAAACCAATCACAAAGGGGGTGGCGAGCGCGCCTTTTCCGCCAATCGCCCGCACATTTCCGCCAACATTCAACAGCGCCGACTCCCAGCCCAGCTCCTGCCGGGCGAAGGCCGCCATCCGTTCCACCACATAGCCCTTGGCGATAGCGCCCACATCCACGCGGGCCTCCGGATCGGTGATGCGGGCGGTGCCCTTTTCCCAGTTCAGCTCCAAACAGGAGGGAGCGGTATGGGCGGACGCCCGGCGGAGCGCCACCTCCGCAGGCAGAGCGGCCACCGCTGGATTTTTCTTCGCCTGCTCTCGGCATTCGTGCCACAGAGACAGCACCGCCCCGAACAGGATATTCACCCGTCCCTCTGTTTCTGCATAGGCCTCCAACCCATATTCCAGCAGGGATAACACTTCCCCGGACAGCTCCACAGGCTGGCCGCCGGCCGCGTCGTTGAGGGTTTTCAGGTTGTTTGTCCCCGCATAATCGGTATAGATGTCAAACAGCCGGTGATACTCCGCCAGCTTTTCGTGAAAGCGCTCCTCTTCGGTGGCGAACGCCTCGTCGGAGCGGCCATAGACGGTGATCACCGTCAAAGTGTCGAACACATTCATATAGGTCACCGTATGCCGATTTTCTCCTCCACAGCCCACCAGCGTCCCCAGCAGGCATCCCACAAGACATAGACAAAAGCTCCGTTTTTTCATCCTTTTCGTCCCCCCGCAAACGCCTCATCGGGAAAACCCCGGCCGTCTGCGTTTTTCAGCTTTCCTTTTCCGCGGCCCTCAAAACCGCCTTCCACAGCCCGGACACCTCCACCGTGCATCCGGAGATGCCGTCCAGCTTCCCGTCAGCGGCCGGAACAGCGTTCTGAATCGTCGCCACGGTTTTTCCTTCACAGTCCCGGTCAAAGGCCGCCGCCTGCTCATGCCATTCCTTTTTCAAGGCGCTGGCGGCCTTCATTCCATAGCCATCACCCATGGCCCGCTTAGTTTGAAGGGCGCCTGAGGGGGCAATAAGCCTTCCGTTTTCCACCGTCAGCTTCACCGACAGGGTGTCCGTGAAGCAGCCGGTCACCGTGCTTTCCCGACAGGTAACGGCGGCCAGCTCCAAATCGTATTGGAGCGTGTCCGACGCGGACGCCGAGCCCCGCTCCGCCAAAATTGCCAGCGTCAGCAGATCTCCGTCGGCGGCAGCCTCCGTTTTTCGCGCCAACGCCGCCGCCTTTCCAATAGCCTCGATGAAATCGGTGACCAGCAAATCGCACCCCTCCACGCCGGAAGCCTTGCCGTCGGTGGCGGCAAGTCCGGCGATTTCACCCGCTGTTTTTCCCTTCACGAAATCGGCGAAAGCCGCCGCTTGTTCACGCCAGCTGGTTTTCAGCTCCGACGGGCCGCCGGTTTCCCGTTCGCCGGGGAGATAGTCCGCGCCCGCCTCCCCCTTGGAACGCAAAGCGGCGAGGCTTTTGGGCGCTTTCCCGTCCGCCGCGGCCGAAAATTCCAGCTCATCCAGACGACACTGCGCAATGCGCCCATCAGCATCCAACAACACCGCCGCCACCGTGGCGCGCAAGCGCGCTTCGGTTTTCTCCTCCGTCTCGCAGGCGGCCACACAGCCGACCCCCAGCCGCGCTCCGGTCAGCGCCGGCTCCTTTTTGTCTTCTCCACAGCCGGTCAACCCCAACAGCAGTCCAACGCACAGCCATCCTATCCAAAAACGCTTCATCGGTTTTCTCTCCTTTGTTCCAGCTTCGATATTTCCTCTGCCGTTACTATGAGACAAAACCGCCAAAAATATACAAGAAACTTATTCCGGCGCGGTTTCCTTCATCAGCCGAATCACCTGCGCCGGGCATTTTTGCACGCAGACGCCACAGCCGACGCACAGAGAGGCGTCCACCCGCGCCAGATGCTCCTTCACACGAATTGCCCCAACGGGGCAAGCCTTTTGACAAAGGCCACAGCCGATACAGCCCGCGGCGCACACCGCCTTCACTGCTTTCCCCGGCTCCGGCGAAGAGCACCCCACCGCCGCCGTCCGCTTGTCCTGCCGCATAGCAAGGATTTTCTGGGGACAGACCGTTACGCACCTGCCACAGCCGATGCACCGCTCCGCCGTCACCGCCGCCACCCCGCCCTTCACGCAAATCGCATCGGCGGGGCACACCGCCGCGCAGGAGCCGAAGCCGAAACAGCCATAGGCACAGCCCGCCCCCGCATAGCCCGGCGCAACCGCCGCCTGGCGACAATCGGCGGCGCCGAAATAGCGATAGCGTTGCTCCCGGCGGTCACAGGTCCCGGAGTAGGCCGCGAACACCACCCGCCGCGGTCCGGCCGAAGCCTCTACGCCAAGAATCGCCGCCACCTGCGCGGTCACAGCCGCGCCGCCCACCGGACAGGCATCGGGCGGCGCTTCGCCCGCCGCCAAAGCGGCGGCCAGCGCATCGCACCCGGCATAGCCGCAGGCGCCGCAGTTGTTGCCGGGAAGAGCCTCCCGCAGGGCGCTCTCCCGCCCATCCGTTTTCACCGCAAAAAGCCGACCGGCCGCTCCCAAAAGGAGGCCGATACACAGGCTCAGTCCGCCGACAATTCCAACGGCCAGCACCACCATTCCCATCACTCTTCGTATCCCCCCTCAAAACTGCAGACCGGAAAAGCCGGAAAATGCAATCGCCATCAGCCCGGCCGTCAGCAACACCAGAGGCATCCCCTGAAAGGCCGGCGGAACATCGTTTCCGGCCATTTTCTCCCGCAGACCGGCCAAAATCACAATCGCCAGTGCAAAGCCCAGCGCCGTGCCGAAGCCGTTGACCACGCTCATTCCGAAGCCGTGGCCGTTTTGTACATTGGTTAGCGCCACGCCCAGCACAGCGCAGTTGGTGGTGATGAGGGGCAAATACACACCCAGCGCCTGATACAAACCGCGGCTTAGCTTTTTGAGAGCCATTTCCACCAGCTGAACCAGCGCCGCAATCACCAGAATGAACACCACCGTCTCCAGATAGGTCAAATCCAACGGCACCAGCACCCCGGAATACAAAAGGCTGGTCAGCGCCGAGGACAGGGTGATAACGAAAATCACAGCGCCACCCATGCCCGCGGCGGTTTTCACGCTTTTCGACACGCCGAGAAAGGGGCAAAGCCCCAAAAACTGGCTGAGCACCACATTGTTTATCAGCGCCGTGGTCAACAGCGTCAAAAACAGGGTTTTAATCATGGGGCGTTCCTCCCCGCTCTGTCGGTTTTTCCATGCAGGCGGCGCAATTCCCGCCACAGCCCTCCATGGAGGTCACCGGCGGCTTTCCATCGGCGGCGGCCTTCAGCCGGTTTTGCAAAGCGGCCAACAGCGCCAGCACAAAAAACGCGCCGGGCGCCATCACCAGAATTCCAACCGGCTGAAACCACTCCGGCATCACCCGCACCCCGAAGGCGGTGCCGCTTCCGAAAAGCTCCCGCACCAGCCCGATCGCCGTCAGCGACAGGGTGAAGCCAAGCCCCATGCCCAGCCCATCGAAGGCGGAGAGAAGCACCGGATTTTTGGAGGCATAGGCCTCGGCGCGGCCGAGAATGATGCAATTCACCACAATCAGCGGAATGAAAATCCCCAGCGCCGTATACAGCGCCGGCAAATAGGCCTGCAGGAGCAGCTGTACCACCGTCACAAAGGAGGCAATCACCAGAATATACGCCGGCATCCGCACCCCATCGGGAATCACCCGGCGCAGCAGGGAAATCATGGTGTTGGACAGCACCAGCACCGCCGCCGTGGACAGACCCATTCTCAGGCCGTTGAGCGCCGAGGTGGTCACCGCCAGCGTGGCGCACATCCCCAGCATCAAAACGAAGGTGGGGTTCTCCTTCACAAGGCCGTTCCACAGCCGCTCCCATGCTTTTTTCATCATCCGTCCGTCCCTCCCAGCATCGCCGCCAGCTCCAGGGCGGCCTGCGTCTGTTGCCGCAAAGCGTTGGTGGTATAGGTGGCTCCGGCGATGCCGTCCACCTCCTCGGCGCTTCGAATTCCAAGAAACTGCTGTTGCACATCCGCATCGGTACAACGGGCGCCGAAGCCGGGCGTCTCGCCATGGCTGAGCACCGCATAGCCCACCACCGTGCCGCCGGCATCGATCCCCAGCGCCAGCCGGATCTCCCCGCCATAGCCCTTGGAGGAAACCGCCGTCATCACATAGCCCAGTCGCGCGCCAGCCGCGCTTTCCGCGGCCAGCACCTCCTCCACCCATGCCCCGTCGGTGCGGGCGGCGTTGAAGGCGGCCAGCGCAGAAGCATCAAGGCAATCCGCGAAGCCGGTCGCCACCGCAAACACCTGCTGATAGGCCTCCGCCTTCCGCTTCTGCTCCGCCCGGGCAATGGGCGCACGCGTCAGCGCATACACAAAGGACAGGGCGGTCACCGCCACCAGCGTAATCGCTAGCAAAATAACCGTGTTTTTGAAAACCGTTTTCATGCGCTTGCCCCTCCCTTTGCCCGCCGCCGCAGGCCAAAGGGGCGCGGCAGACTCACCCGTTCGATGAGCGGAACCAGCGTGTTGCCAATCAAAATTGCATAGGAAACCCCCTCCGGGGACGACCCAAACACCCGAAACAGCCCCGTCAGCAGACCCAGCAAAACGCCGTATATCCACTGGCCGCCGGAAGTGATCGGGCTGGTGACATAATCGGTGGCCATGAACACCGCCCCGGCCAACAGCCCGCCGGAAAGCGCCTGGCCCAATAGATAATTTCCCGTGGGCAGGCCGTTCCCCTGTAACAGCCGGAACAGCACGATGAATCCAAGCGTGCTTCCTACAAAGCTTACCGGAATCCGCAGAGAAATCACCCGCCGCGCCAGCAGATACGCCGCCCCCAGCAAAATCGCCAGGGCGCTGGTTTCGCCGATGCACCCGGAATGGAAGCCGAAAAACAGCTGAAGCAAATCCAACTTCTCCCCCTGGCGCAACACAGCCAGCGGGGTGGCGGCGGTCATCCCGTCCACCGAAAGAGTGGTCATCCGCCGGAAAAAGGACGCAACCGCGTCCGCTCCGGCCACCTCGCCCACGGCAGGCATCACGCCGCCCATAAGCGCTGGGAAGGACAGCAGAAGAAAACAGCGCGCCGCCAGTGCCGGATTCATGAAATTCTGACCCAAGCCGCCAAATACCTGCTTCACAAACAAAATCGCAAACACACCGCCCATCACCGGAATCCACCAGGGCACCGTCGCGGGCAAATTCATCGCCAAAATCAGCCCCGTCACCGCCGCGCTTCCATCCGCCACGGTCGAGGGCTTTTTCATCCCTTTTTCATACACCCATTCAGCCAAAACACAAGCGGCCACGCTGAGGAGAATGCGCACCAGCGCCCCCAGCCCAAACAAAAACACGCCGAACACCAATGACGGCGTCAGTGCAATCGCCACATCCTGCATCACCGTGGCGGTGGCGCTTCCGTCCCGCACATGGGGCGCTACCGAGCCGTTGAGCATCACTCCGTTCCCCCTTCTCCCTCCGTTTTTTCGCTTTTCCGCGCTGCTGCAATCGCTTTGCGGGCATACAAAAAGCTTTGGGTTAAGCGCCTTTTCGCCGGGCAGACATAGGTGCAACAGCCGCAGCCGATACATTCCATCCCGCCCAGCCGTTCAAAGGCCGCCAAATCGAACCGATCCGCCGCCCGCGCCATTTCCACCGGCACCAAAAGCTCCGGACAGGCACGCACACAGCGGCCGCACCGGATGCAGGCGGTCGGCTCCCACAGCGCCGCCTCGTCCTTTTCCAGCGCCACCAGCGCCGAGGAGGTTTTCACCACCGGCACCTCCACCGTTTCCAGAGAAATCCCCATCATCGGGCCACCCGCCACCAGCTTCTGCACCGGACAACGCAAGCCGCCCGCCGCCTCCAACAGTTCGCGCCAGCTGCTCCCCACCGGCACCATCCAGTTCCCCGGCCGGGCCACTGCCTCGCCGGTGACGGTCACCACCGTCCGAATTTGCGGCGTTCGATGACAAACTGCCCATGCCACCGAAACCGTCGTGGACACATTCAGCACCAGACAGCCCGCATCCACCGGCAAACGGCCGGAATGGAGCCGGCGGCCGGTGGCGGCATACACCAGCATCCGCTCTCCGCCCTGGGGATATTTCGTTTTCAGCGGCATCACCCGGATGCGGGGACTGTCGATTTTCGCCCGCAGTGCCGAAATGGCACGGGGCTTGTTATCCTCGACGGCAATCACCGCCTGCGCCCGGGGAAAGAGGCACAACAAAACCTCAAGCCCCTCCAACAGCCTGTCGGGATATTCCAACAGCATCCGATAATCGGAGGTGAGATACGGCTCACATTCAGCAGCGTTGATAATCACCGTGTCCGGCTCTTTCCCCTTCACGGTCAGCTTCACATCCGTCGGAAACCCGGCGCCGCCCTGCCCCACAACCCCTGCGGCGCGAATCGCGGCCAAAATCTCCTCGGCGGACATGGCGGCCGGGTCACGCCACTGTCCCAGCTCCGCCAACGGCTCGAAGCGGCCGTCGTTGTCCACGACAATCGACAGCTGCTTTTTCCCATCGGCGGTCAGACGCGGCTCGATGGTCTTCACCCGGCCGGAAACCCCGCTGCAAATCGCCGCTGAAAGAAAGGCCGTCGGCCGCGCCAGCGTTTGCCCAACCAGCACCGGGTCGCCCACCTGCACCACTGGCTCCGCCGGCGCGCCGATATGCTGGTTCAGCGGATACACGCCCTCGCCCGTCGGGCGAAACGCCTGGATCGCCTTTTCCGCGGTCAGCGCCTTTCCATCCACCGCCGGATGAATTCCATGTGGAAAGCTGTGTTTTCTCATGTTGCCCTTTTCCCCCGCTTCAAGCCCCGTTTTGATTTCGGAATTGATTATATTCTACCACAGATTCGGTAAAAAACAAAGAAAAGTCTATTTTTCGTAAAATATTTTTCACAAAGCGGAAATTTCCGGCTATTTTGTTGCTTTTTTCGTCAGCTCCGCCGTTTTTCTTATTTCCTCTCTTTCTTCGACAGCGGTTTCACCATAAAGTCCCCAACAAGCAAAAAAGCACGCGCCCTTCTGCACAAGGCAGAGGGCGCGCGCGTTTCACAAGCCACGCTCACAGCAACCAAACGGGCAATTCGTCTCCCAGCGCAACCCTTTCGCCGACGAGCTTCGCGGCGGGCTTCTTCGCTCCCCGCGACGGTGCGCCGGTGCTCTTTTTTGAAGCGGGGGTCACCGCCTTTTCCTCAGCGGCGGGCTTCGCCGCGCTTTTCTTGGCGGCGGAGGAGCTCGCGCCGGCCTTCGTCGCTCCGGACTTGGTGGCGGGCTTCGCCGCTTTCGCCGCCGGCTTTTTCGCCGTTTTCGTTGTCGAAGCCGGTGCTTTTTTCGCCGCGTCGACGGGCTGGATCTGCTCCTCCGCCGTCACCTCGGCCGAAGCCGGTGCGGTGGCCGCCTTAGCGGCACGCGCCAGACTGTTTTTCCCCACGGGCATATCGATCCACCTCCTTTGCCAAAGCAACAAATTCCTGGGCACTGCGGCTGGAGGCCTTATAGGCGCCCACCGGCTGACTGCTGTCCTGCGCCCATTCGATGGTACTGTCCACCCGAATCAGGCTGTCGAACAGGGTCACATCCGGCATTTCCCGCAGTGTTTCCAGCGTTTGCTTGAAATAATTCTTGCGCACAGACACCTTCGTGAGCACAACACCCATCAGCTCAAGCGCCGGATTCATCCGCCGCACGGTGCCATAGAACTCAAACATATTCGCCAAACCAAACAGCCCCCACGGGCTGGCCTCCACCGGCAAAATCAGTCTATCTGACGCGCACAGCAGGTTCATCACCCAGCCGCCCAGCGTCGGCGGCGCATCCAAAAGGATATAATCATACACGCCGCTGTCCTTCACCGGCTCCAGACAGGTTTTCAAAATCAGTTCTCTCTGCCATTTGGTGAAAAGCTCATATTCGATGCCGCTCATCAGCGTCGAGGAGGGAATCAAATCCAGCCCCGGATACGCCGTAGGTACGATATATTCCGTCAGCGGCTTCTGCTCCCGAATAGCATGATAGAGGTTTTTCTGGCTTTGCGCCATCTCCAGCACCGTCTCCTCAGGAAAAAAGGAAAGGCTGAGATTAAGCTGCATATCGCCGTCCAGCAACAGCACCCGCTTCCCCATCTGCGCCAGCGCATAGCCCACATTCGCGCAGGTGGTGGATTTTCCGCTTCCGCCCTTGTTGTTGGCAAAACAAAGCACCTGGGTGTTTTTCCGCTCCGCCATATCCGGCTCCTCCTCCCGGTGGTTATTTATTGAAAAAATAATCGTGCACCGCCGCCACAGCCCGGTCGGCGTCCGCCTTCGCCACCAGCACCGACACGCGGATTTCGCTGGAGGAAATCATCTGGATGTTGATGTTGGCATCGGACAGCGCCTCGAACATTCCGGAGGCCACACCCTCATGGGTTTCCATGCCGGCGCCCACAATGGAAATCTTCGCCACATCGGTTTCACAACGCAGCTCCTGGGCGCCCATCATGTCGCAATATTCCCGCAGCGCCGCCACGGCCTCGTCGCCGTTTTGCGCCGGCACGGTGAAGGCGATATCCTTCGTGCCGTCGCGTCCCACCGACTGGAGAATGTTGTCCACCGGGATATGCGCCTTCGCCACCCGCGAAAACACCTTGAAGGCGATACCAGGGCTGTCCGGCAACGCAACCACAGAAATGCGGGCCACGCTGTCGTCCTTGGCCACACCCTTGATGAGCATTTTTTCCATTTTTGTTACCTCCTTGACCTTGGTGCCGGCCGCATTCGCCATGCTGGACAGCACCTCCAGCTCCACATTGTATTTTTTAGCCATCTCCACAGAACGGTTGTTGAGCACCTGCGCGCCGGAGGTGGCCAGCTCCAGCATTTCGTCATAGGTGATTTCCGCCAGCTTGAGCGCCGTGGGCACCTTCCGCGGGTCAGCGGTATACACCCCTTCTACATCAGTATAAATCTGGCACAGGTCGGCGTGCATCGCCGCGGCAATCGCCACCGCGCTTGTGTCGGAGCCACCGCGGCCCAGCGTGGTCAGGTCATCATATTTATTCAACCCCTGGAAGCCAGCGACGATGACGATACGCTTTTTATCCAGCTCGGCGCGAATTCGCTCCGGGCGCACCCGCTTGATACGGGCGGAGCTATAAGCGGTGTTGGTCTCGAAGCCCGCCTGCCAGCCCAGCAGAGAAATCGCCGGGAAGCCCAGGCTGTCGATGGCCATCGCCAGCAGGGAAATCGAAATCTGTTCGCCAGCGGCCATGAGCATATCCATTTCCCGCCTGCTTCCACGGGGGTTGATTTCCCCCGCCTTGGCGATGAGGTCGTCGGTGGTGTCCCCCTGAGCGGAGACCACCACCACCACATCGTTCCCCTTTTTATACATATCCGTGACGATTTGCGCCACGTGCATCACCCGGCGGGCATCCGCCACCGAGCTGCCTCCGAATTTTTGTACCACTAACATAACCCTGTCTCCCATCTGTCGCTTTTTCGGCGACGATTCTCCTCAGCAACCGGCCTTTTCAGCGGCCGGTCTCCCCCGGTCGGTTTTCACTCCTGGTGTCCATAAAAGCGCAACGCCCGCGTGAGTGTCATTCCGGTGAAATCGGCCACCTTTTCCATGAGCAGACATTCCGGCATACTGGGGGTGATAAAGGCCACCTCGTTTTCCGGCGCATCCGGCACGGAAACCATCCGCACATCGCCGAAGGCGCGCCCGATTTGGATGAGTGCTCCGGCATCCTCCTCGCAGGTGAAGCGCAGCAGCATCACCGCCGGCGCCAGCCGATGGTCGCGCACATATCCGGCGACTCCACGCTCCCAGAACAGATATTTCCGGGCACGCAGGTGCTTCACCTCGTCAATCACATCAGCGACCACCGCGCTGGCCGTCGGCAGCTTTCCGGCGCCGCGACCGACGAACACCACATCGCCTACGCTGTCGCCCCGCACCATGATACCATTATACACATCGTCCACGCCCGCCAGCAAATGCTCCCGCGGGAGAATCATCGGCGCCACCAGACAGAACAGATGGCCGTCCTCGGTGCGAGTGACACGGCCGATGAGCTTGATCACCCCACCGCAGGCAGCGGCATAGGCCACATCCCGCGCGGTAATTCCGGTGATGCCCTCGGTATAAACCTCCTCCGGAGGCACATGCTTTCCGAAGGCCAGCGAGGCCAAAATGGCAATTTTCCGACAGGCGTCGGTGCCCTCGATGTCCGCGGCGGGGTTGCGCTCCGCATAGCCCAGCTTCTGCGCCAGCGCCAGTGCCCCCTCAAAGGACATCCCTTCTTGAATCATTTTCGTCAGCATGAAATTGGTGGTTCCGTTGAGAATTCCAGCCACCTCGAAGACCTCGTTGGCCGCAAGGCACTGGTCAATCGGCCGTAAAATCGGAATTCCGCCGCCCACGCTGGCCTCGAATAGGAAATTCAGATTGTGCTCCCGCGCCACCGCCAACAGCTCGTCGCCCTTCGCCGCCACCAGCTCCTTGTTGGAGGTGACCACGCTTTTTCCGTTTTCCAAACAGGCGCGCACATATTCATAGGCCGGGTGCAGGCCGCCCATGGTTTCCACGACAATCCGGATATCTGTGTCCTGTAGAATATCCTCGAAATTTTTCGTGAACCGGTCGGCATAGGGAAGCTCCGGGAATTCCCGCAAATCCAGAATCCGACGCACCTCAATGGTATCGCCGGCCTTCGTGCGAATTCCAGCGGCGTTCTGATGCAAAACCTCCACAACGCCGGAGCCAACCACACCGTGGCCCAAAACAGCAATATTAACCATGAAAACCATCCTTTACTTTTCATCACAGGGCAGAGGGCCTGCCGATTTGGACATCCGGCTGTCACCGGTCGGTGACGCCGCTGACCCGCTGGACACCCTCGATTTGTTCCAGCGAACGGAGAAATTCATCCACCGGCATCAACAGCTGGTCTATGCGGGCGGAAACGGAGGCGCTGGCCACGCCGCCGGAGGGGATATTCTGGTTGACCGTGAGGATGTTCGCGCCCGCGCGGGCGAAGCCATCCAAAACACGGGAAATCACGCCAGGAGTGTGGCGCAGCAGCAGCTGCACCGTAACCGTGTGTCCCGCCGTCTCCTCGTCATAGGGCAAAACCGCGTCCCGGTATTTATAAAACGCCGTACGGGATAGCCCGGCCGCCTTCGCCGCCTCCGAAACCGAGGTGGCGCTTCCGGTCTGCAAAAGACGCTTCGCCTTCAGCGTGCGCAGAACCACCTCCGGGAGAACCCGCGTATCCACCAGCACAAGCTGGCGTTTTTCGTTCGAAGAAAAGCTTTTTCCCATGCCGCTCACCTCAAGCTCTGCGGCGCCGCTTCAGCGGTTGTTCCGGTGGCGGAGGGCTGGGTCGTGCCCTCTGTGGCCTCGGTGGTGCTCTCCCCGATAGGCGCAGCGGTGGTGTCCCCGGCGCCCGTTGTAGTGGCTGTGGTCGGCGCGGTGGTATCGGAGGGCTCCGCGCCGGTGTCGGGCTCCGTTGCCGGCTCCTCGGCCACATTCAGCGGCTTGCCCGGATGGCTCTCGCACTGGCCGGGGATGTTGGTGGATTTATAATAGCCCGTGTCTGTTCCGGGGCAGGCGTCCGTGGCCAGCAGTCCGGTGGTGGTGCAATACAGCAGTTCCTCTACACCGCTGGGCCGCTCAACAGCTTTAATTTCCTGATTGGCGTGCAACGCCTTCATCGCCTGATTCCACAAATTCCGGGCATAGCGCGTCTGGGTGCCAATCATCACCTGGTTGTTGTCATAGCCGAACCAGCTAGCCGCTGAATAATACGCGGTTCCGCCAGCGAAATATACATCCCGGTTGCTTTCCGAGGTTCCGGTTTTTCCGAAAATCTCCCAGCCGGGCCAAGCCTTACCGATGTCCGCGGCCGTGCCCAGCGTGGTCACCCGCTCCATCAGCTTCACCATCACATAGCAGGTCTGAGGATCCAGCACCATGGTGGACTTTTTGCCGCCGGTGAGCAGGGTGGAGGTGGATTCGTCCTCCCCCTTCACCACCTTGTAATAGGTATACGGCTCATTATAATAGCCGCCGCTTCCGAAAACGCCATAGGCCGCGGCCATATCCCGCACAGTCACGCCGTCGGTGAAAGCGCCCAAAGCCATAGGCGAAAGGGCGATGTCCGTTTTGATAGAGCCGTTGACCGCCTTCGCCTCCACCAGCGTATCCAGCTGGAAGGTCTTCGTGGCATAGTCAAAGCTGCGCTGGGGCGTCAGCTCCTGCACCAGCCGGGCGGCCACGGTGTTGAGGGATTTTTGCAACGCCACGCCCAACAGGACATCACCGTTGTCGGGGGTGGTTTTCACATTATAGTTATGAGGCCATTTCGTGCCATCCGGCAGGGTGATGGGCGCATCCCGCACCAACGAGGAATAATGCACCAGATTCTTGTCAATCGCCGGCCCATAAGCGGACAGCGGCTTTATCGAAGAACCGGGGGAGCGGGAGGACTGGGTAGAACGGTTGAGCACCCGGTTGGCCGTTTTTTTGCCCCGGCCGCCGATGGTGGCGATAACCCGGCCGTCATAGTCCACGGCAAAGAAGCCCGTCTGGGGGTCCTCCTCATCCTTTTGACGATGGGCCGGGAAATTGTTCTCGTTGGCATAAATTGCCTCCACCGCCTTTTGCTGGGCAGGATTCTCGGCGGAATAAATGCTCAGGCCTCCGTAGTATACCATGTTGGCAGCATAGTTATAGGTGTAGCCGTATTCCTCCATCAAATCGGCGATGACATCCTCCACCACCAGGTCCACATAATAATCCTGCACCTGCTGATGGATGGCGCTGCTTTTGAACACCAGCTCCTTATTGACCGCTTGGAGATATTCATCCTTGGAAATCATCTCCAGCTCATACATCTTCGCCAGCACCACCCGCTGACGCTGGCGGATATTTTCCGGATGGGTATAGGGATCATAGATGCTCGGATTATTGGTGATGCTCACCAGCACCGCGCACTCGGCCAAATCCAGCTCCTGAACCTCTTTTCCAAAATAGTAGCGGGCGCCGATGCCCACCCCCACCAAATCGCCGGTCAAGGGCAGATTGTTCAAATAGGCCTCCAGCACCTGCTGCTTGGAGCTTTCGTTGCGCTCCAGCTCCATCGCCGCCAGAATTTCGTTGACCTTCCGCTTGATGCTGTGGTCCTTGTTCTGGGTGGTGACGCGAATGAGCTGCTGGGTGATGGTGGAGCCGCCATATTCGGTGTTGCCGATATGAAACACCCGGTTGACAACCAGGTTCACCATCGCGCCGGCGGTACGCTGCCAGTCCACACCGTCATGCTCCCAAAAGCGCTCATCCTCAATAGCGATGAGGGCGTTTTGCAGGTTCACGGGGATTTCGTCCAAATCTGTCCAGACGGAGTTTCCGCCCAGCAGATTATGATATGGCTCCCATTCTCCCGCGCTGTTCTGCACATAAATCACCGAGCGGGTGTCCATGGACATTTCGCCCAGAACAGGGGTGTAGCTTTCCGCATCGAAGTTGTTGACCATATACACGACCAGCACGCTTCCCACAATGCAAACCGCAATGAAGCCCACCAAACAGACCGTCAGCGCCAGCTGGCCAAGCCGCCGGGCCGCCCGCCGCATCCGGGCCTTGCCCTGCGCAGTGGGATGAAGGAGCGCGTGTCCCATCGCTTTTGCGCGAACGGGGAGCTGTTGTAACCATTGCCGGAAAGCGGCAACGGAAAAGCTTCGCTTTTTTGCCATGCTACAGTTTCCTCCTTTGGAAAACAGGCTCCGGACGACACACGGTCGGTTCAGCCGGATGGATAGAAATATACTCTTTAATAGTATTGCAAAACGGGTAAAATGTCAAACCAAAAATGGCATTTTTTTGCAGAGACAGCGATTTTTTTACGCTTTTTTCCGGTCAGCGGCCTTTTCGCGCCCTATTTTCAAAAAGAAACGCCGTTTTTTCGCCGCCGAGGCATAATTTTCCGCAAAGAGGACACACTATCGCCATCAGCCTCACAGCAAAGGAGAATCGGGCGATGAACACCACCCTGCGTACCGTTGTGCTGGCGCTGGCCGCCGCGCTTTTGTTGTCCTCCCTTATCCTGTTCGTGCTTTTTCGCTTCGTTTTGCCCGCCGATTTCGGAAAAAGCCCCGCCGCCGCAACACCGGCCTACACCATCGGCGTTTTCGAAGGACAGGTGGCGGTTTTCGAGGGCGACAGCACCGCACCCATGCAGATTTTCGATGTCTATGTCCATGCCCTGCCGCCGGAAATCCGGGAACAGCTTCAGCAGGGTGTGGCGGCGGAAAATACGGATGAGCTTTCGGTGCTGTTGGAGGATTTCACCAGCTAATCCGCAGAAAACAAAAAGGGAGAACGAAAGCCCCATGGCTTCCGCTCTCCTTTTCACTTTTTGTTCACTCTTCAGCTCAAGCCACCGCATCGGTCAGGAAATTCTGGGGGTCGCATTTGCGCACCACCGATTTCTTGAACTGAACGGTCTGCTCCGCCATCGCCTTTTTCACATCGGCGTTGAACTCCTCGTATTTCATGCCATAGAGGATGTCCTTCGTCTTGTCGGCGAACAGGGTCTCCGGCGAATGGATGTCCAAACGCAGAACCAGCGCCGCTGTCAGCGTCGTGCCGCCGGACTTATAGGTGACCACCTTGGCCTTGCCCACATCCACCGAGCGCACCGCCTCCATCAGCTTTTCGTTGCTGGAATGGCTGGCGTCCACTGTCTGGCGGTTGTCCTCGTCCTTGCTGGCTGTGACCTCCTCGTCCTTTTCGGCGTTTTCCTTGTTATAGGCGTCCACAACCGCCTCGAAGTTGCCGGATTTGGTATACTGCGCCAGATATCCCTCCAGCTTGTCGGTGACCTCCTTCTGCTTCTCCGTCGAAAGCTCCGAGCCGTTGTCGTCGATGAGCGGGATGGAAATCATCTTATAGGAAACATAGTTCTTGTCGAAATAGTCCTTACGGTCGGCCTCGTTGATCGCCTTCTGTCCCTTTTCGCCATAGAGCGAATAAAACAGGCTGGTCTCGTTGAGGCTCAGCTTTTTGGTGACCTGGACGAAATGCTCCCGGTTGATGCCCAGCGCCAGATAGCCGTCCTCCTTCACAGAGGCCAGACTCTCCTCCAGCGCCTTCAGCTCCTCCTCGTCCCAGGAGATGTCATATTCCTTCATCATTTTCTCCAGCACCACCTGGCGCGCCGCGGCATCCCGGGCGGAGAGCTTGAGATATTCGTCGAATTTCACCGTTTTGGCGTCTTCGCCCTCGCCATAGGTGTATTCCTGCTCCCACACATCATAATACTGGGCATACTGATACAGCCCCTGAGAATAGTAGGAATCATAGAAAACATTGTATAGGTAGGCCAGATATTCGCCGGTGGACAGAGTGGTGTCCCCGATGGTCGCCGCCGTGTCCGCCGTTCCGCCAATGGTCAGGCGGGGCGCCGAGCAGCCGGTGAGCAACGCGCAACAGCACAGCGCCAGCGCCAGAATTCCACTGGCCAGCCGTTTCATTTTCGTCATATTGAATTGCCTCCTTGAAAAAGTCAAACTGATTATCGCCATTGTACCATTCTTTTCTCTGTTTGTCCAGTTTTTTCTTTTCCGCCCCGGACAACGGCTCTGCCAAAGGTTCAGCAGGAGCTTGTCCGCCCCAGCTCCAGCGTTTTCTGATAGGCGGCCTGCACCGCCTGCATGGCGGTGCCGCGGAAGCCGTTCTGCTCCAGCGCATGCACACCGGCGATGGTGGTGCCGCCGGGACTGCACACGGCATCCTTGAGCTGGGCCGGGTGCTTCCCGCTCTCCAGCACCATTTTCGCCGCACCCAACAGCGTTTGCGCCGCCAGCTCCTGCGCCAGCGACCGGGAAAGGCCACATTCCACGCCTCCGTCGGCCAGCGCCTCGATGAACATATACACAAACGCCGGGCCGCACCCAGAAAGGGCGCTGGCGCCGTCAATCCAGCTCTCCGGCAAAGCGCACAGGCGGCCGGCGCCGGCCATGAACCGGCAAAAGGCCTCCACGGAGGCGTCTGTCACGCCGCCGGCGGGGGAATACAAAATCATCCCCTCGCCCACCGCCGCCGGTGTGTTCGGCATGATGCGAATCAGCGGCGTTTCCGCCGAAAGCCAGGCGAAAATCTGCTCCGTGGACACCCCCGCCGCCATGCTCACCAGCACTGGCGGCGTCGAACGCGCCGAGAGCGGCGCGCGCAGCTCCTCCAGCAAATCGGACAACACCTGGGGCTTCACGCCCAAAAACAGGAAATCGCTTTCCTGAGCCACCTGCCGATTGGACGCCGCCGCCGCGCCAAGCTCCGCCGCCAGCGCCTGTGCCCGCGCCATGTCCCGGTCGGCCAGCAACAGCTCCTCGCCGCTTTTCGCCGCGGCAGCCGCCAGAGCGCCGCCCATGTTACCCGCACCGATAAATCCGATTTTCATTTCCGTTTCCTCCTGTCTCGGCGTCATTCCCGAATTTGTCCGTTGCCGAGAATCACATATTTATAGGTGGTCAGCTCCCGCAGGCCCATGGGGCCGCGGGCGTGCAGCTTTTGGGTGGAAATCCCGATTTCACAGCCCAGCCCGAACTCGCCGCCGTCCGTGAACCGGGTGGAGGCGTTCACATACACCGCCGCGCTGTCCACCGCCGCCGTGAAGCGGGCGGCGGCCGCGGCGTCCTGGGTGAGGATGGCCTCGCTGTGATGGGTGGAATGGGCGCGGATATGGCCGATAGCCTCCTCCAAGTCATCCACCACCTTCACCGCCAGCACATAGTCCAAAAATTCGGTGTCGAAATCGGTCGGCTCCGCCGCCTGACCGGAAATCACCGCCTGCGCCCGCGTATCCAGCCGCAAAACCGCCGGATGCTCCCGCGTCGGGTCGGTCAGCCTCTCCGCCAGCCGGGGCAAAAAGCGCTCCGCAATGTCCCGATGCACCAAGCAGACCTCCGCCGCGTTGCACACCGATGGGCGGTTCATTTTCGCGTTGTCCACGATCGCCAGCGCCTGCTCCAAATCCGCCGCCCTGTCCACATAGATGTGACAAATCCCCGTTCCGGTTTGGATGCAGGGGACGGTGGCGTTTTCCACGCAGGAGCGAATCAGCCCCGCGCCGCCGCGGGGGATCAGCAAATCCACCAGCCCGTTGGCCCGCATAAGCTCCATGGCGCTGGTGCGGGAGGTGTCCTCCACCAGCTGCACAAGCGTCGGCGGCAGACCCGTCTGCTCCAGCGCCTCCTGCAACGCCGCCACTACCGCCGCCGAGGTACCCCAAGCCTCCTTGCCGCAACGCAAAACGCACACATTTCCGCTTTTCAGCGCCAACGCCGCCACATCGCTGGTCACATTGGGGCGGCTCTCATAAATCACTGCGACCACGCCTATGGGCACCGACAGCTTGCAAATTCGCATCCCGTTGGGATGCACGGTTTCCTCCAACAGCTGACCCACTGGGTCCGGCAACGCCGCCACCTGGCGAATTCCCTCCGCCATGGCCGCCACCCGCTCCTCGGTCAGGCGCAGTCTATCCAGCATCACCGGCGACACAGACCCCTCCGCCCGGCACAAATCCAGCCGGTTGGCCTCCAAAATCGCCACCGTCGCCGTTTCCAGCGCCACCGCCATCGCAATCAGCGCCTCGTTCTTCTTTTCGGTGGTGAGAGCCGACAGCGTTCCCGCCGTTTCATGGGCCTTTTCCAATAAGTCCTGTGTTTTCATACCGTCACGCTCCGGGCGAGGAACCGCGTCCCGACCGGCTTCCCTTCCACAATATCATACAAAATCTCCGGCTCTTTTCCGTTGGCGATCACCATCGGAATTCCCTCCTCAGTGACCAGGGCCGCCGCGTGTAGCTTTGTGCTCATGCCGCCGGTGCCCAATCGGCTTCCAGCGCCACCGGTCATCGCCTCTACCTGGGGAGTGATTTCCTCCACCACCGGCAACAGCCGCGCCGTGGGGTCGGTGTGGGGGTCGGCGGTATACAGCCCGTCGATGTCCGACAAAAGAATCAGCAAATCCGCCTGCACATTGATGGCGGAAATCGCTCCCAGCGTGTCGTTGTCTCCGATAACGATTTCCTCGGTGGCCACCGTGTCGTTTTCGTTGATGATAGGCAACGCCCCCAGCTCCAACAGCCGGAACAGCGTGTTCTGGAAATTGCGCCGCCGATCCTCATACTGCACATCCGCACCAGTGAGCAACAGCTGGGCCACCGTGTGGTTGTGCTCCGTGAACAGCTTGTCATAGGTATACATCAGCTCGCATTGGCCCACCGCCGCAGCCGCCTGCTTCGTGGGAATGTCCACCGGACGGCCGCCCAGAGACAGCTTCCCGGCGCCCATGCCGATGGCGCCGGAGGAGACCAGCACCAGCTCGTGACCCGCGTTTTTCAAATCGCTCATCACGGCACACAGCCGCTCCACTCGCCGAATATTCAAAAGACCGGTGCTGTGCGCCAGCGTGGAGGTTCCCACCTTGATCACAATCCGCATACCGCTTTCCTTCCTTCCTTTGGCAACGCCTTCGTCGCTTTTCGCCATTTTCCGCCATTATTTCATTTAAGCATACCACAGAAATCCCTTCTTTGCAAGCAAACCGCGCAAAATTCCACGCTTTTGCGGGAGCAAATCCCTTTCTTTTTCCTTTTCGGCGGCGAAAAACCGCAAACTTTCCCTTGTAACCGCCGGAAATCTGTGGTAAACTGGATTTCAGCGGATGGCCGTTCCGAAAACGGCCGCAAAATCGGGGATAAACAAAGAGGAGCAGTCTATGGATATTACAATCGTGATTCCCTCTCTCAATCCGGACGAAAAGCTGATGCGGGTGATCGAGGGACTGCGGCAGGTTGGCCTGACCGACATTTTGCTGATCGACGACGGCAGCGACGCGGCTCACGCCGAGCCATTTCGCCAGGCAGAGACTCTGCCCGGCGTCACCGTTTTGCACCATGAGGTGAACCGCGGAAAGGGGCGGGCGCTGAAAACCGCCTTTTCCTTCATTTTGGCGGAGCGCCCGGACTGTCGGGGCGTGGTGACCGTGGACGGCGACGGCCAGCATGGTGCCGCCGATGTGCTTCGGCTGGCCGAGGCCATTTCGGCGGATGAAACCACCCTTCTGCTAGGCGCGCGAAGCTTCAACGGCCCGGAGGTTCCCCGCCGCAGTCGCTTTGGAAACCGCACCACCAGTCTCGCCTTCCGCCTGCTGTGCGGTGTGCGCATCCGGGACACCCAAACCGGCCTGCGCGCGATTCCGCGGCCGTTTTTGGCGCCCCTTTGCGAAGTGGCCGGCGAGCGCTTCGAATATGAAACCAATATGCTTCTGGAGCTGCGGCGACTGCACATACCCTATGCCGAAAAGACCATCGAAACCATCTATATCGAGGAGAACCAAACCAGCCATTTTCGCCCAATTCGGGACAGCATGCGCATCTACAAGCTGATTTTGCGCCATTTCTTCGCCTATATGGGAGCAAGCCTTGTGTGCTTCTTGGTGGATTTGGGGCTGTTCTCCCTTTTCAGCCGCCTGCTGTTCGCCCCGCTGGAGCTGACGGAGACTCTCCGGCTGCTGTTAGCCACCGCCGGCGCGCGGGTGCTGTCCTCTCTGCTGAATTTTTCCCTCAATCGATGTCTGGTGTTTCGCTCCGGTGAGAGGCTGGGAAAGACCCTATGGAAATACTACGCGCTGTGCGCCTGCCAGCTGTTGGCCAGCGCCGGGCTGGTTACGGCGCTTTGTCCCCTTCTGCCGGTGTTGCCGGAGGAGCTGGTGAAGTTCCTGGTGGATGTGGCGCTGTTTTGCATCAGCTATCAAATCCAGCGCTGCTGGGTTTTCAAGGTTTGAGCCTGTCGGGGCATAGATTTCTCGGCGGCGAATAGGCTTGCATAGGAAAGGGGCTGTGTGCCGTGAATTATTATTTGATTGATTATGAAAATGTGAAGGTGGAGGGGCTGAATGGCGTCTCCGGCCTGTCGGAAAAGGACGCGGTGTGCATTTTTTACAGCAAAAACGCCGACACCCTCACCTTCGACCTGGCCCAGCGTCTGCAGGAAACCGCGGCGCAGGTTTTCTATCAAAAGGTGGAGGTGGGCACGAAAAATGCGCTGGATTTCCAGCTGGCCTCCTATTTGGGCTATTTGATTTGCAAGCATGAGCGCCAGCGGGACGGCCACTTTTTCGTGGTCACGAAGGACAACGGCTTCAACGCGCTGGTCACCTATTGGCGCCAGCGCAAGGCGAATGTGCAAATCGTCATCGACTGCACCGGCCGGGACAACAAAACTGAAAAGGATGCGCTGACCGAAAAGGCGCGGGCGGTGCTCTCGGATGAAGCGCTGGTTCCCATGGTTGTGCGCATGATTCAGCAATATAAAACCAAACAGGGCATCAACAATGCGCTGATGAAGGAGCTGAAAGACGCCAAAAAATCCGGCGAAATTTATCAGGCAATCAAGCCTCTCATCAGCAACAAAAAATAAACCGCAACCGTCAACAGAAACATGAGGTGACAAACAATGGCAATTCGAATCGGTATCCTTGGCTATGGCAATCTGGGACGCGGCGTGGAGCTGGCGGTGCAGAAGGCACCGGACATGGAGCTGGCCGCCGTGTTCACCCGACGCGACCCCCGCTCCCTGTGCTTGGCGAGCCCGCAGACACCGGCGGTGGCGGCCAGCGAGCTTCCTGCCTGGCGGGAGCGCATAGATGTGCTGGTGCTTTGCGGCGGAAGCGCCACCGATTTGCCTGAGCAAACTCCCGCGCTGGCGCGGGAGTTCACCGTCGTGGACAGCTTTGACACCCACGCCTCCATCCCGGAGCATTTCGACGCCGTGGACCGGGCGGCGCGGGAAGGGGGACAGCTGGGCATCATCTCCGTGGGCTGGGACCCCGGCCTGTTTTCGTTGGCACGGGCGTATGCCCAGGCGATTTTGCCGGAAGGCTCCACCTATACCTTCTGGGGCCGGGGCGTCAGCCAGGGACATTCCGACGCCATCCGTCGCATCGAGGGCGTGGAGGACGCCCGCCAATACACCGTTCCGGTGGAAACGGCGCTGGAGGCCGTGCGCCGGGGCGAGCATCCCACCCTGTCCCCTCGCCAAAAGCACACCCGCGAATGCTATGTGGTGGCGAAGGAGGGCGCCGACCGAGCGCGTATCGAACAGGAAATCGTGACCATGCCTCATTATTTTGACGAATACGACACCACGGTGCATTTCATCTCCCGGCAGGATATGGCCGAACAGCACGCCGCCCTCCCCCATGGCGGAACAGTGCTCCACAGCGCCAGCACCGGCACCCGGGACGAACACAACCACATCATCGAATATCGGCTGACGCTGGATTCCAACCCGGAATTCACCTCCTCGGTGCTGGTGGCCTATGCCCGCGCCGCTCATCGCCTGCGCCGGCAGGGAGCCGTTGGCTGCCGCACCGTGCTGGATATTCCGCCGGCCTATCTGGCGGCGGCAGCTGGCGACGCCCTGCGGCGCCAGCTGCTTTGAGCGAGGTGCGTCCATGACCCAGGAAAAAAAACGCCTTCAAATGACCGGCCAGCCGGTGGAGAAGCTGATTCTCCGGCTGGCCGCGCCGACGGTTGTGACCATGCTGGTGACCGCCCTGTATAACATGGCAGATACCTTTTTTGTCGGGCTGATGCACAACACCAGCGCCACCGGCGCGGTGGGCGTGGTGTTCTCCTTCATGGCCATCATTCAGGCCTGCGGCTATTTCTTCGGCCATGGAAGCGGCAACCTTATTTCCCGGTTGCTAGGGCAGGGGCATTTCCGGGAAGCGGAGCGCATGGCCTCCATCGGCTTCTTTTCCGCTTTGATTGCCGGAGGCATCCTTTTGGTGGGCGGACTCATCTTTTTAGATCCGCTGACTCGTCTGCTGGGCGCCACCGAAACCATTCTGCCCTATGCCAAGGACTATTTGCGCATCATCCTATTGGGCGCACCCTACATGACCGCCTCTTTGACGCTTAACAACCTGTTGCGATATCAGGGAAATGCCTTCTTCAGCATGGTCGGCATCGGCTTTGGAGCGGTGCTGAATGTGGGGCTGGACCCGCTGTTCATTTTCGCGCTGGGCTGGGGCACCGCCGGCGCGGCGGCCGCCACCGTGCTCAGCCAGCTGGTGAGCTTCTTCCTTCTTTTGTTTTTCTGCGGCCGCAAGGGTAATTTGGCCGTCCGGCCGGGGCTGTTTCGCCCCCATCCGGCGGATTTCCGGGCGATTTTTCGGTGCGGCTTTCCGACCCTTTGCCGCCAGGGGCTGTCCAGCCTCTCCACCGTCTGCCTCAACCGCATGGCCGGGCTATACGGCGCAGACGCCGCCATCGCCGCCATGTCCATCGCTACGAAAATCACCAGCCTGGCCTTTTCTGCCATGCTGGGCTTTGGCCAGGGCTTTCAGCCGGTTTGCGGCTTTAACTTCGGCGCCGGGCTATACCGGCGGGTGAAACGGGGCTATTGGTTTTGCGTGCAGGTGGGAACAGCCATCCTTCTGGCTTTTTCCGTCATCGGCTTTCTCTTTGCGCCCCAGCTTGTGGGACTGTTCAGCAAGGACCCGGAGGTGCTGCGCATCGGCATCCTCTCTCTGCGCCTGCAATGGCTGAGCTTTCCGCTGGTAGCCCTGCTCACCGTGAGCAATATGCTCCTACAAAGCATCGGACTGGTGGGACGCGCCAGCTTTTTGGCCATGGCCCGGCAAGGGATTTTGTTCATCCCGCTGGTGGTTCTGCTACCCTGGGTGTTGCCGGCGCTGTTCCCCTCCGCCGAGCCTCTGCTGGGGCTGCAGCTGGCCCAGCCGCTGGCCGACGGCTTGAGCTTCCTCTGCGCGTTGCCGCTGACCCTGTTTGTCCTGCGGAGCTTCTCCTCCGACAAGGCGGAACCCCCCGACGCAGAAAAGCCGAAGGAAGCGCCTTGACACTCCCCCTCTACCAAAAAGGACAGAGCCTCAAGCACAAAACAAAAATTCCCGGACACAGCCGGGGAATTGCGAAAAAACAGACGGAAGCGCATATGCTTCCGTCTGTTTTCGTTTATTCGTTCATTTCCCGCAACAGAGCGGCGCCGTCCCGCGCCATCTGCTCCAGCCACAGGCGCCCGGACCGACGACCAAAGCGGTGGCGGACCATTTGCTCGCTGGCGACAGAAATATGGGGCGCCCGGCGGTCGATATGGTGCATATCCGAGCCGAGAACCAGCCGCTCCGTTTCCGGCAGCCATTCCCGCAAACGGCGGTATTCATGGCGATCCAAGAACACATCCGCATTGAGCTGAACCACCAGGTCGGGATAATCCATCACCGACGCCATCACTCCCTTGGAATACCAGGGGCGATAGCGATCCGCATGAGCCAAAATCACCGTCAGCCGTTGCTCCAGCGCGATGCTCTCCAGCTCGTCCCACAACCAATTCGGCGGCTCCATAAAGGGAAGCTCCAACAGCACCGCATCCGTGCCCCGCAGGCAGAAGGGACGCAAATCCAAACGCCCGACCCCGCGGCGCAGAAGAACCTCCGCCCCCGGAATCAGCCGAAGCCGTCCGGCCAAATCCGACTCGCACCGAAGCTGGCGCTCCAAGGTCGCCAGCGCCTCATCCCGCCGGGCAAAGAACTGCTCCGGCGACACATCGCCGTAATAAAAATGGGGCGTGGCCACCACCGTATGGATACCCTGTCGCAGAGCTTCGCGCAGCATCGCCACCGACTCTCGCACATCCACCGCCCCGTCGTCGATTCCCGGCAGACAGTGGCTGTGAAAATCAATCCCGATTCTTGGCGTCATAGCGATGGCTGTATTCATAGTTGACCGAGTGATAATACCGATTTTTGTTGGAACGGACATAGGGGGAGACGGTGTTTTTCACATCCACCACGACCACGCCGAGCACATTCGCGCCCACCTGCTTGACCGCTTCGGCGCTCTCGCCCAGCTCATCATACACCGTCTGCTGTTGGCGGGCGACAAGCACCACACCGGCCGTTCGGGGAGACAAAACTAGCGCATCGGCCACCACCGTCAACGGCGGCGTGTCGATGAACACATAGTCATACCGCGCTTTCAGTTCATCCAGCAGCTTCATCATCCGGTCAGAGCCCAGCAGCTCCGATGGGTTCGGCGGAATCGCGCCGGAGGGAATCAAATCCAAATTGGTCATCACATTCGGACGAATACACTCATCCAGCGTCTGCAGGCCGCCGAGAATCCCGGACAGACCCTTCACTTTGCTGACGCGGAAGTTGCGGTGCTGCACCGGCTTGCGCATATCGGCGTCCACCAGCACAACCCGTGCCCCGGTTTGCGCCATCACGATGCCCAGATTGCAGCAGAGCGTGGACTTTCCCGCGCCCGGCTCGGCGCTGGAAAACACCACCACCCGGTTGTCAGTGTTGGCGAGGGTGAACAGAAGGTTTGTGCGAATCATTTTATAGGCCTCGGCGATTTGAAAGGAGACCGGCACCTGTCCGGCCTTTTCCATCGCCGCCCCGGAAACGCGCTTATTTTCTCCGGCCACGAACAGCGCCCCCTTTCTTTTCGGGTTGGATGCTGGGGATTTCACCCAGCACCGTGAGATCGAGGCGGCGGCGAATTTCTCGCTCGCCGCTAACCGTGTTATCAGTCAAATACAGGATGATGAACATCGCACAGCTGATCAACGCGCCCAGGAAAGCGCCGATCACCGCATCCTTCACAATCGAGGGACCAACCTTCACGCCCAGCTTCGCTGGCGCCATCACCGTGGCGGTGCCCATGCGCATCACATCCCGCAGCTTTGCCGGCGCCACAGAGGCCATCGCGTCGCAAATCGCGCGGGACAGCTGAGGGCTGTTCGTGGTGGCGGAGATGTTCAGCATCGCCGTCTCGCCCTCAGCAGACAGGGACAGCGCCTTGCGAATGTCGTTCGCGGTCATGGTGTAGCCCTGCTTCGCCAGACGGGAAGAAACATCGTTGAGCACCAGGTCGTTTTTCAAAATCACGATATATTCGCCGGTCAGCGTCTGGGAAGCGAGCAGTCCGGAGGAGGAAACATTCTGCTTCGTCTCGCTGCTCTCGTTCAAATCGGAATAGTTACTGACATACATCTGAAATTTCGACTGATAGGATTCCGCCACAAAAAGCTTCGCTCCCACGCCGAACAGCACCGCCGCCAGCACAGTCGAAAGCAAAATCCAGCGAATCCGTCGAAGCAGAACGGAAAAAATCGTCTGCAAATCCAATTCCTGCATAGCCTTTCTGTATCCCCACTTCTTTCCTTATTTTGTATCGCCTGTTACAGCTTGGCTAACGAAGCGACACACAGAACCGATTTTTATTATATCCTTATTGAGGAAAAGTGTCAACCCTAAACTTCGCCGTTTTTGAGGGGCTTTTGGAATAACGCCCGAATTTTTCAGCGGAATGTTCGAAAAAAATTGGGCGGTTTCACTCTTGTTTTTGCCGACGGCGCGTGATATGCTAAATAAAAACCCTATAAAACCCTTGGGGAGGCCATTTTTATGAATCGAATTGCCGCATTTCTTCAGAAAAAGAATGTGCGTCCGGCGGCGAAGCTGTATTTCATCGACGCCATGGGGAGCATGGCACTGGGGCTTTTCGCCACCCTGCTCATCGGCACCATCTTCAAAACCCTCGGCCAATACACCGGCCTGGACATTCTCACCGAGATCGCCGGCTTCGCCACCTCCGCCACCGGCGCGGCACTGGGCGTGGCCATCGGCTATACCCTGCAGGCGCCGCCGCTGGTGCTGTTGAGCGCCGCCGTGGTGGGCATGATCGGCAACGGTCTCGGAACCACTATCGCCGGGGACGGGGTCACCCCCCTGTCCGTCACCGCCGGCCCCGCCGGCGCCTTCGTGGTGGTGATCATGGCGGTGGAGCTTGGAAAAATCGTTTCCAGGGAAACCCACATCGACATTCTGGTGACCCCGGTGACCACCATCCTGTCCGGGATGCTGGCGGCGAAGCTGGTTTGTCCGCTCATCGCCTATGCCATGTATTGGCTGGGCCATTTCATCAACACCGCCACCGTTCTTCAGCCCCTGCTCATGGGCGCACTGGTGTCCGTGGTTGTGGGCATCATTCTGACACTGCCCATCAGCTCCGCCGCCATCTGCGCCATGATTGGCATCACCGGCCTCGCCGGCGGCGCTGCCACCGCCGGCTGCTGTGCTCAGATGGTAGGCTTTGCCGTCATCAGCTTTTCCGAAAACAAATGGGGCGGTCTGGTGGCTCAGGGACTGGGCACCTCCATGCTCCAGATGG